>CP067345.1:456854-773709 GCA_020641055.1 Clostridioides sp. ES-S-0010-02
ACTTCCATATCTTAAAGAATTAGCTTCAGTATTAGAGGAAAATATACCTGGATTTAAGACTTTAGTTGTAAATATAAATGAAAAAAATACAAATGCCATTCTTGGAAAAGAGAATATAGTTGTGTATGGAGATGGTAAAATAAATGATTATATAGGAGATTTAGTATTTGAGATTTCTCCATTGTCATTTTTCCAAGTAAATCCTATACAAACTAAGGTATTATATAATAAAGCTCTTGAATATGCAGATTTAAAGGATACTGATACTGTTTTTGATATTTATTGTGGTATAGGTACAATATCTTTATTTTTAGCGCAAAAGGCTAAAAAAGTTTATGGAATAGAAATTATAGAAGATGCTATAAAAGATGCTAAGGTAAATGCTAGATTAAACAATATACATAATGCTGAATTCTATGTGGGTAAGGCAGAAGAGGTTGTTCCTAAGATGTATAGTGAGGGTAAGACTGCTAATGTTGTAGTTGTAGACCCACCTAGAAAGGGTTGTGACGAAAAGGTTTTAGAGACAATTGTTTCAATGAATCCTGAGAGAATTGTTTATGTTTCTTGTAATCCTTCTACTTTAGCAAGGGATTTAAATTATCTAAATATGCATGGATTTAAATGTATTGAGGCACAACCTGTAGATATGTTCCCTCATTCTACACATGTGGAGACTGTAGCGTTGCTACGTCGCAAGTAATGCTGGAAATTCTGAATTTTAGCCACTTTCACAAGCATGTAGTATTTGCATCAGATGGAAGTAAAATAAGGAATAAAGAATTAAAAAGGTATTTTGACGTGTCTGTAGTTATATATATGGAGTGTGGAAATACGAAAATATAATAAAAATAAAGGCAATAATGGATTATAATTTATATATCTATTATTGCTTTTTTATTTGAATAATAACTTAGCTACTACAAATTTATTTTATTAATTATTTTTATTAAATCTTAAAATAATATCATTAAAGTAATACTTGTTTAATAAGATCTAGTAAAAGTGTTATATATGCCAATAATATGTAATATTTAGTAAATGTATAGTATAATATCTGTATTATTATAAAGTGGGTGATGTTATATTATGGGTACTGCGGTAAATGATGCAACTTTAAAAAAAGCAGGGGACATTTTTCAATATTATATTGCATTAAGAAATTGTTTTAATATGAAAAGTGGAGATAAAGTGCAAATAGAAGTTAATGGAGATGTCAGTTTAATTTCAAGTGAATCTGACTCATCTTTTCAAATAGAGGTAAAACACCATTTTGGTGAGCATTCTCTTTCTGATAGAAATATAGATTTTTGGAAAACTTTAACTAATTGGTATGTTGAATATGATAGAATATCAGTATTTTCTAGTTTGGTATTGTATACTACTTCAGTAATTGGAGTAGATTCCCCATTTCATGATTGGAACAATAAAAATAAAAGTGAAAAATTATGTGTGTTATTAAATATTGGAGCTATTGAAAAAAAAGATGAAAACACTTTTAGAAAGTATTACAAAAAAATATTCGATGAAAATATTTATGATAAAGAAAAGCTAGAAGATATATTATCTAGATTTACTATAGAATATAATCAAAATAAAATTTCTGATATATCAAAAGAGTTTGATTGTTATGTTGGACATATCCCTCAAGAGAATAGAGATCATTATATCGGAGCATTACTGGGAAGACTACTTTCAATTGTAAAAGAGCCACCACATAGATGGGAAGTAAGTAGAGAAGATTTTGATAATATTTTACAGAAAGAGTCGGTAGCTTATTCTAATAAGAATGGAAAACCATTACCAGATATATTTAATGATGAAGATATATCAGAATATGAAAAGGGAACATTGATTAATAAAAATTTTGTTGAAGAAATAAAAAAAATAGAGTATGATGATGAGATTCAACTAGCTATATTAGATTATTGGAAAACAAATATGACTATTATTAACTTTTTCAATGAAGATTTTTTATATAATCAAAGTTTAGATAAATATAGAGATGATTTGTCATATAAATTAAAACATCAGAAAAAAATTAGTGTAATTAAGAGTAGAGGAAAAAGTAGAAAAGAGCAAATTGAAAGTTCACAAATATTGTATAGTGAAGTTATGTCATGGGATGTGAGGGATTTTGAATCAATAATTAAAAATCAATATTATTTTCAAAGGGGAATTATTCATACTATTGTGGATGACAGAAAATTTAGTTGGGATGTAGGTGAAAATAATTGAGTATAAAAAATATAAAAATATTATCTATGAATTCACATTTTTATGCATTATTATTTAGAGGATTTTTATCAGGATATAATAAACCATGTGAAATAAGAACACTATTTATGGCACTTCCTATTTTGTTATATTCAGATTCAAGGAAAAAACTTATTTCTGCAAATAAAACAAGCAGAATGGAAAGTCTATTTAATAAGCCTAAGGATCTGGAAAATAATAAAAAAATTTCAGGGAAATCTGATTTGGCAGGATATATAAAGCGTTTTGAGGATGTTAAGGGGTTATCTAAAAAAGCTATAATAATTCTATATTCACAAGAGAATATACGTTTAGAAGGAAATAGAATATTTTTAATTTCAGATCCTATAAGTCACTTAAATTATAAAGGAGAAATTAAAAGTTGGATTAGATCTGCGTATTATTTAGGTATTATTTTTGCAAAGACAAATGAGGATCATTTAAATTATTTTTTAGGGGTTGATAGAATATGAGAAGTTATATGAGGGCGATTATGATTTTTAATAAATCAGGAGAAGTTAGAAGTGTTAATATGAAACCAGGAGTGAATATTATTACTGGGGAATCAAAAACAGGTAAGAGTGCTCTTGTTGAAATAATGGACTACTGTTTATGTAGTTCAAGATGTACTATCCCAAAGGGGAAGATTACAGAATTTGCATATATTTATGTTATACCAATGGTAATAAATAAAAATACCTATATAATTGCTAGATATAATTGGGAGAATGGAGGGAAAATGCATATATCAAAAGAAGGTATTGATTTTCCAGTAGATAAAGTTGATTTAAATTATTTTAAAAATATGCCGATATTATCGATTAAGGATGCTCAGTATGAAATTGAGTCTGCATTAGGGTTACATGTAAGTAATCTTGTTTTCGAAAAAGATGAAAAAGGAAAGAAAGCATCTTTAAGAAATATGACATCCTATCTTTTTCAACATCAAAACTTAATTGCAAGTAAATTTGCATTGTTCTATAGATTTTCAGAATCATACAAGAGAAAGGATATAATTGAGCAATTTCCTATTTTTGCAGGAATGATAGGACAGGAATACTATAGTAGCTTAATAGAGTTAAATGATTTAAAGAATCAATTGAATCGTAAGTTAAAGAGTCAAAAATCAAATCAGAAAAGTAGTGAATATTTAAAAAGTATATTAAAACCATTATTAGAAGATTATTTTTCATTATTAAATACTCCTATTGACTTAAATATAACTTTAAATAAGATGAAAAAACTTGCGTCTAATTTGCCAGAATTTGATGAAGCTCAACTTTTAGAAGAAGAGGGAATAATTGAAAGATATAATTTGTTAAAAAAAGAATTAGAAGAGCTAGTAAGCGAAGAAAGAAGTATTCTAATGAAAATAAATAATTTAGATGATGCAAGTAACCGAGGTCGAGGTTTTACTGAATCACTAAAAGAATTAAAAGAAAAAACAAAGGTTTTTGAAATTGGTGAAAATAAATATTCTTGTCCACTTTGCGGAAATAATTGTGAAGTTATTTCAGAAGAAGATAGATTACTATTAGAAGCAGGCGAATGGTTAGATAAGGAGCTAGAGATTACTAGTAAATATACACATGATTTTTCAGAAGATATAAGGAAATTGAAAGGAATTGCTTTAGATATATCAGAAAAGATGAAAATAATATCAAATCAGATTAAAGAAATTGAGAAAAAATATATAAAATCAGATGCCTTAAATTCTAAGAAAGAAAAAGTAAATTATGCTAAAGTTAAAATTGAATTATATTCTAATATGATTGATGGAGGATTATTTGAAAATATTGATGAAGATATAGAAAATTTAAAGGAATTAATAACAAATTTAGAAGATAAGATTAAAGGATATGATTTAGAGGTAAAGAAGGCAAAGGCTCAGACGTTTTTATCTGATAATATGAATCGATTAGCTCTTACATTAGATTTTGAGGAAGAATATAGACCTATAAATCTTAATTTTAGTTTAGTAGATGGAACATTTGATTTATATCAATATCAAAATAAAAATGAAAAAATATTTTTAAATGAGATGGGGAGTGGAGCGAACTGGGTATCATGCCATATATCACTTTTCCTTAGCTTTCTTAGGTACTTTGCTAAACAGGAAAATTCACCTATGTCACTAATTATGTTTTTTGATCAACCAAGTCAAGTTTATTTTCCTGAAGGTGACATAGATAAAAATGAATTTTCACAGTCTGATTTAAAAGCAGTAAATCAGATGTATAAGACTATATTTGATGAAATTAAATCAATTGGAGAAGATACTGGTATACTTCCTCAAATTTTAATAGTTGATCACGTTGATGGAAAAAATTTGGAGGTTAAGGATGAATTTATATCTTATATAAGATGTAATTGGAGAAATGGAAAAGCATTAATATAATTAAATAAATATATATAAATAGACATTGAAATTTATAAATTCAGTGTCTATTTTTTATTGAAATAATATGATGGAAAGGATGATATTTATGGATAAATATAAATTATCTAAAAAATTTGTAAGTTTTATTATGGCTTTTATAATTATAATTACTACTATGTTTACATCACAAGTTTCAGTTTATGCAAGTGAGTTGGATATGAGTGAAAGTACAGGATTTAATTATGTAGGTATTAGTCCAATTACTAATAAAAAGGTTAATCATAAGATTTACCGTATGAAGGTAGATGGTAAAACCGTATTTTGTATAGAACCTGGAATTATAACGTCTAGTGGAGGTGGATATGTATCAGAAGAATATATAGATTCTAAGAAAGATATATTATCTAAAATTGCTTATTATGGATATACAGATACAAATCAATCAAAATATGACTATGCATTAACTCAAATAATTATATGGGAGGAATTAGGAGATAAATTTATATCTACAACACTTCCAAATTATCATAAAAGAAAAACTGAAATACTTGAAAAGGTAAATAGACATAATATATTACCTTCATGGAATAATGAAAAAGTTGCAGTTAAAAGTGGAGAAACAATTGAGTTAGAAGATAAGAATAGTATTATTAGACAAATGAATTTAAAATCAAATAATACTGGAACAGATATATTACTTGAAGAAAATACTTTGAAAATTACAGCAAATAAAAATTCTAATTCAAGAGTTATTAGTTATATAAAGATTCCTAAGAATGAGGTTGGAACATCAATAGTTTATCGTAAGCCTAACTATCAAAGTTTAGCAGAATTTCATATGGAAAGTTCGATGAGTTCAAATTTAAATATAAATGTAATCAAGTTAGGAAGTGTTAAAGTAAAAAAGATTGATGAAGACACAAGAAAGGAATTAGCAAATGCAAAACTTAGATTTGAGTATGATGGTGATAGTAAAGAAATTATAACCGATTCTAATGGAATTGCTAGTATAGAAGATTACCAGAAGGAAAAACTGTAACAATATCAGAAGTGATAGCACCAAACGGATATTTTAATAAAGGTGAAATTAAAAAAGTTATTATTGAAGCAAATAAAACAATAGAAGTTTCATTAGGAAATAAAGAACAGTTAGGTAATGTAGTACTTAGTAAGATGGGAAAAGACTTTGGAACAGAAATGCCTAATGATAGTTATAAATTAGAAGGAGCAATTTATGGAATTTATAATGAAAATGATGAAAAGATAACTACTATAACCACAGATAAATTTGGAAAGGCAACATCAGAAAAGATAAAGCTCGGAAAGTATTATGCCCTTGAAGAAAAGGCTCCAGAGGGATATTTAATAAATAAAGAAAAAATACCATTTGAATTAAAATATGTTGGACAAACTGTAGAAGTAACATCAACATCTATTACTCATAAAGATACAGAACAAAAAGGAAAAGCAATATTAACTAAAGAAGATGAAAAAATTGGGTCAATACCTCAAGGAAGTGCAAAACTTGATGGTGCGGTTTATGAATTAAGAAAATCAAATAATGATGAGTTAGTTGAAATAGTAACGATTAAAGGTGGAAAGGCAAAAGTAGAAAATTTATATCTTGGTGAGTATTATTGGATTGAAAAGAAAGTTCCAGAAGGATATTTATTAGATATTACTAAACATTATTTTGAAATAAGTTATGCAGGTGAAAATATAGAAACATCTGTAAAAGAAACAATAGTAAAAGAGAAAGTAATTACAGGTGGATTTGATTTAATAAAGTTTGGAGAATATGATTGGAAAGAAAAAATTAAAAATATTTTAAAAACAAAAAATAAAGAAATAAAACCTTTAAAGGATGTAGAGTTTTCTGTATTTAGTGACACAATAGTGAAGTTAGTTAAAACAGGATATACAGATGAAAAAGGATATTTAAAATTTGAAGGATTACCTTACGATACTTATACAGTCAAAGAAACTAAAACACCAGAAGGATATATTGCAGCAAAAGATTTTAAGGTAATAATTAAGGAACAAAATGAGGTGCATAACCTAAAAATTAAAAATGAATTAATTAAAGGAGGGGCTAAGTTAATAAAAACAGATGTAGTAACAGGTGAGCCCTTACCAAACGCAGGAATTAGGATACTTGATGAAGATAAAAATATTTTAATAGAAGGTAAAACAGATGATAAAGGTGTATTTTATTTTAATAAATTATCTAAGGGTATTTATTACTTCCAAGAATACGAAGCACCTAAAGGATATCAAATTGATGAAACACCAATGAAATTTGAAATAAAGGAAAATGGTGAGATTATAATTTTTAAGATGACAAACAAAAAAATAGAGAAAACAGAATTACCAAAAACAGGAGAGACAAATGAGTTAATATTCTATGGAATAGGAACTACATTATTAGGATTATTATTAATATCAATAAAAAGTAAAAAGAAAATAGAGAAATAGAAGGTTCAGATACAAAGTAGTATCTGTTTTTTTATACAAATTTTTAGGAGGTAATGAAATTATGGATTATAAATTTGTGTTTATTAGATCACCAACATTTAAAGCTATTTACTTTATTTTAAAAATATAAATTTAGAAAAGAGAGGTAATGATTGATGAAATTGAAACATATTATCCCCAATATGGATGATACATTTGGAAGTTTAGAATATGCAGGAGAAGGATATATTAAACAAAGAAAAATTAATGGGAAAATGACAGTAATGTCTAGAGAATATAGTCTCTATTCAGATATATAAAGAGCAGACGATATAGTTGTTATTTTACCAGCTAATGTAGGTGAAAAGTCTTTTGAAGTTGAGGAAAAGGTAAAATTAATAAATTAGCTGAAGGATATAAAATAGGAACTCGAGGTTTTACAAATTATATTTTATTAGCAGATGATATAGTAAAGGCTTAATGAGGATAAGATTATGAGATTAGCAAATGGAATAGTTATAGATAAAGAAAAAACATTTGGAGTATTAAAGTTTTCGGCACTCAGAAGAGAGGTACATGTTCAAAATGATGATGGAACAGTATCAAATGAAATTAAAGAACGTACTTATGATTTAAAGAGTAGAGGACAAGGAAGAATGATACAAGTCAGTATACCAGCATCAGTACAATTAAAAGAGTTTGATTATAATTCAGAAGTAGATATTATTAATCCAGTTGCAGATACAGTAGCGACAGCTAATTTTAATGGGACTGATGTAGATTGGTATATTAAAGCTGATGATATCACTTTGAAAATAGGACAAGGAAAATTAGCAGAAGATTTACAAGATAAGCAGGCAAGTAAAGATAATATTAAAAAGAAGTAGATTAATATGAGTAAGGATAAAGATAAGAGTATTCAAATAATTAGTAGAAGAAAATTAGATTTAAGAATAAAGAAAATACCAAAGAAAGCAGTAATTAATTTTATTAGGACGTATCACTATTCAAAAGTAATTCCTCGTCTTTGTCGTTATTTTTTAGGAGTTTATGAAGAAGACATATTGTTAGGTGTGATTGAATTAGGATGGGGAACACAGCCATTACAGACTATACGTAAAATATTTCCTTGTAATGAACTTTTTACAGAAAACTATTTGGAAATTGGCAAAATGTGTTTTCTTCCAGAAATGAATTATAATCAATATTTTGGAAGTCGAACTCTTTCACTACTAATAAGATGGTTAAGAAAAAACACAGGATATCTTTTTTTATATACACTTGCTGATGGAATAGAAGGAAAATGCGGATATGTTTATCAAGCTTCTAATTTTTATTATTGTGGTTATTTTAAGACTAGTGTATATCGAGATAAAGAAACAGGAGAAAAAATACATCCACGTAGTGCAAGAAAATTATTGGAAGAAAATGCACACTATGATGGAGTAAAAAAAAGATATTGGTTTACACATTGTTTTTGTGAGTACAAAGGTATAGAAAAAATTAATGGACTTATGTTCCGATATATATATCTGTTGACAAAAGAAGCTGATGTAATTTTGAAATACTACAAAAATTATGTAAGACATAGATATCCTAAAGATAAAAATCTATTGTTTGAAAGAAGGATTGATAATAGGAAATATGAAAAAATACAACAACCAAAATTTAATAGAAATGTAGATAGATATAATGCACAGGATTTTAATAAATATATGGAAAGGATAAAAAATGAAATTTTATAAATACAAAGGGAATAGGATAAGAGCCATTGATAAATTACTGGTTTTTCGTTTTTCAATAAGTATATTGTCAATTATATTTACGATATTATTGACAGTTCTTAATGTAAAACAGATTACAGAAATAAACTGGAAAAACATAAACTTGTTTTCTGGGAATGGGTTATCACTTTCAATATGATAGAGTTAAACAACTAATCCATCGTCAAAAATTAGCAAGAATGATATTAGAAAATAAATGGTATGAATCTGAATCTATTAAAGATAGTGGATTCTTTAAAGATTTAAATTCTAATAAGCAGAAAGAAAAAATAGTGTATTTTCCTAAAATGTACTATGAATTAAAGGATGGATTAATTTATATTAAAGTTGAAATAACTTTAGGTAAATATCAAGATCAATTATTAAATTTAGAAAAGAAATTAGAGTCAGGTTTATATTGTGAGTTAGTTTCTAAAGAGTTAAAAGACTCTTATATTGAATATGTTTTACTATATGATACTATTGCAAATAGAATATCTATTGATGAAGTTAAAGTTCGTAATGGAAGTTTAAAATTTATGAAGTCTGTGTATTGGGAGTTTGATAAGTTACCTCATATGCTAATTGCAGGAGGAACTGGCGGAGGAAAGACATATTTTATACTTACAATAATTGAAGCATTAATAAGAACTAAATCTACACTTTATATATTAGATCCTAAAAATGCAGATTCAGCAGATTTGAAAATGGTTATACCAAATGTATATTGTAAAAAAGACGATATGATTTTGTGCATAAATAACTTTTATGATGAAATGATGAAGCGTAGTGAATCTATGAAAACTATGAGTAATTATAAAATTGGAGAAAATTATGCATATCTTGGACTTCCAGCTAACTTTTTAATATTTGATGAGTATGTTGCTTTTATGGAAATGCTAGGAACTAAAGAAAATACTGCTGTTTTAAATAAACTAAAGCAAATTGTAATGCTTGGTAGACAGGCAGGTTTTTTTCTTATATTAGCTTGTCAACGTCCAGATGCTAAATATCTTGGAGATGGTATTAGAGATCAATTTAATTTTAGAGTAGCACTGGGGAGAATGTCTGATCTTGGATATAATATGATGTTTAGTGAAACTAACAAAGACTTTTTCTTAAAGCAAATTAAAGGAAGAGGCTATATAGATACTGGTACAAGTGTAATATCTGAATTTTATACTCCACTTGTTCCTAAAGGTCACAATTTTTTAGATGAAATAGATAAATTATTTGTAAAAACAGAAAAAACAGATTAAAGTTTGGAGGTGTTTAATTTCATTCAAGAAATGTATTCTATTGAAAATATTGAAGAAATTATAAGATATGATGAATACATTAAGGATTTTGAAGAACAGCCAATGGATTTTTGTAAATCATCTGGGGCTAGAATATTGCAAAGTGTTTTTTCTGAATTTACTGCTGATATGATTTGTAGTGTTTATTTAGATAGTGAGCAAACAAAGGTAGAATATCCTATAAGATTTGAGTTTAATATTAATGTAGAGGATGGACAAGTGTTAGTGTATTATTTTGGATTTAGTTAAAAAAATTTAAAACAATAAGAAGCAGGCAGTAAGCATAGGCGTCGTGCGAAGCGAAAGACGCAGATGCGGATTGACCTGCTATTGGTATGGCTTTGCCATACCAATATTTATTAGCCCCTGGTATCTAACAGGGGGGCACAAATCGACTAAAACCATTTAAGTAAAACTTATAAAAGCAAGGTAGAAACAAGGTTTCAAGAGATTAGGGGTATGTGAAAAAATCAAAGGTTATTTCACATACCTTTTTTATAGGAGGACAAATGATTGAGTACAGAAGAATGGATTGAAAATCTAAAAGATAAAAGGATTGAATATGGAGTTTCTCAAAATAAATTAGCATTATCAGTAGGGATTATGAGAGAATATTTAAATAAAATAGAAAGTGGGAAAATAATAATAAAAAATGGGATAAAAGAAAAATTAATTAAATCGTTAGGAAGATTTAATCCAGAATTACCACTTACGATGATGATTGACTATATAAGAATAAGATTTCCAACAACAGATGTAGAAAATGTTGTTAATAATATATTGAAATTAAAGCTTGAATATATGATTCATGAGGATTATGGATTTTACTCTTATTCAGAGCATTATGTTATAGGTAATATATTTGTTTTAGTATCTCAAGACATAGAAAAAGGAGTTTTAATAGAATTGAAAGGACAAGGTTGCAGGCAATTTGAGAATTTCTTATTAGCACAACATAGATCATGGTATGACTTTTTATTAGATGCATTATTAGCTGGCGGTGTTATGAAGAGAATGGATCTTGCTATTAATGATATGACAGGAATATTAGATATAAAAGAATTAGTTAATAAATGCAATAATGAAGAATGCATTTCAGTATTTCGTAGTTTCAAATCTTATAGGTCAGGTGAATTGGTTAGAAGAAATGAGAAAATTGGTATGGGGAATACCTTATATATTGCTTCATTAAAAAGTGAAGTCTACTTTTGTATCTATGAAAAAGACTATGAGCAATATATAAAATTAGATATACCTATTGATGAAGCAAAAATAAAAAATAGATTTGAAATAAGGTTAAAAAATGAAAGAGCATATCATGCAGCAGTTGATTTGTTAGCAAATAGAGATGAAGAAAAGACAGCATTTTCAATTATTAATCGTTATATACGTTTTGTTGATAAAGAGGATGAGAAAAATAGAAGTGAATGGAAAACTAATGATCAGTGGAGTTATTTTATTGGTGAAGGTAGAGCTAAGTTAAAACTAACAACAAATCCAGAACCGTATAATATTCATAAAACTTTAAACTGGCTATCAAGGCAGGTTGCACCAACTTTAAAAACGATTAAAAGATTAGATGTCTTGAATAATACAACATTAATTGAAGATTTAATAAAATATGCAAACTTAACAGATCGTCATAAAAAAATAATTGAACAAAATTCAGTGAACATTGAAGATATTATCTATGATGAGTAAAAGAAAGTGTAGTTGTTTCAATAGATAAAGCAATATAGATTTAATAAAAAAGAAGGGAGATTTGAGAAATGAATTTTGGTCAAAATTTATATAACTGGTTTTTATCAAATGCACAATCATTAGTATTAACGGCTATAGTTGTAATTGGTGTATATCTAGGATTCAAAAGAGAGTTTTCAAAACTTATCGGATTTTTAGTTGTTGCATTAATTGCAGTAGGTTTAGGATTTAATTCTAGTGGAGTTAAAAATATATTATTAGAGTTATTTAATAAAATAATGGGAGTATAATGTATTGTTATGTAATATTAAAAGATGGTATAATTTAAAAAATAAAGGAAATGGTAAAATAAGTATATAGATTTTTTAGTTAATAAATAACTTATTAGATATTAGACGTTCTTTTAAGTACAAACATTAACCAGTAAATTTTATTTATGTGAATGTAAATATAGTCTATAGCTTATTGTAATGTTATTTTGAAAGAGGAGAGTATTATGAAAGAACATGAAGAAATAAGATTTAAAAATTTACCGAAGTTATTAAATGATATGAGAAAGAAGCAATGGGTTATTGATTCATTTCAATTTAAGTATAAAGATAAAATTTATATTGTTATACTTACAAAATATAAAGAAGGAGAACATAAACCTAGTAAATATGCTGTGGCTAGAATAGAGTTTATTGAATTAGATAATATACATAATTCAATTACTGGCTATATAGATTTCTTTAATGTTTACTTTAGAAGCAATCAAGAATTTTGCGATTTTTTTGGAATAAAAGATAGATTTGCAAATAGAGATTTATTTAATGATTTTTCTGAAATATTTGCTAAGTATATTCCAGAGGAAAAAATTATAAATAAAAGCGATGTTGAAAGAAGAATAATTGGAAGTAAAGTAGAAGGTGGAAATCCTAATGCGATATATTGTTATGATGTAAGGAGAAATGGGAAAAGGGAAGATGGATCTCCTAACGTAAGAAGTATTGAAAATAGTAATAAAGCACAAGCATTACGACCTGAATTATATAAAAAGTATCAAAGAGATATGAATTTGAGTTTTTTCTTTTCAGATGATCCGAATAAAGAAAGAACAGATGATGAAATTTATAAATCTTTTTCTGAAAGATAAGAAAAAAGCAGTAGATAAAAATCTACTGCTTTTTTATATCCAAATTAAATAAAAGAATGTGAGATGATACTATGGAAGAAATGAGAGTATATATTGCAAACTTAGGAAAATACAATGAAGGTGAATTAGTTGGTGATTGGTTTACACCACCGATTGATTGGGATGATTTGAAGGAGCGTATAGGATTAAATAGTGAATATGAAGAATATGCAATACATGATTGGGAGTTACCATTTGAAATTAGTGAATATACATCTATAGAAGAAATTAATAGCTTATGTTCTATGGCAGAAGAATTAGCATCTACAGATATAGGAGAATCAATAAATGATATTCAAATAGCTTTTTTCTCTAGCTTTGAGGAATTATATGAACATAAAGATGACATTATTTATTATCCAGATTGTGATGATATGACAGATGTAGCTAGATATTTTATTGAAGAAACTGGGGCTTTAGGAGAAGTACCAGTTAGTTTACAAAATTATATTGATTATGAATCATATAGATGTGATTTAGAAATAAGCGGTAGTTTTGTAGTAACTAATCATGGGGTATTTGAGTGTTTAAATTAAAAATTAATAGTTTTGATTAAGTGTTGATTGGTGATATTTGTTATAATATAAGTATATTTAAAAGTCACATCTATTATTAGCATAAGCAAAGTCATTCTCAGAACAAGAGAAAGAAGAATCATTAACTTTCATGATTATTAAAAAATTAGGAGGAAGGATAATGAAAAAAATAATTACCACAGTAAGAGGTGTTGCTGCACTTTGTGGAATGTTTGCATTTTAACAGCAAAGTGGGATTTAATTTTATATTAATAATGCTTATAGCACAGACAATATCTGAGATTTATGAGTATAAGGAAACAAAGAAAAAAAGACATCTAATAATACCTGTATTAGCTGTAATTTCATGTGCTGTTTTTGTTTGTATAAAAATTTTAAGCTAAAAAAATAATTTATTGAAACTTTTTATTACGAGTATAATATGAGATAGACAAATTAGAATTTTATAGTTAACATATAAAGAATTTGCGTAATAGAAAAGGAGAAGAAAATGTATAGTATAGATAGTGATGTAAAATTTCCTGATATGAGTCATTATGATATGAACAATCCAGGAAGTATGGCATTATATTTAGCACATTGCGATTTTTATCCATTTAGAAATGTAATAGAGAATAATAAGATTGCTTTAGATGCTATATCAGAGGGGTATAGAGAAATTGTAAGAGAAGCTACTAAAATAAATGATTTTAAAACCGAATGTTGGGCGATGACAAGTGGTACATTGCATTCATGTAGAGTAGATTTACTAACACAGTACTCTTTATTATTAACAATGGTTTCATTGTTAGAAGAAGCAGTTAATACACTTTGTAGACTTTATCATAATGTATATAAAATCGAAAAGGAATTAAAAGATATAAAGGGGAGTGGTTTAGAGCGAGCTGCAAAATGTATAAAGGAAGGGATTAAGATAGAAGGATTCAAATCTGATAAATGGGAATATATAACAGAAATAAGAGATGCATATGATTGTTCATAATGGTGGAAGAGTAGTTAAAGAAAAAGACTTTAAAAAATTTGACAAGTTTTCTATAGGATATAGGGATGAAGATAAACAGATTTATTTGCAATATACAGATATTACTAAGATGTATGATGCAATTATGGAATTTATAGATAAATCATTTAGGCTAATTCCTAATATATAACATAAAAAATAATTTAAAATATATGGTAATAAAATTATTTGAGAAGTTATGTTTTTTTAGCTATACTTGATAAAATTCCAGTTTATCAGGCGGATTATGAGCATTAGTTTGATATGGATCTTTTATATTCTACTAAAGCTAATCTTGATCACAAGTTAGCTGTTAATTTTGACGTTCAGTGAGGGAATTTATATAATTCTACAAAGGGGGGGAATTATTATGAAAATGCCGAAAGAACCGATAGAGACGATTATGTTTGCTCCTTGTGGAATGAACTGTATGGTTTGCTATAAGCATTGCTATCATAAAAAACCATGTGCAGGTTGCTTGAACAGCGATATTGGAAAACCCGAACACTGTCATAAGTGCAAAATTAAAGACTGTGTTCATGAAAAAGGTATTTCATATTGTTATGAGTGTAACGAGTACCCATGTAAGCTGATTAAAAACTTTGAAAAAAGTTACAATACTAGATATCGTGCAAGTCTTGTAGCGAATAGCCTGTTTGTAAAAGAAAATGGTTTGAATGCCTTTATGGTGCAACAAAAAGAAACATTTATGTGTCCTATCTGTGATGGAATAATTTCTATTCATGACCTTGAATGTAGCGAATGCCAATGGGGAGTAAAATGAGTATAATCTTTATTTCAACAAATTCTAATTTAACGATTAGAATTTAAGGAATAATATTAATATTTGCGAGTTAAAAGTGGACAATTAACCTTGTCCATTTTTTGATGTCCAATATCAACCTTAATTTTAAAAAGAGACTAAATAAAAAGGAGGAGTATATTTGAAAAAAATTAAGTCATATACAGGTATTTGGAATGTAGAGAAAGTTATTTATGCAATAAATGATTTTCAACTGCCATTTCCAGTTACTTTTACACAAATGACATGGTTTGTATTAATACTTTTTATAATTATATTATTTGGTAATTTACCCCCATTAGCTATGATAGAAGGAGCATTTCTAAAATACTTTGGAATACCAGTTTTTATAACTTGGTTTATGTCTCAAAAGACTTTTGATGGAAAGAAACCTTATGGATTTTTAAAGTCAATAATCTTATATTCATTTAGAGCTAAAATAACATATGCAGGAAAAAGTATTAAATTTAAAAGTAAAATTATTGATGAAAATATAACTATAGTAAGGAGTGAGTTATATGTTCCCAATCAAATCTATAGAAAATAATCTTGTACTTAATAAGGAAGGAGAATGTTTTGCTTATTAAGAATTAATATCATATAACTATTCATTCTTATCAGCAGAACAAAAATTTATTGTACACGATAGTTTTAGGCAATTAATAGCACAAAATAGAAATGGCAAAATTCATGCACTTCAAATAGCAACTGAAAGTTCTATAAGATCTACACAAGAAAGGTCAAAGAAAAATATCACAGGAAAATTAAAAGAAATTGCTTACGAAAAAATAGACAAGCAAACAGAAGCACTTGTTTCTATGATTGGCGATAATCAAATTGATTATCGCTTTTTTATTGGATTTAAGCCTTTAGTTACAGAAGAAGAAATGAATATAAAGAATATAAAAAAGTCAGTATTAGCTAATCTATCAGATTTTATATATGATGTTAATAATAAATTGATGGGTGATTTTGTCAGTATAAACAATGATGAAATTATGAGATTTTCAAAAATGGAAAAGTTATTAGAAAATAAAATCTTAAGAAGATTCAAAGTTAGAAGGCTAGATAAAAATGATTTTGGCTATTTAATTGAACATAATTATGGAAAGAAAGGCACAGCTTTTGAAGATTATCAATACCATTTACCTACAAAGAAACTTAAAGGAGAAACATTAGTAAAGAAATACGATCTTATAAAGCAAACTAGATGTCTTATAGAAGAGAAGCAAAGATACTTAAAAATTATACATGAGGATTCAGAAAGTTTTGTAGCTTATTTTACTATTGAAAGTATTATTGTAGAAATGGATTTTCCATCTAGTGAGATATTTTATTATCAGCAACAACAGTTTACATTTCCTATTGATACTAGTATGAATGTTGAAATTGTAACAAATAAAAGGCTTTAACTACGGTTAGAAATAAAAAAAAAGAATTAAAAGATTTAGATAATCATGCTTGGCATGCAGGGAATGAAACAGGAACAAATGTAGTAGAAGCGTTAGATGCTATAAATGAGCTTGAAAATAATTTAGATCAAACAAAAGAATCGATGTATAAGTTAAGTTATGTAATTAGAGTATCAGCAGATAGCATTGATGAATTAAAACGTCGTTGTGATGAGGTTAAAGATTTCTATGATGATTTAAATGTAAAGTTAGTACGTCCAATGGGAGATATGATAGGATTTCACAATGAATTTATACCTTCAAGCAAAAGATATATAAATGATTATATACAATATGTAACTAGTAATTTTTTAGCAGGTTTAGGATTTGGAGCAACTCAACAGCTTGGAGAAAATGAAGGAATATATATTGGATATAGTTTAGATACAGGAAGAAATGTATATCTGAAACCAGCTCTTGCAAGCCAAGGAGTAAAAGGTTCTGTAACTAATGTATTGGCAGCAGCATTTTTAGGTTCATTGGGAGGTGGGAAATCATTTGCTAATTTATTATACAGATTTAATTAAAAAAATAATGAATGGAATTTTGTTGATATCTATGCTGATGAAGGAATAACAGGAACTCAAATTTCTAAGAGAACAAATTTTCAAAGATTAATTAATGATTGTATGAATGGTGAAATAGATGTGGTTATTACTAAATCAATATCATGTTTTGCTAGAAATACATTAGATACTTTAAAATATGTTCGTATGCTTAAAGAAAAAAATATAGCTGTTTATTTTGAAGATGAAAAAATAAACACTTTAACAATGGATGGTGAACTATTATTAGTAGTGTTAAGTTCTGTAGCACAACAAGAAGTTGAAAATATCTCTGCAAATGTAAAAAAAGGACTGAAGATGAAAATGAGTAGAGGCGAGCTTGTTGGTTTTCAGGGATGCTTAGAATATGATTATAATGTAGAGGACAAAAGCATAACTATTAATAAAGAAGAAGCAGAAATAGTTCGATATATATTTAATAGATATATCGAAGGTGCTGGAGGAAGGCTAATTGGTAATGAATTAGAACAATTATGGTATAAAACTAAACGAGGAAGTTCTACATGGCATGAATCTACTATACTAGGTATAATAAAAAATGAAAAGTATAAAGGGGATGTACTTTTAGGAAAAACATTTACTTTAGATCCTATATCAAAATGCAGGTTAGAAAATTATGGAGAAGAAGATCAATTTTATCTAAGAGAGCATCATGAGCCCATAGTGAGTGAAGAAGTTTTTGATAAAGCTCAGGCTATAAGATTAAAAAGAAGTATTCCAAGAGGGTCACATGAAACAGAAGGATTTAAACGTCAGAAGTATAGTAGAAAATATTCATTTAGTTGTATGATAGAGTGTGCATTTTGTGGAGGAACATTTACAAGAAGATGTTGGCATAGTGGAACTAATCATTCTAAAGTAGTATGGTAATGTGTTGTTTCAACTAAAAAGGGAAAGAAATATTGTGAACATAGTAAGGGGATTCTAGAAAAAGTATTTGAAGATGCTTTTATTGAAAGTTATAGACAATTATGTGGGGATAATAAACAAGTCCTTGAAGAATTTTTAGCTAGATTATCAGATACTTTAAATGAAAGTAATGTTGAAAAGAGATTTCTAGATTTAGAGAAACAAATAGATACATTAGATAAGAAAAGAAAAAAACTCATAGATATGAGATTAGAAGATATAATTGATAAGGAATCATATGAAGAAAAGTATGATGATTTAACAGTTGAAATAAAGAAACCTAGTAAAGAGAAATAAACTCTTAAAGCATCATTAATAAATGAAAAGAGTATAAAAGCAAGAATTAAGGAATTTAGAAAGACACTTGAAAGAAATGAAGTGTTAGAAAAATTTTATAGATATGTATTTGAAAGCATAGTAGATAAGGTTATAGTTAGAGCTATTAATGAAGATGGTATAGTTGATCCTTATAAAATAACTTTTGTTTATAAAACTGGCTTTGATGATAAACAAGATGGACATAAATTTATAAATAAGAGTCCGTTAGAAGCGTATTCAAAAGATAATAACGATAATAAAAAGGAGTGTTCATATACTAATAATGAGACATGTGGAAACTGTAGCTAAGATAATCAAGCAATAGTAATGTATATATTAAGATTTAAACAATAAAACAGGAAAGGCTCTTTAGGGAGTCTTTTTTCTATTTCATAATTCAATAATGAACAAAATTAAAATTCTGTTTTTTAATAATGAACATACATTGTAATTATTATTATCTGCAAGTATGATATTTCTAGGAGGATTACTAAAGATGCAAATAAAAAAAGAAGAAATAGAAAAGAAAATTGCAGAAGTTGCAACAAACGAATTTTTAAAAAAAGGTTATGAAAATTCTTCTATGAGAACTATAGCGAAAAAAGCTCATACGTCTATTGGAAATATGTATCATTATTATCCTAATAAGGAAGAACTTTTAAAATTTATAATAATGCCAACAATTAATGTAGTTGAGGAAAATCTATCAAAGCACGTTTGTTTAGAAGAAAATAAAGTGATAACAAAGGAATCGGCTTTACTATATCTAGATGATTTAGATAACTTTTTAGAAAAAAGTGGATTTAAATATTTTCTAAATAAAAATATGATTATTCTTCTTAAGCTAGAAAGTACTGATTTAGTAGTTTACAAAGAAAGAATTATTAATAATTTATGTAATCATCTAAAATGGCATTTAAATATAGCTGATTTTCATTACTCTAAAATGATAATTAATATGTTAATAGATTGTATTAAATATATACTTATTGAGTATGATGATTCATATGAAGTATACTCACAATTTTCTAAAATATTCCGAATACTTTGTACGGGATTAATTGGACAAATATAACGATATAATCTAAAAACAAAATATCATTAACTAAAATGAGAGGAGCTTCGTAAAATATGCAATATTATAAAAATCAAACAGAATGGAAATTAGTACAATCCTTTTTACCTTTAAATAATCAGTTAAGAGAAAAAAATTTACCTAATGAATATTTTATAAAATGGGAAGAAATAAATATTCACATTGACCATTATAAAGTTGATAATCACAAGGGTACTATCATTATGTTTCATGGGGTTGGTGGGAATGGACGATTACTTTCAAGTTTGTCTCTACCTTTAGTAGAAGCAGGATATGAAGTCATTTGCCCAGATTTGCCACTTTATGGGAATACAGAAATATTAAGTGTTTCTAAAATCACTTATGATACATGGGTTAACTGTGGAACTTTTTTGGTTAACTACTTTCAAGATAAAGGTAAAAAAATATCATTATTTGGACTAAGTGCAGGTGGATTTTTAGCATATCAAGTGGCATGTAATTGTAAAAATATCTATGCATTAATGGCTTCTTGTTTTTTAGACCAACGTATTCCAATAATAATTGAACAAACAGCTATTTCACCATTCATAGGAAAAGTAAGTAAAAAATACCTACCTATAGCAAATAAGTTATTTCCTAATTTCAAGATACCTATTAAACTAGTGGGAAATATGAAAAAAATTGTAAATAATAAGGATTTAGCAGAAATTCTTATTAAGGATAAAAAATCTTCTGGGAGCAAAGTAACAATATCTTTTTTATATGGGATGCTGAACCCTTCTGTTAATATAGAGCCAGAAAAATTTAATTATTGTCCAGTGTTATTAGTTCATCCTGAAAATGATTGTTGGACAGATGTATCATTAAGTAAACTGTTTTTTGACCGATTAATAGGTAATAAAAAGATTACGATGCTTGAAGGTGCAGGGCATTTTCCAATAGAAGAAAATGGATTGAATAAAATGAGTAGTACTTGTATTATGTTTTTGGAACAATGTTATGAAATAACAAATTTATAGAATTATATTTATGTATTGCCATAAGGAAAAATATAAAAAATACTTATTATAAAAAATTAATATTAAGTGAATATTAGATTTGAAAAGACTCCTAAATGCTATAGAATAAAGAAATGAGACAAACCTAAATATATGAGTATGTTAAACTACACTTGAATATAAAAATATTTTATAGTAAAGTATCAGTAATAATATTAGTGAATGAGTGTCTTGCTCAGCATTTATAGATAACTAACATATGACAACAAATAATAATATTATTACATATTACTTTGTTAAATTGTGGTGTAGTGGGCTTTAATTTGCTATACCTTTATTAATTTTACATAGAGTTATTTTGAATATAATTATGTTGAAATAGAAAAGATTAAATTTTCCAGTCTACAGGAGTTTTCTATTTTTGTGTAGGTAAATATGTATATCACATAAAAAGTTAGATATAAATACCTGTGGAATTTTTTTGTAGTAAACACAAGATATGGAGGATTCAAAAAGGAATTATCCAAATAGAAAGCGAACTTATTATCAGGATAACACCTGTCTAGATAATTTTATTTGCACGAAGTGTGCTTGCTTTGTAGTTTCAGAAGGCTCTGGGATACAACATAGAAATCACTGTACTCATTGCCTACACAGTTTCATGTGGATATTATTCCTAGTGATCGTGCCACAGATTGTGATGGTAATATGGAACACATTGGAGTATGGGTGAGAAAAAATGGTGAGTGGGCAACTATTTTGCAGAGAAGGAAAAGAAATTCAAAAACATTACAAAAACAAATAAAATCATTAAAAAACATTCTAAAAATAAATAAGATATTTCAAACCTGAGTGCAGTTGTTCTACCATATTTATTCATTTGTTGATGGATTGAAAGGCTACTTATTTATTGAAGTTCTAGTTATCAGATAGTCAGATGAACAGATACAGAGCCGATAAACTTGTTGGCGATAGCAGTATATCAGCTCTGTGTCTGTGTACTTTTTATGTTCCTTTAGCATTCATATTACAAATACATCAAATAATACTGCTTAAAACCAACTAAATTTTCCTTTGTTGTTTCTTTTTGTATAATATAGAGCATAATCAGATTGTTTATATAAAGATTGAAACGTATCTAAGTTGCTTTCTAGTTTTGATATGCCTATAGAGCAAGAATTGATATCAGAACATAACTTTGCAACTTTTTTTGCTTTATTTTCAACATCTTCCTTAGACTGATTGATATATTCAAATACAGCAAATTCATCTCCTCCAAGTCTTCCAATAATAGCATTATTGGTAAACACTTTAGTCAAAACATTAGCAAATTGTATTAATATTTCATCTCCTCTAATATGACCAAATATATCATTTATTTGTTTAAAATTATCTAAATCAAAAATATAAAAATACCCACATGAAGTAGTTTCTAGCATTTCTTTTATATGTACTTCAAAAAAATGACGATTATATAATCCAGTCATAAGGTCTTTTTCTGATTTCAACTTAAATTCATTAGCCATAGCTAGAGCTTCTTTTGCTTTTTCAGTTATTGTTTTAGGATAGTATTCATCTTTTACCTGATCAAAGTTTGGAATAGAATGGTGTATATGGAGCAGTGTGATTTTACCATCTATAACTTTATATACCATAGTAAATCGAGTATCCATTTCTACATAGATGTCTCTTTCTAAGTACTCTTCTTCTATTACCCATAGAGTTCCATATACTATAAAAGTTTCATTTGTAACTTTAGTACATGAGTACCACTCATCTATAATTTTAAAATTTATTTCTTCTGATTCTATTTGGTCTTTTTCAAGATTTATAATGAAGTTCTCTAATGATGTATAGAATTCATGTTTTCCTGTTCCAAACAATGTAAAATTATCATCTAATAAAGACATGATAAATTGTAAGCCATCCTCGTCTGGATTTAAAATATAAATGTGCCAGATTTTCTTTGATAAATCACATAATTGTTCTTGTATTGTATTATTTTCCATAGAGTAACCCCTTAAGATTTGTAGTTTATAATTCTTTTAGTTAGTACTATTTATTTGGATGCTTGTGACAATATTATAATATAGAATTAAAAAAATTGCATCTGATTTGTACAAGAGTGTACTTTATAAGAAGAAGCATAGGGTAATAATTTCTGATGTAAATAATGTATTTTTAAATTTTTCTTAAAGCAATTAATGAAATTTAATTTCAATTGTAAAGAAATAAAATAAATTTAAATATATGAGCATCTTAAATTATACTTGAATATAAAAAAATTTTATGGTAAAATATCAGCAATAATATTAGTAAAGGAGTGTCTTGCTTGATGTCGGAGTTATATATAATGGTAACCAACAAGTAAATAGTTGGAGACGCATAGGTATTCTGTTTAATCAGAATTTTTAAGTGTATTTTTGATACATTTAATTGTTGTGTCTTGTTCTGCCTTTATAGATAACTAACATATGACAACAAATAATAATATTATTATATATTACTTTGTTAAATTGTGGTGTAGTGGGCTTTAATCTGCTACACCTTTATTAATTTTACATAGTGTTATTTTGAATATAATTATGTTGAAATAGAAAAGATTAAATTTTCTAGTCCACAGGAGTTTTCTGTTTTTGTGTAGGTAAATATGTATACCACATAAAAAGGCAGATATGAATACCTGTGGACTTTTTTTGTAGAAAATACAAGATATGGAGGCAATAAAAATGAGTATTATTGAGCTTAATGAACTGACTAAATCTTATAGGAGATTTGAGAAAGAACCAGGATTTATGGGAAGCATAAAATCTTTATTTAATAGAAAATATACAGAAAAAACAGCTATATCATCCCTTAATTTAAAAATAGAGGAAGGAGAATTTGTTGGATTAATAGGTAAAAATGGAGCTGGAAAAACAACTCTTGTCAAAATAATGACTGGAATTATTGCTCCATCTTCTGGAAAAATTTCTGTCATGGGTTATTATCCAAATAAGTTAGAAAATAACTTTAAAAAACAATATGCTGTTGTTATGGGGCAAAAAAGTCAGCTATTTTTTGAATTGACGCCAGCAGATACATTTCTTTTATTTAAAGAGTTATATGATATATCTGATGAAGAGTATAAAAAGAATTTGGATTATTTTATAGAGTTGTTTGAAGTATCTGATTATCTAAATGTTCAAGTTAGAACACTTTCTTTAGGAGAAAGAATGAAAATGGAGCTTATTGTAGCACTTCTTCATAATCCTAAAATTTTATTTTTAGATGAACCAACAATAGGTCTAGATGCAGTGGCACAAAAACAAATTAGGTATTTTCTGAAAGAAGTAAATAAGAAAAAAGGTACTACAATAATGCTTACCTCTCATTATATGGAGGATATAAAGAGCCTTTGTAGTCGAAGTATTGTCATAGAAAATAGTCATAAAATATATGATGGCTCTACAGATGAATTATTTAATCATTTTCAAAAATATAAGAAAATAACAGTTAGCTTCACTGATGAAACTAAAATTTTATTTCCAAAAGACTATAAGATTATTGAGCAAACAAAACATAAAACATCAGTAATTGTACCAAAAGAAAACGGTAATGAAACTGTTAAATGGATTTTTGATAAGTATGATGTTGAGGATGTAACAATTGAAGAAGAAGATATAGGGAATGTTGTAGAACGAATATACAAAGAAGGATGTGAAGAGTATTATGAACAACTATAATGAAGCATATTCAAGACAATCATTGTTTTATAGATTTAAACAAAATATAAGAAAGTACTATGAAATAGCTAAAATTAATTTCAAAGTACAACTTATTTGGAGGTTTGATGTAGTAGTTAACATGATGTTTACTATTATAAAAATTTTATTTGCTTATATTTTGTGGAAGGCAATTTTTGGTGAAAATGACATAGTTTCTGGCTTTACATTTAATTCAATGTTGTCTTATTATATAATAAGTTCATTTTTATCAGGTATTGATATGTCAAGAAGTACAAGTGAGGAGATATGCAATCGTGTAAAGTTGGGTACATTTTCAAAATACATGATTATTCCGATTGGTGCACAAAATTATTTTTTTGCTAAAAATTTTGGAATGACCTTTTTTTACTTAGTATTTAATATGATTTCTGCTTTTGTATGGATTTTTATATTTAAAATAGATTTTGCTTTTACATCAAATCCAATACAAATTTTAATTTCAATTTTGATGATTTTCTTAGGGCTTATTTTTATGATGCAGCTTCATTTCTTTATTGGAATTTTATCATTTAAATTTCTAGAGATTGGTTTTTTTAGAATGATAATCGATAATATAACTGAATTTGTTACAGGAACAATGATACCGCTTGTTCTTTTGCCAGAAGTTGTAGTAAATGTTATGAAATTGTTTCCATTTTATTACACAACCTATTTACCATCTATGTTATTAATAGGTAGAAATAGTAATGATGCAGTACAAGGACTGATTATTATAGCATTATGGGTTTTATTCTTCTTTATAGTAAATAAAATTGTCTATAAGAAGATAAGAACACTATTTGATGGGGTGGGGATATAATGAAAAAAAAATTTAAAATAATATTTATGTTACTAAAAATGAAATTATCAAAAATGATGGTGTTTAGATTTGATTTTTTTGGAGCATTTTTTGTAGATAGTTCATTATTTATATTACAATTGTTAATGTTTAATGGCATTTACTCTCATGTAGATTCAATAGGAGGTTGGCAGCGTGGAGAGATGATAATATTTATAGGAACTTTTTCATTAATAAATGCTATAAATATGACCATTTTCTGTTTTGGAATTTATGATATTCCACGCAAAATTCAAGAAGGAGAATTAGATTATTATATTACAAAGCCAATAGACCCATTGTTTAGATTGACATTTGAGAATATTAATATCGGTTCATCACCTTTAATTTTGGCAAGTATACTTATAGTTGTATATGGAGTATCTGGATTAAATTCAGAAATAACTTTTGCTATGGTACTGGCATATACATGTATGGTGTTATTGATGACATTGCTTTTTTATGATGTGTGTATTATATTTCGGACAATTCCATTTTTTGTTATATCATCCTCTGCTATAATGAGATTGGAAGATAATTTACTACCAATGAATATGAAAATTCCAGGTGTAATTTATGAAGGTATTTTTAAGCTACTATTTTATTTGATTTTACCATATGGAATTATGTCAACAATCCCAACTCAAATTTTGTCTGGGACATTAACAATAAAAGGATTAATCTACTCAATTAGTATTGTATTTGTATTTACAGTATTTATGTGGAGGTTTTGGAAATTAGGACTGAAACATTATAAAAGTGCAAGTAGTTAATAAATTTTCAGTTTAGAGGTGACAAGGAATGAAAAATATAGCAAATATTATTACTATACTTAGAATCATTTTATCAATAGCTTTGCTCAAAATAGAGATGTTTTCTTCTTTATTTTTTACAGTCTATATTATGTGTGGAGTAAGTGATTTTCTTGATGGATATATAGCTAGAAAAATGAATATAGAAAGTAAGCTTGGCTCAAGGCTTGATAGTATGGCTGATATATGTTTAGTAATATCAATGTTTATTATTATGCTTCCAGTGATAAATATTTCAAAATATATAGTATTATGGATATTAACAATTGTCCTTGTTCGAATTACATCAATAATTATAGTGATTCGTAAATACAACACATTTGCTATATTACATACATATGGAAATAAATTATCTGGTTTTATGTTATTCTGTTTACCTTTAGTTTATAATATTATGAATACAAATTTACTTGCAAGTATAGTTTGTGTTGTAGCAAGTATCTCAGCCACTGAAGAAGTAATAATACATATATTATCTAAAGAGTTAAAAATAGATATTAGTAGTATTATAGAAGTACTTATTTCATAAACCTGTTTCATATGATACTAGACAATAGAAACTAAAATTTATGTAAGTATTGATTAAAAGATGAAAAATAATTAGATTAAAGATTAAGGTATTATACTTATCATATATGATATTATAATAGCAAGATATATTAAAACTCTATTTAAATAATTATATATGATTTTTATGGGATTATATACGATTGTAGATACAAATGCTTTATCTGCAATTAATCTTGTCTGTCCTATTATTAATATTATTGTTGGACTTGGAACCAGGCTTGCTACTGGAGGAAGTGCTATTGTAGCTTGCAAGATGGGGAATGGATATGGATGGAGCAAAGAAAATTTTTACTTTGACTATATTATCTGGAGCTATAATTGGAATACTAATTACCAGTATAGGTTTACATCATCTATGTTTACAGCATTATCTAATGGAAAGATATCTGCAATACTATCTTTTTTACGTACATTTGGTTTTATAACTATAGGTTTATTGACATTACCAAATATCTTGAATATAGATGGAATATGGTTAGCAGTGCCAATTGCTGAGCTTTTAACCTTATTTTTAACAGTTAGTTTTATATATAGATATAAGAATAAGTATAACTATATATAAATACAATAATAAATATAATTAACATATATCTTTTTCGATTGTACATCATTTAGCCCATAAGTAACGATTTTTCATTTATTTATGGGCTTTTATTGTATTCTTTCCTTTGGATTCATTCCTTAATTGACAAGTTTGTTCCTAACAACAGTACGATTTTAACGTTCTTTTAGCATTTTGTTATCCATATACTGAATAATCAAATCAGCACCAAATTCATTACCACCTGCATTTCTAATTTCCTTTTGCATAAGCAATATACTTTGAGCTATAGTCGAATCATTAAGAACAGCTAAGGTAGAATTTTTAAGAATGTCACTTGTAATGTGTTTGTGAGAAATCTTTTTCCCTAAGTTTAAGCGTTCAATTTGCTGTGCGTTAGTTGGTTGGTCACTTATAAACGGAATAACCACCATAGGAACGCCAAAATAAAGAGACTCCATAACACTATTTAAGCCACCATGAGTTATAAAAACACTTGCTTTTTCTAATATTTCAAGCTGTGGTACAAAAGGGAAAATATAAAAATTATTTGGTATCTTACCTAAATCTGATATATTTATTGAATTACCAACAGATATAATGACAGTTACATTTTCATCTTTAAAAGCATTGATACATTTTTTGTAAAATGACATTGCTTTATTTACAATTGTACCTAGAGAAATATAGACCAAATTATTTTTTGATTTTGGCAATATAAATTCATTTTTTTTATTACGTTGATAAATAGAGGTACCCAGAAACTTAAATTTATTTTCTGAAAAATCTTCTGCATATGGTTGGAATTTTTTTACAGTATATACAAGATTAAGTTCTGGAGGATTTTCAGTAATCTCTTTTAACCAAGAATCAGTCTTTAATTTAATTCCCTTTGACACTTTTTTAGTCCATCTACGACATACCCATTCAAAACGAAATACACTTAACACGCCACCCGAATTAATAAATTCTTTCATCAAAACTTTATTAGTAGCTGGTGCAGTAATAATCCTAATAACAGGTTTATTGAATCTCTCTGCTATATGTTTTCCTAGAAAGAAAAAATGCTCATAAATAATTAAATCGAATTCATGTGCTACCTTTATAGAGGCTTGATAGACATTTTTTATTTGAATAGAAAGTTTTTCGTTATCTTCATAATAAAGGAAATCAGCTCCCACTTCTAAGACTTTATCTTTCCATTCTTCAGTTAGTAAGTATGTTACAGAATTACCTCTATTCACTAATTTTTCCACTAACCCAAGGGTAGGGTATACGTGTCCAGAAAAAGGTAAATTTATAAATAAAATTTTCATAATCAAACCTCCTTAAAATGTTTTTATTATATATTCACTTTGTAAATATAAGAGGTGGAACTTTTAACGTTCTACCTAAAAATTCAGAAATAACTGTATGCTGTTTATTTTTATTGGACCTTATTATTAACTAATTTGTAAAATAGTGAAATGCTCTAATGATTTGTAAAATAGCTCTTGCTTAGAGCTAAAATAATGATAAAACATTCCAACTTCTCCATTAACCTTATTTAATATCATGCTAACAGAGATGATTTCATACCCATACTTTAAAAATAATTGAATAGCAGAATCTAGTATTTCTTCTCTTTTTCCTCCTTCTAAAGCAGATTTTCTTGCCATAAAATTAGCATCTTATTCAAATAAACAAAATATTGTTCTGTTTATATTTTATAATACGATTTAGATAAAGTCAATTATAAACAGAATATTGTTCTTATAATATAAAATATTAAAGCTTACACATGTGGAAGTATGATACAAATCTTTAATTATTTATCTTAAAATATTCTAGGTGTTATCATTAAGACTATTAATGTTTTCTTATTAAAGCTATAAAATCTATATAAAATTAATTTTCTAGAGTTCTTAAAAGATTATTACTGCGATTTTAAAGGTGTTACTTTGACTTTTTTAGTGATTGATTTTATCTATTAGAAATGTTACTATTAGTAATATAAAAGGAGAGTAAATAAAATGGACAAAATTATTTTAGGATTACTTATGCTTAAGAAGCTGACAATTTATGAACTGAGAAGTGTCATAGAAATGAATTTCACTTCGATGTGTAGCAACAGTATGGGAAGTATTCAAGCGGCAATAAAAAAGTTGCTTGAAAAGAAGATGATAGTGTATGAAGAGTTTGTTGAAAATAGTGTCAATAAGAAATTTTATTCATTAACGGATGCAGGAAAAGCATGTTTTTTAGAATGGGTAGAGACGTCTATGGTTGCAGGTAAAGTGAAGGATATGGAATTAAGTAAATTATTTTTTATGGGATTTGTTCCAACACAAAAAAGATTGTCACTAATTCAATCTTATATTGTTGACCTCAAAAAGGAAAGAGAGCAGTTGGAGAATATCAAAATACAAGACATCAATGTTGCAAAATTACAGTATATTACCTATCTAGAAGAAAATCAAGAACAGTTTAATCACTTTTTACAAGATACTGAACATTCCAACATACAAAGAGATATTCAAGATATAATTGATTTTGAGTTATTGACCTTAAAGTTTGGAATTGACAGGACAAATTTTGAAATAGCATGGTTTGAAAATTTAAAGAAGAAATTAATTAATGAGTGGCCAAACAATAGTCAGAATCAAGGAAAAGGGGGTAGCTAACATGAAAGGAACTGTAATAATAACTGGAGCTAATTCAGGGATAGGAAAGGCAGCAGTATTTAAGTTTGCATCAGAGGGTTATAGGATTATAATGGCATGTCGTAATATTCAGATTAGTGAACCCATGTGTCAGGAAATTATAGCTAAAACTAAAAATATTAATGTGGATTTGCTTCAACTAGATATTTCATCGAGACAATCAATTTATAGTTTTTGTGAGACCTATAAAAAAAAATACAATGTATTGGATATCTTAATCCATAATGCTGGACATTTTAAACATGGAGAAAAAAATTTTCAACGAAGTATTGATGGTATAGAATTAACATTTGCTACCAATCTATTTGGGCCAGTTCTTATGACCAATTTATTATTGGATATGCTTGCTAAATCAAAAAATCCTAAAATTCTAAATGTATGTAGTACAAATATAAAGCATTTTTTTGATGAAAGAAGAAAAATTAATTTTGGAGTTTTAAGTGGTGAAACTGTAGAAGATAAAGAATATAATTCTTATAAAATTTATGGAGATTCTAAAATAGCTTTACTTATGGTTACAAGTATGATGAAACAAGAATACAAGCCTTATAATATAAGTGTAAATGCAATTATGGTTCCAGCAACAAAAATGAGTAAAGAAACAATTAAGAAATTTAATTCGTATTGGAAAGTACTTGCATTTTTACAAAACATTATTATACCAAAATCAGAAATTATTGGAGAGGCTTACTTTTCGATTTGCACCTCTAATGTTTATACAGGTATGACTGGAAAACTAATAAATCACCAAGGAAAGATTGTTGAAATGGCTAATGACTCAATATCATTTATAAAAAGCATTACAAGCACAGATGTTTATCCACCTTATGTCAATAACAAAGAGACAATAGAGAAAGTATGGACTATATGTAAACAATATGTTGAAAATGCTAAATGTAATTTGCTAGCATAACACATATAATTCATAAGGTTATTATAGCAACAACATAATCTTATTAATATTTCTAAAAGGATGGAATATTCTTGATAATTCTGTTCAAACGTTATTTAATTGTTTGAATTAATATGAGAAAGATTACAATTAGCTATAATTTAATTTATAATTGATATGTACTTGATTTTGTTTAATTATTTGAATATACTTTAAGCAGAACACATAGAGTTAGAGGGTTAGTAGATAAAAGACAATAACTCTTTATTAGGAGTGATTTTACTATGGAAACATACTTTGATAAGAAAATATTACTTGTTGATGATGAAAAAGATATAATAAATTTAATTGAGGAAGTATTGATAAAGGATGGCTTTAAAAATATTGTTAAAGCTTATAATGGCTTAGATACGATTTCTTTGTGTAAGATAGAATGTCCAGATGTTGTTATTCTCGACATAATGTTACCTGATGTAGATGGCATAGAAGTGTGCAAAAAAATTAGAGAGTTTTCATATTGTTCAATTCTCTTTCTTTCATCAAAAGATGATGATATTGACAAGATACTTGGTCTTAGTAGTGGAGGAGATGATTATATAACAAAGCCATTTAGTCCAAGAGAAGTTGTTTTTAGAGTCAAATCTCAGTTGCGTAGACAACAATATCAAAGTGTTGTATCATCAGAAAATTCAATAATTAGGTTAGGTAATATTACAGTTGATACAGAAGGATGCCGTGTGTATAAAGATGAAAATGAAATTGAGTTAACAGGTAGAGAATATCAGCTTTTAAGTTATATGGCTCAAAATTTAAATAAAATTATAGGAAAAGAAAGTCTTTATGAACAGGTATGGGGTGTATATAGTAGTATATGCGACAATACAATTATGGTACATATAAGACATCTAAGAGAAAAGATTGAAGATAATCCTTCAAATCCTAAAATACTTATAACAGTCAAAGGGCTTGGATATAAGCTTGTGAATAGAGTTGATTAGGCTAAATTTTAGTGATTGTTTTTTAGGCACTCATTTATGAGTGCCTATTAATATGCTTATACTTTAGTAAAATATTTACGATTTCAAATTAAATACCTTGTCAATCCAACCTTTATAAAACTTTTCTTCGTGAGAAACTAAAATAATACTTCCCCTAAATTGTTTCAAAGCATTTTGTAAAGCATCTTTTGTTTCTGCATCAAAGTGGTTAGTTGGTTCATCTAAAATCAAGAAATTACAAGGTGACAACATCACACAACATAATTTAACCTTAGACTGTTCACCACCACTTAGTGTGGAAACACTTCTTGAAACATGTTCTTCTTTTACACCACACTTGGCTAAAGAGCGTCTGATTTCCTTTGTGCTTAATTTTGGATATATATCTGCCATTATTTGAAGTGGTGTTTTAATAGGATTTTCCCATTTTAAATCCTGCTCATAATAACCAATTTTTATCTGGTCTGAAAAGAGGAAGCTTCCAGAAATACAAGGGATATCTTTAACCAATGTTTTTAACAAAGTGGATTTACCAATTCCATTAAATCCAGTTATAACTACTTTTTGACCTGCATTAACAGAAAAATTTAATTTTGGTAGTAATGGATAATAGTATCCAACTTCAAGATTAGTTACTGTGAGTGCGTTTTGCACAGATATTTCAATTTCTGCAAATTGGATACATGGTTTTCCTGTAAAGTTAGGAGGAGCTATTTTTTCTATTCTATCCAATTGTTTTTGTCTTCCTCTTGCAATTTTTGAATTTACACCAGCCTTATTTTTACGTATAAATGTTTCTTCTTTTTCTATTTTCTTTTGTTGCGCTTGATATTTTCTAATATAATCCTCTCTTAAGTGTGATTTTTGTTTAAGAAATTCTGAGTATTTTCCATGATACTTTTTAATCATTCCAAATTCTATATCGAGAATACCTGTGGAAATTTTTTCTAGAAAGTCGAAATCATGGGAGACTACAATAAATGCACCTCTAAATGTATTTAGATAATTGGCAAGCCATTCAACATGCTCTTTGTCTAAAAAATTTGTTGGTTCATCTAATAATAAAACTTCATAATTAGAAAGTAGTAATTTTGCCATAATTACTTTTGCTCTTTGACCTCCACTAAGTTCCCCAATAATACGATTCATTCCTATTGAATCTAGTCCAAGACCATTTGCTACCTTATTTATTTCATTGTCTATAGAGTAGAAATCACTTGCTATTAATTGCTCTTGATAAGTTGATGCCTTAATAAGTTGTTGCTCATTTCCAGATATAGAACTTTCTTGATATAGCAAATTCATTTCTTTCTCTATTTTATAGAGGTCTTCAAATGCAGTGTGTAAATACAATGATATTGTTGTATCTCTATTAATATCTGCATATTGGTCCAAATGACCTATTTTGATATTAGGTTGCCACTTAATCTCTCCTGTATCTGGGATAACTTCTCCTAATAAAATTTTAATTAAGGTGCTTTTACCTACACCATTTTGGCCAACCACACCTATATGTTCGCCTTTAAATAAATCAAAGTCAGCTTTTTCGTACAGTGATTTATCCATAAAACATTGTGATAAATTATTTACTTTTAATAAACTCATAATTCAAACTCCTTTTTTACTATAAAAATTTTATGAAAATAAAAAAGCAGAGGAATAGCATTATAAAATGCCGACCTCTGCTTTTGGAAAAACAAAAGGCCATAGATAAGCATTGCTATCTATGGCCATAAAATCTATATATCTATCGGCAAATAGGTAAATTTAAATAAGCATAGCTAAAAAACTACACTAAACCTATATTTGCCGATGAAGATAGAAGCTTTAAGCTTCCAGATTAACCTCTACACAACGCTTCATCATATACATTTGTGTAGAGTTAAGTTTTCTAACAAGTTTAACTAATTTTATATAAATCATAATTATTCACATCCTAATCTCAATATTAATTCTAATTCATTTATATTTAAATTGCACTATTGTACTTTTGATTTTTTTCATTTAATTTAATACATATATCACTAATTATAGCTTAAATCATGTTATCATAATACTTAATTATAGTCAATATAAAAGATATTTTTACACGAGAACTTTTATAATACAATAAGTTTAAGTTATATTATAAAAATAAAGGATATAAATTAATTACAATAAAATAGAAGCTACTTACAAGATTTTAAAAAAGTAAATAGCTTCTTTTATTTGAATATATTTTAAAATATTTATATATTATATATTATATAAATATTTAAATTATAGCAATTCTCCATATTTTTTTATAAAGATTTTTTTTATCATAGTTACCAATACCATATAAGATAAGATAGTAAAAATTAACCCTATAAAATAGATATTTGGCAGTGGAATCATACCAATAGCATTTCCAAATGATGTATAAGGTATAATAGTTCCAATTGTAATTCCTATTGTTGTTAAGAGCGTTAGTCTCCATGAAGCTCTACTTTTAACAAATGGAATGTGTGGAGTTCTTATCATATGAATAACCAATGTTTGAGACCATAAAGATTCTACAAACCATCCTGTATGAAATAGAGATATAAAACCAAGTTGACTTGTAGTATCTAAGCTATGAAAACTTCCGCCAAATACTCTTGGACATATGAAAAAATACATTAATATATATGTTGTAATATCAAATATTGAACTAGTTGGACCAATCCAAGTCATAAATTTACTTATAGATGATGAGTCCCATTTTCTTGGGATTTTTAGATAATCATCATCTACATTATCCCATGGAATAGTTATACATGAGATATCATAGATTAAGTTTAGCACTAAAATTTGAATTGGTAACATTGGTAAAAATGGTAGAAATGCACTTGCTATTAATACAGAAAACATATTGCCAAAATTAGAACTTGCTGTCACTTTTATATACTTTATAATATTTGCATATGTTTTTCTTCCTTCAATAACACCTTCTTCTAATACAATAAGGTCTTTTTCAAGCAGTATAATATTTGCACATTCCTTAGCAATATCAACAGCTGTATCAACAGATATTCCAACATCAGATTCTTTCATAGCAGCAGCATCATTTATACCATCACCCATAAAACCAACCGTATGACCATTTCTACGAAGAGATGCGACTATACGAGATTTTTGCTCTGGAGAAAGTTTTGCAAATATACTTGTACATTTCACCATTTCATCAAGTTTAGTATCACTCATGTCTTCTATATCTGAACCAAGTAGGATATTTTTAACTTTAATGCCTACTTGTTTACAAATACATTTTGTTACTGCATCATTATCACCAGTTAGGACTTTTACATCAACTCCATTTTCAAGTAATGCTTTTATAGCATTAGCTGTACTTTTTTTTGGAGGGTCTAAAAATGCAAGATAACCTATTAAAACCATGTTACTTTCGTCAGAAACTGAAAAAGAATCTATAGGTGAAGGGTTGTTTTTTTGGGCAATGCCTAAAACTCTCATCCCATCATCATTATACTTAGAAACAGTTGTAAGAATTTCCTTACGTATTTCATTAGTGATTAACTGAATATCACCTTTATATTCAACATGAGTACAAATTGATAGCATTTCTTCAATAGCACCTTTTGTAATAAGCTGAGTTTTTCCTAGTTTATTTTTAACAACTACACTCATTCTTCTTCTATTGAAATCGAATGGGATTTCATCAATTTTTGTGTAGTTTTTCCAAAGTTCTTGCATACCATTTTCATTTGCATGGTTGATAATAGCTATATCCATAAGGTTCTTAAGACCTGTTTGATGGTAACTATTTAAAAATGCATGACGAAGAACTCGTCTATCTTCCTTGCCATGAATATCAAGAGAATATTCTAAGATTACTTTATCTTGAGTCAAAGTTCCTGTTTTGTCAGTGCAAAGTATATCCATAGCACCAAAGTTTTGGATAGAACTTAAGTTTTTAACAATAACCTTTTTCTTTGACATAGCAACTGCTCCTTTTGCAAGGTTTGCAGATACTAACATTGGTAACATTTCTGGTGTAAGTCCAACTGCTACTGAAAGTGCAAACAAAAATGCTTCTGTCCAATCACCTTTTGTAAAGCCATTTACAAAGAGAACAATTGGAACCATGACAAACATAAATCTTATAAGTAACCATGAAACTGAATTAACACCCTTTTCAAAACTTGTTATAGTTTTTTTATTTGTTATTTGTTGAGCAATAGAACCAAATATAGTACAATCACCTACTGCAATGACAATAGCTATAGCTGAGCCACTGATTACATTACTACCCATAAATGCAAGGTTGTCTAAATCAAGAACATTATTTGAAGTACTTTTTTTAGTATTATAAAACTTTTCTATTGGTTCACTTTCTCCTGTAATAGAAGACTGACTAACAAATAAATCTTTAGACTGTAATATACGTACATCAGCTGGAACCATATCACCAGCAGCAAGATGGATAATATCTCCAACTACAACTTCTCTTAGTGGTATTTCCACTAATTCTTTAGAATTACGCATAACTGATATAGTAGTATTTACCATTTCACTTAGAGCTTGAGCTGCTTTTCCAGAGCGAGATTCTTGAATAAATTGCAATAGACCACTTATAGTTACCATTGTTAAGACTATAATAACTGTAGTTGCATTTTTATCATCAGGTTTTGCTAAAATAACATCTGTAATAAAGGAAATTATAGCTAAAGTAAGAAGTACAATAGTAAAGGGATTTATAAAAGATTTTATAAGTTTTTTTATAAAAGAATCACCTTTTTTTTGAGTGATTTCATTTTTGCCGTACTTATCTTGCATTTTATTAACCATTTTTTCACAATAGCCATTATAAGAATTTTCATATTCGTTTAATAAAATACAGGCGCTCATTGTAGCTGAATCAATTAAACGTTCCTTTGAAGTTGAACTAGATGAAGTTCTTGTAATAAATTTTTTATTTAATTTTTTTATCATGTCTAAATCCTCCTTAATAATTATCTGTTTTGTACAGAAAAAAGGAAGTAAAGACATAAGCCTGTGACGAAAACACATCGCTTATTTTATATTTATTAAAAACAGGTAGAAGAAATAAGACGTACAAAATAGTACATGTATTCTTCAAATAAGTGACTACTTCGCCCGACAGGGCTTATGCTACTACTACTTCCTACGTCCATTTTCTCCACCTCCTAAATTCAAAATATATAAACCTATAATAGACAAATAGGTATTAAAAAATCCCTTGTCAAAGCAAGAACAATGACAAGGGATTTAAATCCATATAAAAATAACCAAGGTATAAAAACCTAAGTATATTTATAAAACAGTACAAACTGTTTCATTCATCGTTCAAGCTTTAACTTCATAGGGCGATGAAATTGCGTTAGATTATGCCTTGGAATCGACATAAACTGTTGACCTTCTCATAGTGTCTCCACTATTTTGCGGCAGCAACCCGTATCCCTATGGTAGCCTCACCTACCGAAATATTTAATTTCTCTAAAATTGTAAGCTATAAAAAAATATTTGTCAATAGCTTGAAAAAAACTAAGTACAGTTAATATTTTCTATTACTTGCTATAAATTACATATTTTTCCCTAGCAGAATATATTCATAAAATATTGCGACTTATAAAATCAAAGGTGTAGTATTGTTGAACTTTTAATGGTATGCTAAGATATTTATATAATTATAATAAATAAAAATATATAATTACTATATAAAGTTATACTTTTAGAGTAATCACTAAAAATATATGTTTATTTATTCTTAGATAAACATATATTTTTTTAAGTATTAAGTATAATGATAAGTTTATGTATGATATAAATCTAAGTAATGTATTATTAGAATGATTATAAATAATTTGAGGGAAGGTTTTATATGAGGGGGGATAAAGTTTGTGTCAATTAAGAGACTGATTTTCATCGTATTTTTAATTAATTGTATGATATTTATGTGTTTTCCAATACAATCACTTGCAAAGACAGAAAAACGTGTTATAAAAGTAGGTTTTTTTGATTTTGAAGGATATCATGATTATGATAAAAATGGAAATAGAAATGGGTATGGATATGAATATCTTCATGAGATTGCAAAGTATACTGGCTGGACATATGAGTATGTATCTGGTACATGGGAAGAGTGTCAAACTATGTTAGAAAATGGACAGATTGATTTACTTACTTCTGCACAATATACAAAAGAACGTGCTGAGAAATTTGATTTTTCAGAGGTACCTATGGGAAGTAGTTATGCACGACTTACAGTAAAAAGTGGAAATTCAAAGTATACACCAAATGATTATAAAAATTTTAATGGAATAAAGGTTGGACTACTTTATGGAAATAGTAGAAATGAACATTTAAAGAAATTTGCAAATGAAAAAGGATTTAATTACACATTTAAATATTTTAAAAATCAGGAAGAATTGGAAAATGCATTAAAAAGTGGAAAAGTAGATGCTATATTAACTAGTAGTTTGAGAAAAGTCAAAAATGAAAGCGTAATTGCGCAATTTGCTCCATCCCCATTTTATTGTATTGTAAAAAAAGGTAACACTGAACTGTTACAAGATGTAAATGAAGCTTTAGAAGATATTGAGATGGACAATCCAGCATATAAGTTTAATTTATATAGTAAGTACTATCAGTCTAGTAATAAAGATACATTTATTCTTTCCAGGGAAGAAAGCAATTACTTAAAAAAAAATAATCATATACGTGTAGTAAGTATGCCAAACTCATATCCATTATCATATTTAGATACAGGTAGACTTAAAGGTATTGTACCAGATATATTTGATTTAATTGTAAAAGAGCTTGGATTAAGTATAGATTATGTAAAAGCTAATTCATATAAAGAATCGATTGATATGGTAAAAGAGGGAAAGGCAGATGTTATATGTTTTTTTAATTCAGATTATGGGTGGTCAGAGCAGAATGGAATTAAGATTACATCTCCTTATATGACATTGAACTATAGCATTATAACTAAAAATTATAAAAATACCAAAATTGATAATATAGCTGTTGCTGAGAGCGATACATTCAATGATGAGTATATCAAAGAACACTATAAGGGTAGCAATATTCAAAGATATAAATCTGAAGAAAAAGCTATAAATGCAGTAAAAAGTGGAGATGCAGATGCAGCATTTGTAAATACATATTCTGCTGAAGACTATATACAAAAAGATTATAATAATTTAAAAGCAATTCTAGTTAATGATTATAAAACTAATATATCTTTAGGTGTTGGAAAAAATATAAATCCAACATTATATTCCATTTTGGATAAGAGAATAAATGCACTTAATAAAGATGAGTATTCAGAAATTATTGCAAAGCATACAATTTTTCAAGACTATAAAATTAGTTTATCACAGTATATTCATCAGCATCCAGTTCAAACAGTTTTAATTTCTTTTTGTTTCTTTTTAGTTATAATAGCAGTACTTTCTTATGTTATTGCAATCAACAAAAGACATTCCAATCATATTTTTGATTTGGCATTTAAAGATGTAGAGAATGGAGTTTGGAATTACAATGGATTTGAAGATCAAGCACCACGAATTCTAGAAAAGCATAGAGAAAAATTTTATACAGTAATTGCTTTTGATATATCTAAGTTTGCTATCATAAATGAAAATTATGGTAGAGATTCTGGAGATATGATTATAAAAGAAGTTGCATCAGTTTTGAATAGAGTTATTGGAGACAGGGCATTAATAGCTCATGTAAAAGCAGACCATTTCCTTTTACTCCTACCCTATGATTTAAAAGAAGATTTGGAATTAACTCTTATTGATATAAGTAAAAGTATTTCATACTTTGAAGTTAAGGGGATTGGCATTAAAGTAAAGGCAAATTTTGGAGTATATATTATCAAAGAGCAAGACATTGTTATTACAAAGGCTATTGATTATGCTGAAATTGCTAGAAGAAAAGCAAAAAGAAGTAATTCATCTATTATATATTTTGATGAATCTCTTAGAGAAAGTCTTAACAAAGAAAAAGAGATTGTTGATAGGATAGATTATGCATTAGAACATAATGAATTTCAGGTTTATTATCAACCTAAGTTTGATATGAGAACAAATAACATTATTGGTGCAGAAGCACTTGTTAGGTGGAATCATAAAGAACTTGGATTTATGAATCCAGGAGAATTTATACCTATACTTGAAAAGAGTGGTGGAATTATAGATGTTGATTTTTTTGTGTTAGAAGAAGTATGTAAGTTGACAAGATTTTGGATAAGTTCTGGAGTTAAACCCATTTCAATCTCTGTAAATCAATCAAGAGTACATTTTCAGAAAAAAGATTATATAAATAGATTACAAAGTTTGCTTGCTAAATATGATATACCTAAAAGCATCATTGAACTTGAGATAACTGAAAGTCTATTTGAAAATGATAGTATATCAAATGATATGATAAATGAGATTAAGGAACTTGGTTTTTTAATTTCTGTTGACGATTTTGGTTCTGGATATTCTTCATTACATCTTCTTAATCAAGTTTCTGTAGATATTCTTAAAATAGATAAATCTCTCTTAGATAATTCTGAAGGAAAAGGTAAGGTAGGTAAGATTATTAGTAAAGTAGTTGAGATGGCAAATGACTTGGGATTAGAGGTGATTTGTGAGGGTGTTGAGAGGATAGAACAAGCAGAATTTTTAATGAGTATTGATTGTTACTATGCACAAGGTTATTTGTATGCAAAGCCTATGCCAAAAGATACATTTCTTAAAGAAGTAGATAAATTTAAAGGTATGTAAAAGGATACATATAATATATGTATATAGAGAAATACATATATTATTAATACTAAGTAATGATTGTAATTTTATAAATATATAAATTATAATCATTACTTTTTTTATAAAATAAAAAAGTTTGTTACTATAAAATAATAATTCGAAGAGTATTAGCTTTACACTTAGAAAAATTTAGTTGATATACAATAAAAATACTAATTTTAATTTAGTTTAAATATTTTAAGTGTGTCATGTATGTTGTATTTAATTAGTTTAAAAATTTAATGATAAATACTATATTTCATTAAATTTTATTGAAATAATTTAAATTATTTACTTATTTTAAATTATTAGATAAAATCATATTAAATAATTAAGGAGGTGAATAGACATAGATGAGATAGATTTAAAAATAATTAATTCTCTAAAAAAGAACAGTAGAGCCTCAACTTCTGAAATAAGTAGACAAGTTAATCTATCAATACCAGCAGTTTCAGAGCGTATAAAGAAAATTGAACAGTCAAATATAATTCAAAAGTATACTATTCAAATCAATCGAGAAAAAACAAAGTATAAACTTTTAGCTTTCGTATTTATCAATACAGATTTATCTAAAAGTATAGAAGAGTTTAAGAAGACTATGTTGGAGTATGACACTGTATTAGAATGTCATCACATTTCAGGAGAATATGATTATTTAATAAAGGTATTAGCAGAGGATACAAATGAACTTGAAGAATTTATATCAATAACTTTGAAAAAAATTAGAGGAATCCAGAAAGCTAATACAACCATTGTTTTATCAACAATTAAAGAGGAAATTAATACAATCAAAGATATTTTTTAGATAAGCATATACTAAAATATTGATTATATTAATACCTACTTTCTTACATATTTTTAGGAGGAAAATACAATATGAAAGTTTTAGTTTTTTTAGCAAAAGGTTTTGAAACTATGGAATTTAGTGTATTTGTAGATGTTATGGGATGGGCTAGAAATGATTATGATTACGATATAGATGTAGTAACTGGTGGATTTAAAAAGCAAGTTGTAAGCACATTTAATGTTCCAGTATTAGTTGACAAAACAATAGATGAAATATGTGTAGATGATTATGATGCATTAGCTATTCCTGGAGGATTTGAAGAGTTTGGATTTTATGACGAAGCATATGATATATCTTTTTTAGACTTAATAAGAGAGTTTGATGCAAAAGGGAAGATAATTGCTACTATTTGTGTAGCAGCTTTACCTGTTGGTAAAAGTGGTGTTTTAAAAAATCGTAAAGCTACTACATATCATTTAAAAGATGGTCAAAGACAAAAACAGTTAAGTAAATTTGATGTAAATGTAGTCAATGAGCCAATTGTTGTAGATAGAAACATTATAACTTCATATTGTCCAGAAACCGCCCCACATGTAGCTTTTAAGCTTTTAGAAATGTTGACATCTAAGGAACATATGGAAGTTGTAAAATTAGCTATGGGATTTAAATTATAATAAATTAAAGATTATTTAAGTAATCAGAACCCCAATCACACATAACATCTAAAATAGGAATAATGCTTTTTCCAAAATCAGATAATGAATATTCAACTTTTGGAGGTACAACAGGATAAACAACTCTTACAATTAAGCCATCTGTTTCTAATTCACGTAATTGTTGAGTTAGCATTTTAGCAGTTGCTTTAGGTATTAATTTTTTAAGTTCATTAAACCTTAATGTGGTATCTTTAAGATGCCAAAGAATAAGTGTCTTGTATTTACCACCAATCAATGCAAGGGTTGCTTCTATAGGACAACTGTAATTACTTGAACATTTTTTCATTTTTTTAGACCTCTCAATATATTTTGAAGTACCCTTTTTGGTACTATGTTACAAAAAAGTACATTATTGTAATATATAATTATAGTGATAAGATTATAGCATAGGTTAAATAAATCATCAACTTAGCCTAATAAAATGATAGGGGGGAAATAAATGAATTTTGTTGAAATCGCAAAAAAAAGATATTCTTGTCGTAATTATCAGGATAAAAAGGTTGAAAAAGAAAAACTTGAGAAAATTTTAGAAGTTGCTAGAGTAGCTCCAACAGGGGGGAATCGTCAGCCTCAAAGATTAATTGTAATACAAGAAAAAGAAGGTCTTAATAAAGTTTCTAAGGCTGCGAATATATATGATGCACCATTAGCAATTATCGTATGTGGGGATAAGGATAAAGTTTGGACAAGACCTTTTGATGGTAAACAACTTACAGATATTGATACAAGTATAGTTACTGATCACATGATGTTACAAGCAACTGAACTTGGATTAGCGAGTGTATGGGTATGCTATTTCAATCCAGATGTAATTAGAGAAGAATTTAATTTGTCAGATAATCTTGAGCCAGTAAATATATTACTAATAGGATACGAAGTTGGAACACCAGAAAGTCCAAATAGACATGATAAAACTCGTCTTCCTTTAAATGAAATTGTTTCTTATGAAACTCTTTAGATATAAAAGTAAACTATCTATATGAGATATATAATGAGTTATTTTTTTAAATAAAGTTAATACTTATATAAAATTAATTTTAGTGAAGTATATATCTAGTTGAACAATGATGTATACTTCACTATTTTGATTACTTAGAATACCCACTAATACTTTGAATATCTGCTAAGCTTAAATTTTCATTATATTAACTAAAATACATTGATATTAACTAAAATATATTGATATTAATTAAAATACATCAATTAAATCAATTTTCGAGTCTGGAAAACCGCTTAAAATATAATCCTTTATATCACTTAGGTGGTTATAAATTTGTTTTTCATAAATTCCATCAGGAGCATATACAAAGTATAGAATATTTTTAGTTTTTTTTGTAATTTGTGTACGATTATCTGGTCCATTAAGAATACTAGATAGTATACCAAGGTTATCTGATAAAAATAAATCGTCTTTTGTTAGAGTTTGCTTTCTTTCTCCTATACCATAAAAATGTTCATTTTCATTTGCTAAATCTATTTTTAAAGGCAATTCTATCTTATCAAGGTCATGTCCTGCTGTTAGAAGAAGATTTTTTAATTCTGCTAAAAACATTGCTTGAATAGGCAGATTTACATTTGGAATACCTTTTGATTTTAGTAAAAGGGATTCTAATTGAAGTAATACAGGATAAGTTTTTTTAAATTTTTTATAATACTTTATGTAGTTGGAAAGAGGCTCTGTTTTAATTTTTTCTTTGCGATTGTATTCAGGGTTTTGTGCAATAATATTTTCAATTTCAGAGTTTTTAAGAAGTAAAAAATTTTCTTCATTAGGTGTTGAATAGGTCATATTTACAATCATAACTCCAAATTTAATATTGGGATAAATTTCCTTTGTGTTACTTGATATTTCTAACATAATTTAGACTCCTTTTAATTTTTTGTTTTATGGTATAATCTTAGCAAGTAAAAATGGATTTTGTAGTTCCATTTTTATAGTAATTTTATAGAACCACTTTTGGAGGTATTAAAATGTGGATTACAATTAATAGAAATAGTGGCATATCATTGTCAAGACAAATTTATTGTGAGATAAAAGACATGATTTTAAGCGGGAGCTTAAATTTTGAACAAAAACTACCTTCATCTAGAACTTTGGCAAAAGAACTTTCTGTATCACGAAATACAGTGTTAGATGCATATAATCAATTAATTGCAGAGGGATATTTGGAAACAAGGCATGGCTATGGCACAATTATAGCCAAAGTAATATTAGACCATCAAATTGACTTTAAGTTAGACTATACTTCTGAAATTAGAGATAGTTTACATGAGTATAAACAAAATAATTATATAGATTTCTGTTCTGGAATTCCAGAATTAAAGCTATTTCCACGCAAAGAATTATCAAAGTTATATAAACAAATACTACATGATTTGTCACACTTAGATTTTAGATATAATAGTACTGCAGGGGTGTGGAAATTAAGAGAAGAAATATCACAATATTTATTTCGTATTAGAGGAATTAGATGTAGTCCACGAAATATTATGATTGTTTCTGGTTCAACACAAGGGCTATCTTTAATATCACAAGTTTTATATAAAAATAATCAAAAAGTTATTGTGGAGGATCCTATCCACAAAGGATTGTTAAAGGTAATTTCTACTGTGGGATATTCAGTTGTTGGGATTCAAGTGGATGATAAAGGTATAAATACTAACCTAATAAAATCTATAAAGGATGTTTCTTTTATATATACAACACCTTCACATCAATATCCATTAGGTGGTATTTTACCAATTCAAAGAAGACTAGAACTTATTAAATATGCAGTAGAGAATAATTGCTATATAGTTGAAGACGATTATGACAGTGAATTTAGATATGAAGGTCAACCAATTAGTTCCCTCTATGAACTTAATCCAAATAAAGTAATTTATATAGGTTCGTTTAGTAAAATACTATCTCCAGCCATTCGTATGGGATTTATGTTGTTACCAGATGATATAATAGATGACTATAAATCCTTAAAAATGTATTCTGATGTTCATACAGAATCTATATCTCAGTATGTTCTAGCTGAATTTATTAAAAATGGAGGTTTGGAAAAACATATATTTAAAATGAAGAAGCTATATAATAGAAAGCGTAAATATCTTATTGATATTTTGAATATTGAATTTACAAATGAATTTAAAATAAAGGGGCAAGTAGCTGGGCTTCACATAGTTGTTCATTTTTATAATGTTATTTTTACTGAAAAACTAATCAATCAAATTTATAAAGCAAATATCAGGGTTTATCCTATACAGCAATATGCAATTGAGAATAAAGCAGAATATGACCATGAAGTTGTCCTAGGATATGCTCATCTTAATTTTGATGAAATTGAACAGGGAGTAAGAATGCTTAGAAAAATAATACATACAAATTAAGATGTATTAGGAAAGGTTTTTTACAATATCTTATTTTTAGGTATGTATTTTACTTTAGTTTTTTTACAACTCACATATTCATTTATACTACATACTTCCAGTTGTATTGTGTGGACAAATTACTTATTGTATTCTGAAATCATCAATTAAGGAAGGTAGATGAAATGTATGAATAAGATAATAGAAGTAATTAATTTGCAAAAAAGCTATGATACTTTTAAAGCTGTGAAAGGGATTGATTTTTATGTAGAGGAAGGGAATTTGTTTGCATTACTGGGAGCTAATGGTGCTGGAAAATCTACAACAATTGATATTCTTTGTACGTTATTGAGTTATGATAGCGGAGAAGTGATTATAGATGGGCATAAATTAGGTGTAGAGGATAATAAAATTAAAGAAAAAATTGGAGTAGTATTTCAAGAAAGTATACTAGATTCACTTTTGACAGTAAGAGAGAATCTTACAATTCGTGCAAAATTTTATATCAAGAATAAAGATAAAGTAAGACAAATTGTACATAAAGCTGCTTTATCTGTAGGAGCTATGGAATTTATAGATAGACCATATGGTAAATTGTCTGGAGGTCAAAAGCGTAGGGCTGATATAGCAAGAGCTCTTTTAAATACTCCTAAAATACTGTTTCTAGATGAGCCTACAACAGGGCTTGACCCAGAATCTAGAAAATGTGTATGGGATACTATATTAAAATTACAAAAACAATATGGTTTTTCTATAGTTCTTACAACCCATTATATGGAGGAGGCTTCAAAAGCTGATTATATTGTAATGCTTGACTATGGTGTTATAACAGCAAAAGGTTCACCTCATGAACTAAAATATAAATACAAAGCAAATAATTTAGATGATGTATTTTTGACTATAGTTAGAAATAGAGGTGAAAAAAATGTTTAATATAGCACAAAGAAATATAATGATTTTTTTAAGAAATAAAAGAGGAGTATTTTCATCTTTTTTAGGTGCAATAATTGTAATCAGCATCTATGTTATTTTTTTAGGAGAAAATTTAAAGGAAGGTTATCCAAATATTAAAGATATAGACATATTAATGAATAGTTGGGCAATGGCAGGAATTATTTCTGTTGTTTCTGTAACTACAACAATGGGTTCTTTTGGAGTTACAGTATTGGATAAGGAGTTAAAAAGAAACAAAGATTTTTATTGTTCACCTGTTAAAACAAGAGAACTGGTAGGAGGATATATTTTAAGTTCATATTTAATTGGTGTAATTATGAGTATATTTACATTTATACTTGCAGAGATATATATTGTATCAAGTGGGGGACAATTTTTACCTATGCTTTCTATTATAAAGGTTATTGGTGTAATTTTATTAACCGTTTTATCATCTAGTGCAATGATATTTTTTATTGTAAATTTGTTAAATAGCATAGATACATTTTCAACTGCTTCTACGATTATAGGTACTCTTATTGGATTCTTGACAGGAATTTATATACCTATTGGAAGCTTACCTCAAGCAGTGCAAACCCTTATAAAGTTATTTCCAATTTCACATGGGACTGTATTGCTTAGACAAATTATTACGGAGTCTCCATCAAAAGTAACATTTGTGGATTCAACAAATGCATTAACTGAATTTAATGAGCATATGGGAGTAACATTTGGTGGTATTGGCAGTTTGTCTGAAAATTCAATTCATATTATGTTTCTAGTTATTTCTGCAATAGTATTTTATTTTGTTACTATACTTATGATATCAAGAAAAAATGCTAGAAATTAATAGTAGGAAAATATACCATAGTCTTTTTATAGAAATCAAAAGAAAGGATGTGTTAGAGTGAAGGTAATAATTGAAACTCCCTTAGACGGAGAAGAGGATGAAATTATAATAAGATGCAGAAATATTGATGATGAAATACTTAAATTGATTTTTAACATCAAGATGCAAAGAGAGTCTCTTATAGCATATAAAAATGAACAACTCTATCGTATCAATCCTTTAGATGTCTATTACTTCGAATCTGTAGATAACCACACTTATCTTTATTGTAAAAATGATGTTTATGAGTTTAAGAAGAAGCTTTATCAGATTGAGGAAATTTTTTTTAATAGTGACTTTCTTAGAATATCTAAGTCTGTAATATTAAATCTTACAAAAATAGACTCAATTGTACCAGCGTTTAATGGTAGATTTGAAGTAATACTAGATAATGGTGAAAAGACAATTATTTCACGCCAATATGTACCAATGTTGAAGAAAAAACTAAAGATATAAAGGAGTTGATTGAATATGAATTTAATAAATACACTAAAGTATGTAGTTCGTTATTTTTGTATGATAACTACAGGAGTTTTAATATCTGTTTTTACTTCTTGTTTAGTATTTAGCCCTGATGAGAAATTTAGTATAAATATTTTCCAACAGATTTTATTAATTGCATTGGTCACATCTCTATCCACATTAATTTTTTATTCAAAACGAGAACTAGGTAGAAAAGAGTTACTAATTCGCCAAGTAATTCATATAATTTTTCTATTTGTTTTCGTTCTGTGGTTTTCATTTAAAAGTAATTGGATTGATAGTGGTCATATTTTTCAAACTCTGTTTATAGCACTATCTATATTTATTATCTATCTTTGTATAACACTTGCTACTTGTAAAAGAGATAAGGAAGAATCTATTTTATTAAATAAAGGTTTGAAAGAATATAGGAAAAATAAAATTAGTAAATAATAGCTAAGACAATTCAACAAATTATAAATTTATTATTAATTGAGTTTTTATATCAGTCATTAATTTAAGATAGCAATTTATATTAAGAAGAAAATTCTTGTATGAGTTATAATACTTAAAAGGAGATGATGAGGTTGAAAACAAATACAGATGTAATTATGGAAATCATTGATTATATAGAAGAACATCTTACAGAAAATCTAAATCTAGATAAAATGGCTGATGTTGCTAGTTATTCAAAATATCACTTACACAGAATGTTTACAAACATTGTGGGATGTACTATGTATCAATATATTAAAAGAAGGAGACTTACTGAAGCAGCTAGACAACTTGTATTTACAGATAAATACATTATAGATATAGCTCTTACAGTTGGATATGCTACACACCAGTCTTTCACATTAGCATTTAAAACTTTATATAAAGAATCTCCACAAGTATATAGAAGTAAAGATGAATTTTATCCTATTCAACAAAGATTTGTTTTAAATCCAAATCATCAAATCCAAAATGTAGATTGTATTTCTTATACAAGTATTAGTTATGAACGAAGAAGAGATGAAATCAATTCTTATCTCAACTTTAATATTAATTGTGAGGTGAAAGTAGCATGAGTTTAGTACCACATGTAATTGAACAGACAGGTCAAGGTGAAAGGTCTTATGATATATATTCAAAACTATTAAAAGATAGAATTATATTTATAGGCGAAGAAATTAATGATGCTATTGCAAGTTTAGTAGTAGCTCAATTACTATTCTTAGAATCAGAAGACCCAGATGCAGATATAACTATATATATAAATAGCCCAGGAGGGGCTGTAACATCAGGGTTTGCTATATACGATACTATGAACTATGTAAGATGTGATGTATCAACTATTTGTATTGGTATGGCTGCAAGTATGAGCGCTTTTTTACTTTCTGGAGGTACAAAAGGAAAAAGATATGCCTTACCTAATGCAGAAATTATGATACATCAACCTATGGGTGGAGCTAAAGGGCAAGCAACAGATGTAAAAATAGCAGTAGATAATATGTTGAGAACAAAGGAAAAATTAGATAGAATTCTTTCTGAGAATACTGGAAAATCAATAGAAGATATTAGAGTAGATACAGATAGAGATAATTTTATGACTGCAAAGGAAGCTAAAGAATATGGATTGATTGATCATATAATGGAGAAGTGTGAGTAGAGTATTATTTTAAAAGCTTAATTTATAGTATATAACTAATGTCAAAATAATCATGTTTAAATGAACATGATTATTTTTTTGTTTAAAAAAAGAAGTTTTTTAAAATGTCAAGTAAATAAGTAATAAATAGTAATTTTACGTATCAGTTTAGAGATTTTTTAGAGATATTAACCAATGTGGTTGCAATGATATGATAACTTATAGACCACACTGGTTAATTTGCATAAGGGGTTAATTTAGATGTAAATCCTATGAACTTATGATAAAAGATAAAGAAGATTATAAATATAAGTTTATAATATATAATTGCATACTATTATGCAGATAATAAATACAAAAAATTGATATAAAAAGTTCAGTAGAAAATATTAATTTTTTTAATCAACTAATAATAAGCCAAAGTGGTTTTGAATTTCTCCTTTTTCTCGTAAAGTATTTATTTCAAGTCCATTTGACCTTACTGTAGCAAAAACATCAATACCACATGCTTCCATTGATGGAGCAGTCTTGTTAGGAAAACTACAAGTATCAGGATTACATTTAGCACACTTTGTACAAGGGCCACTTCCAAAAGCAATTGATTTATAATATCCATCTAAAAAAAGTTCTCTTGCTATTTCAACAGCTAAAGGAGTAACAATACTCATTTTATGACATCGAAATAAAATAGCTTTTTTGTAACAATCTATTATTGCTTGCGTCTGTTGATAGGTTGGAGTATTGGGTGGACAACAATGACTATGACCATATGTATTACAACCAAACTGACACTTATAAATTGTCCATGCTGCTGTGACAATCGTTTTAGGGTCTATTGAAACTGCAATGTCAGCTCCACTAGATTTTAATATTTCAAAGTATTTTTTCATAATTTACCTCCTATCAAAAATAGTTTTATTTTTTATCTTGTATGAATGGTTAAATTTTACATATTCTTATACTTATGGTAACGCAAAAATACATATCAATCAAATCGATATATTTAAATTATGAATTAAATAAAAATGAACTATAAACATATATGATAAATAAACTTACCTACTAATTTTTTGTCGTTAAAAATTTTCCATATTTCAATAACAAAATAAGAGTAAATACCATATATTACTTATGTCTGTAATATATAAAAGACAAAGGAGTTGTACATTATGATTACAATAAGTTTGTGCATGATTGTTAAAAATGAAGAAGAAGTTATAGGCAGATGTTTAGAGTGTGTAAAGGATCTAGTAGATGAAATTATAGTTGTAGATACTGGTTCCACAGATTCCACAAAAGAAATAGTTTCAAAATATACAGACATGGTGTACGATTTCGAATGGATAGATGACTTCTCTGCTGCGAGAAATTTTTCATTTTCTAAAGCTTCTAAAGACTATATAATGTGGCTTGATGCAGATGACATAATTTTAGAAGAGGATAGAAAAGAACTATCAAAAGTTAAAGAAAATTTAGATACTTCTATTGATATGGTCATGGCAAAATACAATGTATCATTTGATGAAAACGGAAAACCAACTTTATCATATTATAGAGAACGCTTATTTAAGAGAAGTTCTAATTATAAATGGGTTGACCCTATTCATGAAGTAATACCTCTTGTTGGAGAAATATTTTATTCTGACATTGCAATATCACATAAAAAACTTCATAGACAGGACCCTTTAAGAAATCTCAGAATTTTTGAAAAAATGATTTCAGAAGGTAGGATATTGGAGCCAAGACATCAGTTTTATTACTCAAGAGAATTGTATTATAATGCAAGATATAAAGATGCTATAGAAGGTTTTACTAAGTTTTTAGACTCTTCAAAAGGGTGGATTGAGGATTGTATAAGTGCTTGCAGAGATTTAGCCACATGTTATTACTTAATTAATGATGAAAAAAGTGCCTTATATTCTTTATTTAGAAGCTTTGAATTTGATGAGCCAAGAGCAGAAGTTTGCTGTGATATAGGAAAGCACTTGTTTGATAGACAAAGATATAAAGAAGCTATTTTTTGGTATAAAGTAGCATTAACTAGAGATAAAAATGACATTAATGGAGGATTTAAGTCAAATGATTGTTATGGATACTTACCATATATACAATTAAGTGTATGCTATGACAAACTAGGAGAAATGGATAAAGCGATATCTTATCATGAAAAAGCAAAAGAAATCAAACCTAACGATAGTGCTATTTTGTACAATGAAAATTATTTTAGTAAATATAAAAGTTATTGATAAGTCACAATAATACTAATTTTGACATATTATATAGAGAGCATGAAAGCTCAAATATATTAGGAGGTGCTTTAAGTAATGAGTAGAAATAAATATTTTGGCCCATTTGATGGTAATAACCATGATAACAACTATGATGATTGCAATAGCAGTTGTGATAGTTGTAATAGTTGTGACTGTCATCATGGTTGCCCACCATCATGTATAGGTCCAACAGGTCCAATGGGTCCAAGAGGTAGAACAGGTCCAACAGGCCCAACAGGTCCAACCGGACCAATGGGTCCAACAGGAGCAACAGGAAACACAGGAGTAACAGGAAACACAGGAGCAACAGGGTTAATAGGTCCAACAGGTCCAACAGGGTCAGTAGGTCCAACAGGAGCGACAGGAGCAACAGGATTTGGAGTAACAGGCCCAACAGGTCCAACGGGAGCAACAGGAAATACAGGAGCAGATGGAGTAACAGGCCCAACAGGTCCAACAGGAGTAACAGGAGCAAATGGAATAACAGGTCCAACAGGGATAACAGGAGCAACAGGATTTGGAGTAACAGGCCCAACAGGTCCAACAGGAGCAACAGGAGTAGGAATAACAGGAGCAACAGGTTTAATAGGTCCAACAGGAGCAACAGGGACACCTGGAGCAACAGGTCCAACAGGAGTAACAGGAGCAACAGGAGCAGATGGATTGGCAGGTCCAACAGGTCCAACAGGAGCAACAGGAACACCTGGAGCGACAGGAGTAACAGGTCCAACAGGAGCAACAGGAGATACAGGAGCAGATGGAGTAACAGGCCCAACAGGTCCAACAGGAGTAACAGGAGCAGATGGACTGGCAGGTCCAACAGGTCCAACAGGAGCAACAGGAGTAGGAATAACAGGAGCAACAGGTTTAATAGGTCCAACAGGAGCAACAGGAACACCTGGAGCGACAGGTCCAACAGGCCCAACAGGAGCAACAGGAGCAAATGGATTGATAGGCCCAACAGGAGCAACAGGAAATACAGGGGCAGATGGAGCAACAGGTCCAACAGGTCCAACAGGAGCAACAGGAGATACAGGAGCAAATGGATTAGTAGGTCCAACAGGTCCAACAGGAGCAGCAGGAGCAGCTGGAGCAACAGGTCCAACAGGTCCAACAGGAGCAACAGGGGTAGGAATAACAGGAGTGACAGGAGCAACAGGAGCAACAGGCCCAACAGGAGCAGATGGATTAGTAGGTCCAACAGGAGCAACAGGAAACACAGGAGCAGATGGAGTACCAGGTCCAACAGGTCCAACAGGAGCAACAGGAAATACAGGAGCAGATGGAGCAACAGGCCCAACAGGAGCAACAGGAAATACAGGGGCAGATGGATTGGTAGGTCCAACAGGAGCAACAGGAAATACAGGAGCAGCTGGAGCAACAGGAGTAACAGGCCCAACAGGAGCAACAGGAAATACAGGAGCAGATGGAGCAACAGGCCCAACAGGTGCAACAGGAAATACAGGAGCAGATGGAGCAACAGGCCCAACAGGTGCAACAGGAAATACAGGAGCAGCTGGAGCAACAGGAGTAACAGGAGTAACAGGTCCAACAGGAGCAACAGGTCCAACAGGGGCAACAGGAATACCAGGAGCTAGTGCTATAATACCTTTTGCATCAGGTATACCACTAGCACTTACAACTATAGCTGGTGGATTAGTGGGCACACCAGGATTTGTAGGTTTTGGAAGTTCAGCTCCAGGCCTAAGTATAGTTGGTGGAGTAATAGACCTTACAAATGCAGCAGGAACATTGACTAACTTTGCATTTTCAATGCCAAGAGCTGGAACAATAACATCTATTTCAGCATATTTTAGTACAACAGCAGCGCTTTCACTTATTGGTTCAACAGTCACAATTACAGCTACACTTTATGAATCAACTGCACCAAACAACTCATTTACAGCTGTACCAGGAGCAACAGTTACACTGGCTCCACCACTTACAGGTATATTATCACTTGGTTCAGTTTCTAATGGAATTGTAACAGGATTAAATATATCAGTAACAGCACAAACTAGATTCTTACTAGTATTTACAGCGACAGCGTCAGGACTTTCATTAGTTAATACTGTAGCAGGATATGCAAGTGCAGGAATTTCGATTAACTAAATTATATAATTAAAAAAAGGCTTCTAGTATCTGATTGATATTAGAAGCTTTTTTATATTAATTGATGAGCAGAATATAGCATACTATTATATAATATAAAATAATAGTATTAAATTAGAAAGAGATACTTTTTTGGGGGGATATTATGAAAAATAGAATTGAAAAATTAATGAATAACTTTGTAAAAGATTATTATAATTCAAATGATGTGACTCAAAAGTGGCAAGAGCTTTTATTTGCCTATGCTTCTGCTGAAGATGAAATGTTTTATCAGTTAAAAAATATTGTAGGAACATCTCATGCTATGCCAAAAGATTTTTTAAAAGATGGTAAGACTATAATTACATATTTTATACCCTTTGATAAAAACATAAATAATAGTAATATTGGAGGGCTCGAATGTTCAGAAAGTTGGGCAAGAGCTTATATAGAAACTAATAAATTGATTTCCGATTTAAATAATTTTTTATGTGAAGAGCTAGGCAACATGGGATTTGACTCCTATGCTATTCCTGGGTCATATAATTTTGATAATGATAAATTGATTAGTGATTGGTCACAAAGACATGTAGCATTCATAGCAGGTCTTGGAACTTTTGGTCTAAACAATATGCTTATTACAGAAAAAGGATGTTGTGGAAGGATAGGAAGTATAATCACAAGCTTAAAGTTAGAACCAACTAAAAGACCAGAAAAGGAATACTGCTTGTATAAACATAATAATAGTTGTAAAAAGTGTGTAAGTAAATGTGTGAAAGAAGCTTTAAAAGAAGATGGGTTTGATAGAAATAAGTGTTATGAAATGTGTATGATAAATGAGAAAAAATATTCTTATATAGGTGGATGTGATATCTGTGGAAAATGTATAGTTGGAGTTCCATGTTCAGTAATAAACCCATCAATGTAAAAGTTTTTTTTAATTAACAATTCTAATTTGATATATAATAAACTACAAATATAAATAAAAAATAAAGAAATTATGTTGATTGACAACTATTTGTGCTATTGATAGACTTATATGTATCGCTGTGATATAAGGAGGGGTGAGACTTTATGCTTGATTTAATCTTTATTTTTGCATAGCAAGGGCTATTGCAACTATAAAATTTAATATACAGATAGCCCTTTGCTATTCCTAATAAAAAATTACTGTTTAATAGGAGAGCAAAATGAGCTATAAAAAAGCAATACATATATTACCAGAAGAATTACTTGAATTGATACAAGAATATGTGGATGGAGAATGTATTTATATTCCCAGAAAATCAAACAATAAAAGAGAATGGGGAAGTAATACATCTACTCGTGAAGATTTAACAATTAGAAATATGCAAATTTATGAAGATTATCAAGTTGGTCATGATTTGCAGTATTTATCAGAAAAATATTATCTGTCTTTGAAGAGTATTCAAAGAATTATATTACAAGAAAAAAGAAAAGATATTTAAGTGTAAGCCAGTATAGTTCTATAACTATACTGGCTTATTTTCTTTTGTTAAAAATGTTTAAGGTATAGTTTTTTTTTAGTGGATGCTATAATTTAATTAATTTCAGAAGCTTATATAATAAGAAAATTCAGCAGTAGTGTCTATATTAAGAGGAAATAATTTATTATATAAGTGTGTAATTGAAATTTAAATTTATTAAAAATTAGGAGGTACTGTTTTGAAAAAAATGCTTGATTATATTCCACCTTTTCACGACTTTCTATTTTAGCAATATTATAGAAAGGAAAATGTATTTATGCAAAAAATTACTTGGGAGATTGAGTATAAATCCCAATTGCCAGTAATTAGGTACTGTAAAAAATGTGGGAAAAAGACTGAATACATCTGTTCAGATTTATTTAGAGTGAATGCCCAACATAAGTATTTAGATATTTGGTTAATATATAAATGCTCAAATTGTGATTCAACATGGAATTCAACTATATATTCTCGTATTAATCCAAAAAACTTAAATCCAGAGATATTAGAACAATTTTATACGAATGATTATAATCTTGTTAAACAATATGCTATGAATGTTGAGTTTTTACATAGAAATGGGGCGAAAGTTGGCATCCCAGAATATAAAATAGTAGGTCAAGATATTTGTATTGATGACTCTACACAAATTCGTATTACAAGTAAGTATCCATGTCAATTAAAGGTATCCACGTTATTACGTGAGAAGCTTGGCATATCTAGAAAGGTCTTTGAAGACATGTTAGACTGTGGGATGATAAAAAGTATATCTGGAGTTGACCTAAGGAGAAGTAAGTTAAATTATGAGATTGTGTTACAAATTGGAAAGAGTAAACAATAATATTTAAATCGGTTAGACCAGCCAGTTTAACATGTTTTATGTAACATCATTTTAAATAAGTATAGCAGCTTTAAAAAATACAAAGAAGCTATACTTATTTGTGTATAATAGCATTATCTTTTTTCTAGATTTTCTAATATCTCATAGTAGTGTGTTGTAGCTAGTGCACTTGGCTTACCTTATCTGATAAATATTGATTTTCTATGTTCATTTCTTAACTCCATTTCATATTAGATTCTGACTAAATTTATCAAGAATTCTACTACAATAGTATCAATGTTTATAATTGATTTACTTTATTCAAAATTGCATCTATAGCTGTGTCAGGAACAACTGCTAAGTCTTCTGCATTAAAATAATAAATTATATTAGAGTCAAATAATATATTTGAATTTGGTGGAAATTCATCATCTCCAAACCAAAGTATAAATATCATAGAAGTATTACCTATGTATGTAAACTTATAAGCTAGGTCACCCATCTTTACTTTTTCAGCTCCAATATTCTCCATGACCAGTTTATATTTATCTATTTTAGATGTAAAGATTTCTGAAAGTCTTGCTAGAGTTCTATTTAGAAAGTTAGGATAATAGACATTGCCTCCAGGAACTTCTTTAAAAGTTATATATTTATTTGTAAGAGGTATACCTTTAGAATTACACAAATACCTAAGCATTAGAATCTTAAGTTCGAAATTTTTACAGAGACTTCCATTGCTATTCCAAACTTCTCCACTCGGATAATCAACTATATACTGTCTACCAAAAAAATCAATAGTAAATTTGCTTGAATCACTATTAAAGTCAATATTACTTAAATTACTAATTGTATGAGGGTCTAATTCTTTGAGTTTTTTTCGTGCATAATCAAATGGAACATTATAATTACTTGTTTTGATATTTTTATCCATAATATTTTCCTCCGATTTAAAGACCTATGTATATATTTATAAAAAGTTTTCTTATTATTGATTTTATTATATATCCAGAATATTACAATATTAAATTAATAAATAAATTTTGCTATTTAAAGGAATCTATGTAAAATAAATATTAAGTGTTTAAAATATAAATTTTTTATGTTTGAAGTGTTAAAATGATTCTACTATAAAATATTAATTAATTGCTTTAAGTTATAATATAATAGTATGAGATTTTATATAAATTTATAAAGATATAACTAAATATATAAATTAAGGTGTCATTAAATATGTAATGGAGGTGTTAGTATGTCTAAGATACTAGTAGTAGATGATGAATTAGATATGTTAAAGTTAATTGAAAATATATTAAAAAGAGATGGGCATGAAGTAAAGGTAATTAGTGATGTAGAAAACATTCTTGATATTGATTATAATCCTTTTAATCTAATAATATTAGATGTAATGATGCCCAAAATGGATGGTTTTGAAGTATGTAAAATTATAAGAAATAAGGTTGATTGTCCAATATTGTTTTTGACAGCTAAAAATATGGAAAGTGATGTTATGTATGGTCTTGGTATAGGGGCAGATGATTATATTACAAAGCCTTTTGGTGTAGGTGAGTTAAGAGCCAGAATAAATGCTCATTTGAGAAGAGAAAATAGAGAGAAAAAAAATTCATTAACTATATCAAATGTTCAATTTAATTTTTTGGGAAAAGAAATTTCTGTTGATAATAATAAGATAAATTTTACTAAGAGTGAGTACCTAATATGTGAATTTCTAGCAAAAAATAAGGGACAAGTCTTTTCAAAAGAAAGAATATATGAGCATATATATGGATTTGATGGAGAAAGTGATATAAGTGTTATTACAGAACACATAAAAAATATACGAAGCAAGTTGAAATCTTATGATATTTATACAATAGAGACTGTATGGGGGATAGGATATAAGTGGATATAATAAAGTATTACTCAGTGCAAATACATTATATATCTACAAAATGTTTGTAAAATATTAATCTATATATTAAAATTTAATTTATAGATTAATATTTTTTGTAAATTACAAAATTGTAAGGTATTTTGTTATAAAATATTAATATTAGTAGTGTATACTAATAATATGGTGTTTAATATAAATCTTGAGCAAAGGATGGTTTTTCTAATGGATAAACTAAAAAATATTAGAAAGAGTCTACTACAGTATACATTTTTATTTTTATTAATAGGTATAACAATTTACTTGGTATTTAAAACATTAGATATTAAGATGTTATCAAATGTTATAACTATGGTAGATAAAAAGTTTTTATTTGTAGGGGCTTTGGCAATAATGTCTCACATAATGCTTGAAGGATTAGTAATGAAGATAATTATAGAAAGTACTCACAAAGTCAATATTAGATTTATTGGTTTCAAGCTAGCCATTATGGGATTTTATTATAATCTAATAACTCCATTTGCTTCAGGAAGCCAACCAGTACAAATATATGTACTTAAAAAATGCAAAATGCCACTTAGTAAAGCAAGTGCAGTTGTTACAAATAAGTCTATTATTTTTCAAATAGTAGTTACTGTTTATTGCACAATATTAGTATTAATGAATCTAGCTATGCTAGAAAAACAAATGAAAGTAATCATGCCCTTAGTGTTTCTAGGAATAGCAATTAATTCATTTGTTTTAATTATGATAATTTTAGTTATTTTAAATCCTCAAAAAATAAAATATTTTATGAGAGTTTCAGTAAAATATTTATCAAAATTTAAGTTTTTAAGATTCCTAGAGAGTAAAGTAGACTCTATAGAAAATTTTATAGATGATTATAGTAAAGCAATAAGTTTTTTTGCTAAAAATAAAAAAGTATTGATTTTAACTATTATAGTGACTTTTATTCAATTAAGTGCTTACTTTAGTGTATCATTTTGGATATATAAAGCATTTAATTTACAAGGTTATAGTTATATTTATATATTAACACTACAAGCTTTTTTATATATGGCAATATCTCCAATACCAACACCTGGTAATGTAGGAGCTAATGAATTAGCATTTTTCACTATATTTAAATCAGTATTTCCTCAACCTCTAATGGGTTATGCAGTATTTTTATATGGTGGATTTATGTACTATTTGATTCTGATTGGAAGTGGTATCTTTACTGTAATCACTCACTATAGAATGAAAAATAGAATTGGTAGAAATGCCATTTTAAGTGAAAATTAGATAAATCTAAATAAGCATATAGTAAAAAATATGTCATAAGAACTATAATATTTTAATTAGGCGATTAAAATATAAGGATTGTTATGACATATTTTTTTTAAAATTTAAAAGGAATTGTGAGAAAATTGTTGAATTTAATAGATAATATTGCAAAATATTTGTAAATTTTGCATATTATAAAAGTACTTTATTATCTTTAAGGTAAATTTTACTCATCAGGGGATAAATCTAAGGGGGAAATGTATGGAGAAGAAAATTTTAACAGTTTGTCCATACTGTGGAGCTGGATGCCAATTATATCTAGTAGTAAAAGATAACAAGATATTAAAAGCGGAGCCAGCTGATGGTAGAACAAATCAAGGAAGTTTATGTTTAAAAGGTCGTTATGGATGGGATTTTCTAAATGACCCTAAAATTTTAACACCTAGGCTAAAAAAACCAATGATAAGAAAACAAGGTGTGTTAGAAGAGGTTGAATGGGATGAAGCTATAAGTTATACAGCTTCAAGATTAAACGAAATTAAAGAAAAATATGGTCCTGATTCTATTATGGGAACAGGCTCTGCAAGAGGGCCTGGTAATGAAGCAAATTATATAATGCAAAAATTTATGAGAGCTACAATAGGAACTAATAATGTTGACCATTGTGCTCGTGTCTGACATGCACCATCTGTAGCCGGTCTGGCTTACTCATTAGGTAGTGGTGCAATGTCTAATTCTATACCAGAAATAGAAAACGCAGATGTTTTATTCATATTTGGATATAATGGAGCAGATTCACATCCAATAGTTGCAAATAGAATAATTAAAGCTAAGAAAAATGGAGCTAAGTTAATTGTTACTGACCCTAGATTAACTGAGTCTGCAAGAATTGCTGATATACATCTACCTATAAAGGGTGGAACAAATATGGTTTTAGTAAATGCTTTTGGAAACGTTTTAATAGAAGAAGGTCTTTACAATAAAGACTTTGTTCAAAACCATACACAAGGATTTGATGAGTACAAAGAAATTGTTAAACCATATACAGCTAAATATGCTGAGAAGCTGACAGGAATTCCAGAAGAACTTATAAGAAGAGCTATGAGAGAATATGCAAAAGGTAAGAAGGCAATGATACTTTATGGAATGGGTGTCTGCCAATTTGGTCAAGCTGTTGATGTAGTTAAAGGGCTTGCATCAATTGCTCTACTTACAGGTAATTTTGGTAGAGAAAGCGTTGGAATAGGACCTGTACGTGGACAAAATAATGTTCAAGGAGCTTGTGATATGGGGGCTCTTCCTAATGTATATCCTGGTTATCAAAATGTAACTGATGATAAGATAAGAGAAAAATTTGAAAATGCTTGGGGAGTAAAGTTATCTCCTAATAATGGATATAGTTTAACTCAAGTTCCAAATTTAGTGTTAAAAGAGAAGAAGCTTAAAGCTTATTATATATTTGGGGAAGACCCAGTACAAAGTGACCCAGATGCATCAGAAGTTAGAGAAGCTTTAGATGAGTTAGAGTTTGTTGTTGTTCAAGATATATTTATGAATAAGACAGCACTTCATGCTGATGTTATACTTCCAGCTACTTCTTGGGGCGAACATGATGGAGTATATACATGTGCAGATAGAGGATTCCAATTGATGAGAAAAGCTATAGAGCCACAAGGAGATGTAAAACCAGACTGGCAAATTATAAGTGAAATTTCTACAGCAATGGGATATCCTATGAACTACAAAAATACTAGAGAAATATGGGATGAACTAAGAGCATTATGTCCAAATTTCTTAGGCGCTACTTATGAAAAAATAGAGGCTCAAGGTTCTGTTCAATGGCCTTGTAAGAGTGAAAGTATGGAAGACAAAGGAACTATGTATCTATATGAAGGACAAAAATTCTCTACTCCTAATGGAAGAGGTAATTTATTTGCTGCAGAATGGAGACCTCCTATGGAAGTTGAAGATGATGAGTATCCATTTAGTTTATGTACTGTGAGAGAAGTTGGTCACTATTCAGTAAGAACTATGACTGGTAACTGTAGAACACTTAGTTCATTAGAAGATGAGCCAGGTCGTGTTCAAATAAATTGTAATGATGCAGATAGATTAGGAATTGAAGATGATGAACTAGTTAGAATTAGTTCAAGAAGAGGAAGTGTAATAACAAGAGCAACAGTAACTGACAGAGTTAAAGAAGGAGCAACATATATGACTTATCAGTGGTGGGTTGGAGCTTGTAATGAGCTTACAATAGCAAACTTAGACCCTATATCTAAAACACCAGAATACAAATATTGTGCTGTTAAACTTGAAAAACTTGATGACCAAGAGTTAGCAGAGAAATGTGTAAGAGAAGAATATCAAAGTCTTAAAGATAAAATGACTGCCACAAATGTTTAGTAGTTATTAGATTAAAGATTTATAAAAAGCGGAAGGGCAAATATCTTATGGAGAATATATACTCAAAAACTAAGTCCCAAGAAAATAGTAAAGGTGAAGTTTTTGAAAACAGTTATAGTTTAGTAGATTATGAATACATGAATTCTTTTAAATTAGAAATAAGCAAAATAAATGAACATGATTTATCAAATGAATATGAAGAAATAATTGCAGAATATCCACTTAGCTTTATTTTAAATGATAAATACATAAATACATTTTTATGTACACCATATAATTTAAAAGAGCTTGTAGTTGGTTTTTTGAGAACAAAGGGATATATAGAAAATAAAAAAGACATATTAGATATAGAAATAAATGATAAGGAACGTGTTACAAAAGTAACTATTCAAGAGAGACATAAGGATGAAGAGGAACAAATTATATTTTTAAACTCACTAGACTATATAAGTTGTGCTCCTGTAGAGAGTAATATAAAAATAAATTATGATGCGATTTACAGTATAATGGATAAAAACTTAAATTCGTCAGAATTATTTAAAAATACAGGTGGAGTACATAGTGTATCCATATTTGATAATGATAAAAAAATAGTGACCTGTGAAGATGTAGCAAGGCATAACGCAATGGATAAAGCAATAGGGTTTTGTGTTTTAAATGAAATATCACTAAAAGATAAAACTGTAGTTGTAAGTGGGAGAATATCTTTAGAGATGATACTAAAGGCAGCTATGACTCAAATTCCTATTGTAATATCAAAATCAGCACCAACTAATTTATCAATAGAGCTTTCTAAAAAATTAAATATAACTCTTATTGGATTTGTAAGAGGAAGACGAATGAATATCTATGCAAATTCACAGAGAGTTATCAAAAAGTGAGACTGAAGCGTATGTATGCTAATAAAGAAGAAAAAAAATATTCAAGATGTGAAGTGTGTGGAGTAGTAATTGATGATACTGACAAAGTATATGCCAATAAATATAATTTGTGTAAAAAATGCAAGCGAAATACAAGTATTGAAAAAACACTAAAATATATAAATATATATAATAAAAATAACTAGGGACTTAGAAATATACAAATTGAAAGGTGGGATAATATGAATAATAAAATAGGCTCTTTTGTAATAGCAGACCCAAGTAAATGTACAGGTTGCAGATCTTGTGAAGTAGCTTGTTTTACAATGCATAACCAACATAATAATGTAGGATATACGGTTGGGACAGTTGACATACCAGTTATACCTAGACTCTATTTAGTAAAAGGTGATACTTTCTGTATGCCAATACAATGTAGACATTGCGAAGATGCTCCTTGTCTAAATTCATGTCCACAAAAAGCTATAAACAAAGAGAACAATGTCATGTTTGTTAATGAAGAAAAGTGTATAGGGTGTAAAACTTGTCTCCTAGCATGTCCTTTTGGAGCTATAGATTTACTTCCACAATATAAAGATGGTAAAGAAGTAGAACAAGTAATTTTGGAAGAAAATAAAAAAATAGCGTATAAGTGCGATTTATGTAAAGACAATGAAAAAATAGCTTGTATAAGCGCATGTCCTCAAGATGCATTAAAACTTGTTACTCCAATAGATGACAAAAAAGCTAAGAATAGACAAGCTGCACTTAGTTTATTGTTGACAAATAAATAAAGGATAAAGGGGTGACGTTTATGATAATAAATATAGATAAAGATTTATGTACTGGATGCAGAGAATGTTCAAAGGTATGTCCAGTAAATGCTATTGAGGGGGAAGAAGGAAAACCACAAGAGATAAACCCAGATAGATGTGTTATGTGTGGTCAATGTGTTCAAACTTGTAAATCGTATGCTTCAGTTATAGATGAAGGATTTGAGTTTTTGAAAGATAAAAAACAAGAACGAAAAATACCAGAATCAATAAATGAACCTATATTCGCAGCACATAATGTATGCGATGTAGATAGGGTAAAAAAAGCTTTAAGTGACCCAGATGTATTTACTATGGTTCAATGTGCACCAGCAGTTAGAGTAGCTTTGGGAGAGGATTTTGGATACTATCTAGGATATTTAGGTGCTGGAAAAATGGCAGCAGCGCTTAGAGCATTAAAATTTGATAGAGTTTATGATACTAATTTCGCAGCTGATTTAACTATAATGGAAGAAGGTAGTGAGTTAATTAAGAGGGTTACAGAAGGTGGAACTCTTCCAATGTTTACATCTTGTTGTCCAGCTTGGGTTAAATTTATGGAAAAAAATTATCCTAAGTTAACTAATCACTTATCTTCTTGTAAATCACCTCAACAGATGGGTGGCGTAATATTTAAGACATATGGCGCAGAAATAAATAATGTGGATGCATCTAAAATATTTAGTGTTTCTATAATGCCATGCACATGTAAAAAGTATGAATGTGATAGAGAAGAGATGGATTCTAGTGGATATAGAGATGTAGATGTAGTGTTAACTACTAGAGAACTAGCTTACCTAATAAAAGACATGGGAATTGATTTTAAAAATTTAAGAGAAGAAAAGTTTGACAGCCCTTTAGGTAGTTACAGTGGAGCTGGAACTATATTTGGTGTTACTGGTGGAGTTATGGAAGCAGCTATAAGAACAGGTTATGAGCTTATAACTGGAGAAAGCATACCTAATGTAGAAGTAAAACAAGTACGAGGAGAAAGTGGTTTTAGAAAATCAACTATTAAGGTAGGAGATTTAGACTTAAGAGTTGGTGTAGTAAGTGGACTGCAAAATGTAATACCAGTACTTGAAGATTTAGAAAAAGGAAAGTTGGATATAGATTTTATAGAGGTTATGACTTGTCCTGTTGGATGTGTAAGTGGTGGAGGTCAGCCAAAAATTTTACTAGAAGAATATAAAGAATTAGCCTATGAAAATAGAACAAAAGCAACATATGTGCATGATGAACACTTGGCAATTAGAAAATCTCATGAAAATTCTGACATTAAAAAATTATATGATGAATATCTAGTGGAGCCATTAGGAGAAAAATCTCATCATTTATTACACACTACATACTGTATAGGAAAGGAAGTGGCTAAGTAATGAATTATTTTGTTATAGCAGACCCTGATAAGTGCATAGGATGTAGAACTTGTATGATAGGATGTGTGGTTGCACATTCAGATGAAGATATTTTTTACAAAAGTCCAGACGAGATAAACTTTAATCCAAAACTTTCTGTCATAAAAACAAAGGAAGTTAGTGCTCCAATACAATGTAGACATTGTGAGGATGCTCCTTGTGCAAAGGCCTGTCCAAATGGTGGTATAGTTAGGGTGGGTAATACAATAAAAATAAATGAAGAAAATTGTATAGGATGTAAGACTTGTATGCTGGCATGTCCTATAGGAGCAATAGATATAGTTACACTAAAAGATATAGACAAAGGAAAGCTTTGCTTTAGAGAAAGAATGACAGCAAACAAATGTGATTTTTGCATAGATTCACCAGAAGGACCAGCATGTGTAAATGTATGTCCAACAAAAGCATTTACTATAGTTAAAGATGAGGATATAGATAATACTGTTAAAAATAAAAGAAAGTTAGCTATATTATAATATAATTAATAAAAAGATGGAGTTCTAGTTGTTATTAGAGTCTCCATCTTTTTTGTATAATTTTTATAGGGATTAAGAATTAATTATTGTGCCAATTTATCTAACCTTTTCTTATTTAACTTTGTCATTCCCATAGAAGCTGTGATAAGTAAAGCATAGGCGACTATAACTGATAAAATTATAATAGACCAAGAGAATTTATAGCCAAAATTATCAACGAGTAATCCAAATAATGTTGAACCAAGTGCAAATCCAATTGCAAAAATTAACTGAACAATTCCAAAAATACTGCCAAACTCCTTTTGACCAAAAAAAGCACCAGTTAAATAAGCAGGTCCTATCATATAAGCAAATACAGAAAGACCCTTTAAAATAGCAAATACAAATGCAAGATTAGAAGATTTATCGACAAATAGTAATGATAAAGTAGCTATAAGTACAAATATAAAAGATATAATCAGTGGTTTTATTTGACCAAATTTATCAAACAATAATCCTCCAAATAAATTACCAATAAGAGCAAATAATGCAAAAGTGGAACCTACTGTTCCTATTAAAATTGGATTTATATAATTTCTAAGGTAGGTCGGATATTGTACAGATAATGATGAAACATATATACCTACAAAAGCAAATCCAATTGTCATAATCCAAAAATATTTATTCTTTTTAGCCTCTTTTAACGTATAACCCCATACTGAAGGGGATATTTTATTAGGTGTTTCATCATTTTTTATTTTAGAGTTTATTTTCTCATTAGTATCTTTAGGCATTTTAAGCATAAATAATGTCACAGGTATACCAACTATTAGTGCTACAATTCCAAATGTTAGATAAGAACGGCTATATCCTTGAGATGCTAATGAACGAACTACAAGTTGTTGTAGAAATATACTACCAATAGAGCCACCAGCAAAAGCAAAGCCCATAGCTTTTCCTTTACTTTTTTCATCAAACCAAGCACTTATTAAAATTGGTATTCCTATCGCAGATATAATTGTAGCTCCAATTTGTACGATGCATGATACTGTATAAAATTGCCATAGTTCAGTACATATAGAAAATGTAGCAAAACCAATGCTAGAAATTATACAGCCTAATAAATATAATATCTTAACATTGACCTTGGAAAATAATTTACCTATAAATGGTGAAGCAATTGCTGAAGCAATAGTACCAAAAGTAAATATTAGAGAAAAAGATGCTAATCTAAAACCTTCTCCTTCTACAACATAACTTATAAACTGAGGCTGTATACTTGCTACAATACTAAATGGTATAGCTTGTATCAACATGCAACCAAGTACTATAATCCAAGCAGATGAAAAGTTTTTAATGCTAAAATTTTTGTTTAGTAGTGTCTTCATGGTATGATATCTCTCCTTTAGATTATAATTTGTAAATATTAATCTAATTATTCTAAATTTATATATTAGTTTTGGATAGATGAATTAGTTGTATGTAATTTGGGGTATTAATATAAAAATTATCTGTAAAAATTGATTATTTTAAATAGATAGGGTAAATTAAAATATATAGATAAATGAAAGGATGGATAAAATGTCATTTGAAAAAATAAATAATAATAATCTAGATAAAATACACAGCAGGAAATGTATTATGTTTGTAAATTTTAATCAAAAAGAATTATCATTAATTAAAAATGTTAGTAATTTTGCTGGAATAAGAGACCATATCATTTTAAGTGATAAAAATGGTGAAAACATAGTAAGAGATATTTTGGATGGGAATATATCAAGTGAATGTGATAATGGAATTAAAAGTAAGTCTGTAATATTTAATAATATTTCCAGCACACAAGTAAATGCATTTTTAGAAGGATTGAAAAAAGTAAGAATAAATAGACCTTTTACAGCAATGGTAACAGAGACATCTATTGATTGGACATTAAATAATTTAATAGAAAATTTAGTTCAAGAACGCAATGCTATGTCTTCAGGAAAAACAATTGAGCATAAGTAAATTAGTTTTTAGAACCATCTTCTAATAAATTTAACTAATATGTGTTAAGTATCATATTATACTGTAAGATATAAAAATCTTAATATAAGTGGATGGAGGAAAGTAAAATGAAAGTATTATTTACAATAAATTATGGAGAAGAAAAATTTAAAAAAATAAATGAATTAGGATATGATGTTATACATTATTCTGAAGATAGTATAGAAAATAATGAAGATGTAAACACTGCAGATGTGCTAGTTACATATAATCCTTTTGACAGACTAGATATTTCCAAAATGGAAAATTTAAAATATATACAAACAACAAGTGTAGGTATAGACCAAATACCAAAAGAAGATGTGTTAAAAAGAGATATCAAAATAGCTAACAATAGAGGCGGGTATAGTATACCTATTGGTGAAAGCATTGTTATGTATATTTTAGAAATTTATAAAAATAGTGCAAAATTTTTTAAACAACAGAAAAATAAAGAATGGAAAATGGATTTTTCTGTATCAGAATTATATGGTCAAAGGGTTGGATTTCTTGGAACAGGAACTATATCATCAGAAGCAGCTAAAAGGTTAAAGGCCTTTGGTGTAGAAATATGGGGAGTCAATACTGATGGAAGTAATAAAAAATACTTTGACAAGTGTTTTTCTACTGAAGATATGGATGTTGTATTTAAGGAATGTGACATAATAGTCGTAGCAATGCCTTCTACAAAGAGTACAGACGGAATAGTAAATAAAGATATGTTTAATCTTATGAAAGAAGGTTCTGTATTTATTAATGTAGGTAGAGGAAACACCATTAATCAGAAAGATTTAGAAGATTGTGTAGAGAAGTTTAGAGGTGTAGCGTTAGATGTATTTGAAAGTGAGCCTTTAAGTAAAGATAATAAACTATGGGAGCTTGAAAATGTTATAGTAACTCCTCATAACTCTTGGGTGTCTGATAAAAATAAAGAGAGAACATTTAATATGGTCTATAATAATTTAAAACATTATATAATAGAAAATAAACCTGTAGATAATGTTGTAGATATATCAAAAGGTTATTAAATATATAAAAATTCTAATGAAAATAAAAAACTCTTATTGGTATTGTTAGAGATACTATAAGAGTTTTTTTTGTAATAAATTTAAAGTCAAAAAAGTGATATACTAAAAAATATATAAATAGGAAATAATTAATTATAGGGAAATTTTAAAATGATTCAATTTAAAAAATATGAAGAGGTGCTAAGAGTGAGCGTTAAAAATGAAATTAATAAACTTATAGAACAAATAAACTATCATAATGAAAGGTATTATAACCAAGATAGCCCAGAAATATCGGACTACGAATATGACAAGCTAATGAAAGAACTAATATCTTTGGAAGAACAAAATCCAGAACTAAAGAGAGTTGATTCTCCAACAAATAGAGTAGGAGGTAAGCCATTAGATAAATTTAATCAAATTGTACATAAAACTCCTATGCTAAGTTTATCAAATGCTTTTTCAGAACAAGATTTGAGAGATTTTGATAAGAGAGTTCAAGATTATGTGGGAGACAATGTTGAATACGTTGTTGAATTTAAAATAGATGGGCTTTCAGTAGGTCTTACCTATGATAATGGAGCGTTTGAAAAAGGAGCAACTAGAGGTGATGGGATTGTGGGAGAAGATATTTCTCAAAATTTAATGACGGTCAAAAGCATACCTCTTAAAATAGATGAAAAAAAAGAGTTAATAGTTAGAGGAGAAGTCTATATATCAAAAGATAACTTTAGAAAAGTGAATGAACAACAAGAAGAACAGGAACAACCACTATTTGCTAATCCAAGAAATCTTGCAGCAGGTTCATTAAGACAATTAGACTCAAAATTAACTGCAAAGAGACCACTAGATATATTTGTATTCAATATGGAAAATATAGAAGATTATGACTTAAAAAGTCACAGCGAATCCTTAGAATATTTAGAAAAGCTAGGCTTTTCAGTAAGTCAAAATTATAAAGTTTGTAAAAATATAGATGAAGTTATCGAACATATTGAACATTGGACAGAAAATAGAGGTAATTTAGAATACGAGATAGATGGAATGGTAATAAAAGTAAATAATATAAAACAAAGGGAAGAGATGGGATATACGGCAAAGAGCCCAAGATGGGCAATTGCATATAAATTTCCAGCAGAAAAGAAAAAAACTAAAATAGTAGATATAATAGTAGAAGTTGGAAGAACTGGTACAATAACACCATCAGCAGTACTTGAACCAGTTAGACTTGCTGGTACTACTGTAAGTAGAGCAACACTTCATAATGAAGACTATATAAAAGAGAAGGACATAAAAATAAATGATACAGTATTGGTTCAAAAAGCAGGAGATATAATACCTCAAGTTTTAGAAGTTATAAAAGAAGCTCGTACTGGGGAGGAAGTAGATTTTAAAATGCCAGAAAAATGCCCTGTTTGTTCAGAACCAACAGTAAGATTAGAAGGAGAAGCTGCTGTAAAGTGTATAAATATGTCTTGTCCAGCTCAAATAAGAAGGGGAATTATACATTTTGTATCAAGAGACGCGATGAATATAGATGGTTTAGGAGAATCTATAATTACATTGTTGCTAAATGAAAAAATAATTCAAGATGTGTCTGATTTATATTATATAAAACAGGAAGATGTAGTTGATTTAGAAAGAATGGGTGAAAAATCTGCTGATAATTTAATAAATTCAATAGAAAAGTCAAAAGAAAATGATTTATGGAGACTTATAAATGGTTTAGGAATTAAATTTATAGGCGTTAAGGCAGCTAAGATACTTGCTTCAAAATTTAAAGATTTAGATGATGTGATTTCTGCAACAATTGAGCAATTAGAAGATTTAGAGGAATTTGGGAGTATAATGGCAAATAGTGTTGTTGAGTTTTTTAAGGAAGATAAAAATATAAATGTCATAGAAAAACTAAAAAGTGTAGGAGTAAATACAAAATCATTAGAAAATACAGGTGAAACAGTAGAAAGAATATTTGAAGGAATGAAAATAGTATTGACTGGTACACTTCCCACATTAAAAAGAAATGATGCAAAAGATATGATAGAAAAAAGAGGTGGAAAAGCTACATCTAGTGTAAGTAAATCGACAACTTTTGTTTTAGCTGGAGAAGAAGCTGGCTCTAAACTTACAAAAGCAAATGATTTAGGAATTAAAGTTATAGATGAAGAGAGATTTTTAGAATTATTAACTTTATTATCGAAAGATGAAGTAAAAGCTGTATTAGAGGGCTAAAAAGTCACTTAATTTAGTAGAAAACTACTATAATTAATGATAGAATAGTTCAGTAAGCTATCGAATTATGAAAAATGACATTATATGAGATTAATAAAATTAAAACTTATAAAAATAAATTTATAAAATATATTAAGGATTAGGAAAGGATATAAAAAATGACCAGAAGTTATGATAGAACTAATGAACAGATAAGACCTGTAAAGATTACTAGAAATTATACAAAGTACGCAGAAGGTTCTGTTCTTATAGAAATGGGAGAGACAAAGGTTATATGTACTGCATCAGTGGAAGAAAAAGTACCTCCTTTTTTGAGAAATAGTGGTACTGGGTGGATAAATGCTGAATATTCAATGTTACCAAGGGCAACTCAACAGAGAAAAATAAGGGACGCATCTAGAGGAAAAATCGACGGAAGAACTCAAGAGATACAAAGGTTAATAGGAAGAGCGATAAGGTCTGTTATAGACTTAAATAAATTAGGAGAAAGAACTATTTGGGTAGATTGTGATGTGATTCAAGCTGATGGTGGAACTAGAACTGCATCTATAACTGGGGCGTTTGTAGCAGTTGCAGAAGCAATCTATAAATTATATAAAGCAAAAACATTAAAAGAAATGCCAATAACAAATTTTGTATCTGCAATTAGTGTCGGAATAGTAAATGAAACTCATATGCTAGATTTATGTTACGAAGAAGATTCTAAAGCACAGGTAGATATGAATATAATAATGACTGATAAGTGTGAGTTTGTAGAAGTACAGGGGACTGGTGAAGAGAAACCTTTTTCAAGAAAAGATTTAAATTTATTGTTAGAGTTAGGAGAAAAAGGGAATAAAGAACTAATAAGGCATCAAAGGGATGTTTTAGGTGAAATAGCAGATGAGATATTAGGTATGGATTATGGCAATGAAGTTGTTATTGCTACTAATAATGCTCATAAGTTAGAAGAAATAGGTGCAATCTTAAAGGACTTTGAATATACTGTATATTCTCTAAAAGATGTTGATTTAGCAGGTATAGAAATAATAGAGGATGGAAAAACATTTGAGCATAATGCATTGATAAAAGCTAGAACAATAGCTAGAAAAACTAAACTTATAGCTATAGCAGATGATTCTGGTTTAGAGGTAGATGCATTAGGCAAAAAACCAGGTGTTTATTCAGCTAGATATGCAGGAGAGCATGCTACAGATGAAGAAAATAGAGAAAAGCTATTAAAAGCCATGCAAAATGTGCCAATGAGTAAAAGAAATGCAAGATTTGTCTCTGCAATAGCAGTAGTTTTTCCAGATGGAAAAGAATTTGTAGTAAGAGGAATTTGTGAAGGAATGATAGGCTTTGAAGAAAAGGGCAAAAATGGTTTTGGATATGATAGCTTGTTTATAGTAAAGGGATATAATAAAACTTTTGGTGAAATACCTAGTGTTATAAAAAATTCAATCAGCCACAGAGCAAATGGACTAAAGATTATGAAACAAGAGTTTATGAAAAGGGTAGTGAAGTAATGAGAATAGGCATAATAAGTGATACACATATGATGATTAAAAATATGGAAAAGACAATACCATATTTAGAAGAATGTGACTTAATAATTCATGCAGGAGACAACTTTACAGACTCAAGATATCTTCATAATATGACTAAAGTGGGAATTATTGCAGTTAAAGGAAATTGTGATTTTGATGCTATAGAAGAAGAACTTGTCTTTGAAGTAGCAAATAAGACTATATTTTTATGCCATGGTGATAAGTATGGTGTAAAATATGGAACACAAATGTTAGAAAATAAAGCTACTGAAGTTAATGCTGACATAGTTATATTCGGTCATACTCATACTCCATTTAGAGAAATTAAAAATGGTGTGCTTTACATAAATCCTGGAAGTACTTCACTTCCAAGAGGAGTATCGTATAAGAGTTTTGTAATTATGGAGATAGAAGAAGATGATATAAATATAGAGGAAATACGCATATAAAGGTGTATTTATCTAAAAAAATAGCAAAAAACACTCAAAAAATTAAATTTTATCAAATAAGTACAACGATATTAATGGAACACTTGTAAATAAAAAAACTTATGTGATATAATTAAGTGGTTGAATTATAAATAGAATGAATTATGATACCATTATCGGGTATTACATAAATATCACTAGGAGGATTAGAAGGATGAAAGCAGAACTAATTAAAAAAGAGGGTAATAAAGTTACTTTAAAAATAACAGTAGATAACAATAAATTTGAAGCAGCAGTAAATAAGGCTTATAATAAAAGCAAAAGCAAATATAATATACCTGGATTCAGAAAAGGTAAAGCTCCAAGAATTGTTATAGAAACTCAATATGGAAAAGGTATCTTCTATAATGATGCTATAGAAGTGTTATTCCCAGAAGTTTATCCAGAAGCTATCAAGGAATTAGATATAGATCCAATAGACAATCCAGATTTAGATATAGAAGAAATAAGCAAAGACAATGGATTAGTTATGGTTCTTAATGTTGAAGTTAAACCAGAGTTTGAATTAGGAAACTATAAGGGTATAGAAGTAGCTAAGGTTGAGAATACTGTAAGTGATGAAAATGTTGAAGCTAAATTACAAGAAATGGTTGAAAAAAATGCTAGATTAGTAAGTGTTGAAGACAAAGCTTTAGAAGATGGAGATACAGCTATAATAGACTTTGAAGGTTTTGACAATGGTGTAGCTTTTGATGGTGGTAAAGGTGAAAATTATAACTTAGTTATAGGTTCAAACACATTTATACCAGGATTTGAAGAGCAATTAGTAGGTAAAAAAGCTGGTGAAGAAGTTGAAGTTAATGTTACTTTCCCAGAAGAATACCACTCAGAAGATTTAGCTGGAAAGCCAGTTGTATTTAATGTAAAAGTAAATGATGTAAAAGTAAAAGAATTATCTGTATTAGATGATGAATTTGCTAAAGATACTAGTGAATTTGATACTTTAGATGAATTAAAAGCAGATGTAAGAGCTAAATTAGAAGAAGAAGCTAAAAATAAAGCAGATGCAGAAATTAGAAATTCAGTAGTAGAAAAAGTTGCTGAAAATACAGAAATAGAAATACCAGAAGTTATGGTAGAACATCAAATAGATAATATGTTAAACGAACTTAACTACCAATTACAATATCAAGGATTTGGATTACAACAATTACTAGAGATGACTGGTAGAACTATGGAAGAATTAAGAGAAGAAAGAAAAGAAGATGCTAAAAAATTAGTTAAATCTTCTCTAGTATTGGAAGCAATAACTAAAGCTGAAGGAATTGAAGCAACAGAAGAAGAATTTAAAGCTGAATTAGAAAAAATGGCTTCTGCTTACAATATGGAAGTAGAAAAAATAGAAACTACTTTAAGAGATGCTGATAAGGAAGATATAAAAGGACAAATAAAAATAAGAAAGACAATAGACTTATTAGTTGAAAGTGCGACAATAGCTTAATAAAATAACCGCTATAACTAATATAGTTGACGTTATAGAATGTTTAGTATATAATGTTGTGCAAATATAATTTAGTTAAATGCGTAAAATAATTTACAGTAGCTTAAAAAAGCTACTGTAAATTATATAGAATAAAGGGGGTATGAAACCATGGCATTAGTACCTGTAGTTGTTGAACAAACAGGAAGAGGAGAAAGATCTTATGACATCTTCTCTAGACTATTAAAGGACAGAATAATCTTCTTAGGAGATCAAGTTAATGATGCCACAGCAGGGCTTATAGTAGCACAGCTATTATTCTTAGAAGCTGAAGACCCAGACAAAGATATACATTTATATATAAATTCTCCAGGAGGAAGTATAACTTCTGGAATGGCTATATATGATACTATGCAATACATCAAACCAGATGTAAGTACTATATGTATAGGTATGGCTGCTTCTATGGGAGCATTCTTGTTGGCAGCAGGAGCAAAAGGAAAAAGACTAGCACTACCAAATAGTGAGATAATGATACATCAACCATTAGGTGGAGCTCAAGGTCAAGCAACAGATATAGAAATTCACGCAAAGAGAATTTTAAAAATAAAAGAAACTTTAAATGAAATATTATCTGAAAGAACTGGTCAGCCATTAGAGAAAATCAAAATGGATACTGAACGTGATAACTTCATGAGTGCATCAGAAGCTAAGGAATATGGCTTAATAGATGAAGTATTTACAAAGAGACCGTAGATAGAGAGAGGTGTTAATATGTCTAAATACGAAGAGAAACGACAATTAAAGTGTTCATTCTGCGGTAAAAATCAAGATCAAGTAAGAAGATTAATTGCAGGTCCAAATGTATACATTTGTGATGAGTGTGTTGAACTTTGTGACGAAATTATTCAAGAAGAAATAGAAGATACTATAGATGAAGATACTACATCTTTACCAAAACCAAAAGAAATGATGAATATCTTAAATGATTATGTAATAGGTCAAGAAAAAGCTAAAAAAGCTTTATCAGTTGCAGTTTACAATCATTACAAGAGAATATATAGTAAAAAGTCTAGTAGCAAGGATATAGAAATCCAAAAGAGTAATATACTTTTATTAGGGCCTACAGGTTCTGGTAAGACATTATTAGCACAGACTTTAGCTAGAACTTTAAATGTACCTTTTGCAATGGCAGATGCTACATCACTAACGGAGGCTGGATATGTTGGAGAAGATGTTGAAAATATACTTTTAAAACTTATTCAAGCTGCTGATTTTGATATAGAAAAAGCTGAAAGAGGTATAATATATATAGATGAGATAGATAAGATTGCAAGAAAATCTGAAAATCCATCTATAACTAGAGATGTTAGTGGAGAGGGTGTTCAACAAGCTCTTTTAAAAATATTAGAAGGTACTGTTGCAAATGTCCCACCACAAGGAGGAAGAAAACATCCTCATCAAGAATTTTTAAAGATAGATACTACAAATGTATTATTTATATTAGGTGGAGCTTTTGATGGGCTAGAAAAGATAATCCAAAAACGTGGTGGAGATAAGACACTAGGATTTGGAGCTAAGATAGAAAGTAAAAAAGAATTAGATTTAGGGAAGTTATATGAAAAAGTACTTCCAGAGGATTTATTAAAGTATGGTATAATACCTGAATTTATAGGAAGAATACCAGTTTTAGCTACTTTAGAATTGCTGGATGAAGATGCACTAATGCAAATACTACAACAACCTAAAAATGCTCTAGTAAAACAATATAAGAAATTATTAGAGTTAGATGATGTTGAACTAGAATTTGAAGATGATGCTCTTCGTGCAATAGCTAAAAAGGCTATAGAAAGAAATACAGGAGCTAGAGGACTTAGAAGTATAGTTGAAAGTGTAATGATGGAAACTATGTTTGAAGTACCATCTAGAGATAATATAAAGAAGGTTATAGTAACAGAGAAATCTGTGAACGAAGACTCAGTAAATCCTATCATAGTACTTAAGGATCAAGAGGAAAGTGCATAAGATGATGAAAAGGAGCTTTAAAAGGCTCCTTTTTTTATGCTAATATGAAATTAGGTATTATTATGATAAAAATGTGAGTAGAATACCTATAATACCAAAGACGAATACAATTGCAATAGAGCCAATTTTTCCCTTATATAGAAGATAGAATGATGCTGCAAATGCGATTATTCCATATAAGTCCCAATTAACTTCTTTTGCAGATGAAAAAGCGGCTGACAGTATAAAACCTAGAGTAATTGGTCTAAGTACCATTAATAAATTCTCTACCTTTTTATTATTTTTGAACTTAGCAAATAACTTTGATATAATGGTTAAACCTACTAATGCAAATACTGTAACACCGATAGTTGCAGATAAAGAACCAAAAAAACCAGCAGTCTTAAATCCAACAAATGTAGCACTATTTATTGCTACAGGACCTGGCGTAGATTGTGATATAGCAAGTAAATCTAAGAACTCTTGATTAGTTATAAGGTGGTATTTAGATATAAATTCTTGTTGAATAAATGGTAGCATAGCATAACCACCACCAAAACTAAAGGCTCCTATTTTAAGGAATATTAAGAAGAGTAGTGTTATTTCTGACATAGACTATATACACCTCCTCCAATTATTAAATAAATAGGACTTATATTGAATACACCAACAGATAAAACTGCTATAATTAATAGTAGTATGTTAGTTTTAGACTTTGGCAGTTTCTTAAACATGCTTGTAAAAGAATACAATATAAGAGCTATTACTACAGGCGCAACTCCTTTAAAAAATCCATCTAGAATTTTAGATGAGGAATTTTTAAAGTATAAATATGACAATACTAAGACTATACAAAATGACGGTAGAGCAGAGCCTAGGGTACATATAAGAACTCCTGGTATACCATAAAGCTTATATCCTAATAATACAGATATATTAATTGCTAGTACTCCAGGATAACTTTGAGCTATGGATAGATAATCGATAAATTCTTCCTGCTCTAAAAGTTTTTGTTTGTTTACAAGTTCATCTTGTATAAGAGGAACCATAGCGTATCCACCACCAAATGTAAACGCACCAATTTTTAAAAAGGTTAAAAACAATTTCAACATAATAGAAACCTCCAAATGATAAATAACATCTAAGTATACTAACATTAATATTATATCATAATAAAATAATAATATAATATGCCAAGAAGTTATTGTTAATGTTGAAAATTAACATGTGCAAATATATAATATAAAATGCAAAATAATTAAACTAGAAAAGGAGTAATGTTGATGGAACAAAATTATACTAAAATAGATCATGAATTACCATTAATCCCTTTGAGGGGATTAGCAATATTTCCATATATGATATTAAATTTTGATATAGGAAGAGAAATATCTCTTAAAGCTTTAGACCAAGCTATGATGGATGAAGAACTTATATTTTTAACATCTCAAAAAGAAGCAGATGTTGATGAACCAGGTGAAGAGGATTTTTATCATGTAGGAACAATTTGTAAAGTTAAACAAATGATAAAATTACCAGGAGATACAGTTCGTGTTTTGGTTGAGGGTGTATCAAGAGGTAGAGTTAAAAAAATAGAGCAAGAAGAAGGATACTTTAGAGCAGTAATAGAAGAAATTGTTTTTGATAGTGATAATTTAGATAGTGAAACAGAAGTTGAAATTGAAGCATTTGTAAGAAATGTATTTGATGCTTTTGAAGAGTATATAAATATTGGAAATAGAGTATCACCAGAAATATTGATATCTTTAGCTGATATAGAAGATGTAGATAGATTTATAGATACAATAGCTGCAAATATTTATCTAAAATCAAGTCAGAAACAAGAAATATTAGAAGAATTTGATATTAAGAAAAGACTTGAACTTATATATTCTATATTACTAGAAGAGATAGATATATTAAAAATAGAAAAAAAGATAACTTTAAGAGTTAAAAAACAAATGAATAAAGTTCAAAAAGAATACTATCTTAGAGAGCAATTAAAAGCTATACAAAAGGAATTAGGTGAGGAAGAAGATATAAATTCTGAAGCAGATGAGTATAGAGAAAAGCTTAAAAAAATAAAAGCACCTAAAACTACTAAAGAGAAAATAGAAAAAGAAATTGATAAATTTTCAAAGATATCTTCAATGTCTCCAGATGTATCTGTAAGTAGAAATTATTTGGATACTATATTTTCATTACCATGGAATAAAGAAACAAAGGATAAACTAGATATAGTTAAAGCACAAGCTATACTAGATGAGGACCATTACGGGCTGGAGAAGGTTAAAGAAAGAATATTAGAGTATTTAGCCATAAGAACTCTTGCTAAATCACTTAAAGGTCCTATAATATGTCTAGTTGGACCTCCAGGGACAGGGAAAACATCTATAGTCAAATCAATAGCAAGAGCATTAAATAGAAAATTTGTAAGAATATCTTTAGGTGGCGTTAGAGATGAAGCCGAAATAAGAGGACACAGAAGGACTTATGTAGGTTCTATTCCAGGAAGAATAATTAATGGAGTCAAAGAAGCTCAGACTAAAAATCCTGTGTTTTTATTTGATGAGATAGATAAAATGGCAGCAGATTATAAAGGTGACCCAGCTTCAGCTATGCTGGAAGTATTGGACCCAGAGCAAAATAAGGATTTTGTGGACCACTATTTAGAAATACCTTTTGATTTATCAAAGATACTATTTGTTACAACAGCAAACAGTTTAAGCAATATTCCAAGACCATTATTGGATAGAATGGAAGTAATAGAAGTATCTGGATATATAGAAGAAGAAAAGTTAAATATAGCAAAACAATACTTACTTCCAAAACAAATTAAAGAGCATGCTTTAAAAGAGAATTTTGTAAAAATGGATGATGAAACTTTAAGAAGCATAATAAATCATTATACAAGAGAAGCTGGAGTAAGAACATTAGAAAGAACTATTGGTAAAGTTTGTAGAAAAATTGCCAAAAAATATGTTGAGGACCCAACACTTGAAGAAGTTGTTGTAAATAAGTCTGACTTAGAAAAATATCTTGGAAAAGATATGTTTAAATACCAACTTGCAGAGCTTAATCCTCAAATAGGGCTTGTAAATGGACTTGCATGGACAGCAGTTGGTGGAGTTACCCTTGAAGTAGAGGTAAATGTGCTTAAAGGAAAGGGTGAAATTGTATTAACTGGAAAACTAGGAGATGTTATGAAAGAATCTGCTAAGACAGGTATTTCTTATATAAGATCAATAGTGGACAAGTTTGATATAGACCCTGATTTTTATAAAACTAATGATATTCATATACACATTCCAGAAGGTGCTGTTCCAAAAGATGGACCATCAGCTGGTATAACTATGGCACTTGCAGTGATTTCAGCACTTACTAAGAGACCTGTACCAGGTAATATAGCTATGACAGGAGAAATAACTTTAAGAGGTAGAGTGTTAGCTGTAGGAGGAGTTAAGGAAAAACTATTAGCAGCTCATAGAGCTGGCATAACAAAAGTTCTAATTCCTAAAGAGTGTGAAGCTGATTTAGATGAGATACCAGAAAATGTAAAAGAAAAGATGGAGTTTGTGCTTGTAGAGCATATGGATGAAGTATTAGAACAAGCTTTATTAAAGAGTGGTGAAAAAAATGAAAATTAGAAGTTCAGAGATAACTATGAGTGCTGTGAATAAATCACAGTATCCAGCAGAAGGTATCCCAGAGATAGCTCTGGCTGGTAGGTCAAATGTTGGAAAATCATCAATAATAAATACATTACTTAATAGAAGAAACTTTGCTAGAACTAGTCAAACACCAGGAAAAACTAGAACTATAAATTTTTATCTTATAAATAACGAATTTTATTTTGTAGACCTTCCAGGATATGGGTATGCTAAAATAGCCAAATCTGAAAAAGAAAAATGGGGAGGTATAATGGAACGATATCTAGAAAGTAGACAAGAATTATGTTCTATATTCCTACTTGTAGATATTAGACATGAACCTACAGCAGACGATAAACTTATGTACGAATGGATAAAACATTTTGGATATAACTGTGTAGTTATTGCAACTAAGGCAGACAAAATATCTAGAGGACAATATCAAAAGCATATAAGTATTATAAGAAAGAAATTGCAAATGGAGAGTAGTGAAAAAGTAATTCCTGTTTCTTCGCTAAAAAAGACTGGTGTTGAAGAACTTTGGGAAGAAATTGTAAGTCAATACAATCAACATGGATATGAAATAACAGTAGATTAATTTTAAGTGTTTATATATATTAAAATCAAATAAAGGATGCCTCAAAATGTTTTTAAGGGAAATTTTGTGGCATCCTTGTTGTTTATAAGCAATAAATATCGGTAATTATTGTTAGAAATTAATAAAATTAATAAAATTAGTTTGTTTAAAGATTTACTGACTTATATAATTAGTAATGAATTTTGACTAAGAAGTAGATTTTTCTGTCTTTCTCATAAAGCAAACGGTAAGTATGAGTCCTATAAAGCATACTGATGCTGCAATCCAGTAAGATTGATTACTAGCCGCAACATAAGCTAGTGTATGACTTGTAGACTTTTGATGATATGTAAGTCTTTGTGCAAAGAAACTACTGAAAAAGGCTGTTCCAAGAGCAAATGACAAATTACGAACAGTTGCAAGAAAACTTCCCCCATATCCTTGTTTTTGAGGAGGAACGTCTGCCAAGATACTACTATTGTTTGGTGAACTAAAAGAACCTAATCCAAAGCCAAAAATAATTAAGCATAGAATCAAAAGATATAATGGAGAATCAGCTTTTAAAAGTGCCATTCCAACCAGAGCAATAGTCATAAATGAAAAAGATACAGTCAGAATATTTTTTGCACCATGTTTGTCAGAAAGAGAACCGGAAATAGGTGCTATAAGTACCATAATAAGTGGATGAACAGTCATGACAGAACCAGCCATCATAGGAGATAAATTTTTTAGTTGCTCTAGATAAAAAGGAAGTAGAAAAGATACTGCCATTTGAGGAAAATAACAAGCTATTCCAATAATATTGCCTATAGTGAAATTTCTATTTTTAAACAAAGGTAAATCAATAAAACTTTGTTCAAATTTTACTTCTCTTAATACCAACATTAAAAATGCTATAATTGCTACTATTCCTAGATACCATTTTGTATTTCCTTCTCCATTCATTGCAAGTAAGATAAGTGTGGTACAAGATGCAAATAATAGAAGTCCTGGAATATCGAAACTTTTGTTTTGTTCATCTAAAATAGGTTTTGGTAGAAATTTTATTCCAAGAAAGACTGCTATAATACCAATAGGTATATTGATTATGAAGATAGAAGGCCATCCAAAGTGTTCTAAAAGTATTCCACCAATTACAGGACCACTCATATTCCCTATACCAACTACTGCTCCAGTAATTCCTATAGCCTTTCCCTTCTCATTTGCTGGAAATGCATTAGAAACTATACCAAGTCCAGTTGCCATTAAAATACTTGCTCCAATTGCTTGAAATATTCTTGATAAAATCAATGTTGTTAGGTTATTAGATATACTACATAGAAAGGAACCTATTGTAAATACAAAAAATCCTAACGTATATAGATAATTTGAACCCACCTTATCGCCAAGTTTCCCAAAAAACAACATAGTAGCTGTTACAACCAACATATAAGCTGTAACTACCCATTGGATTTGCGACATATTAATTTTAAAGTCGGCAGCAATTGTAGGATTTGCGATATTTAGTATACTTCCATCAAGAGTAGACATAAATACACCAATACAGATGATAATTAATACTATCCATTTTTGTTTCACTGATAACACCCCAATCTTTTACATAGTAGATTTTGTTTTATAAGTACAGTATAGTTACAAAATAAACAACAAAAAAGCACCTATGTTTTAGGTACCTTAGAATATGTTTATTTTCATGAATAAATGCGGTAGTTGAAGGATTTGTATAGATTACTCATGTAAAATTACATAAAGGTACTCGTATACTATTTTCTTCTACCATCCAGATTTTACTGTCGGCTTTGGAATTTGACCAAATTCTGCCATAAGGCTCGCGGGCTTTTACCGCCGATAGGGAATTTCACCCATTTCTGAAGAAAAACAGATGTATTTTTTAATTTTATTTTAACATAAAATAACAATCGAGACAATTAGATTTAAGCAATACAGACAGCTACACCACAATATAGAAGGTTTTATTATACTTTTGGACAAAACCTAAATTAGAGTATAATAATAGATTGAAATTAAGTAAAATAAGTTATTGTCATTGCTGAATGATAAGTTTTATATTTAGTAAAAGCATAAAGCTGTAACAAAACTCGTATAATATTAATATCTTAATTAAGAGGTATGGTAAATTATGAGGAGGCGCTAATATGGAAGGAAAGATAAAAAAGGCATTTCCAGGTGGAAACACATCACAAGGCTCATATTCTTTTTTTGACTATATAATTCCGGAAAATGTAAAAAGAGTTTTTTGTTTAAAGGGTGGACCTGGAGTAGGAAAATCCTCACTAATGAAAAAAATTTATAAAGAGTTTTTGCATAGAGGATATGATATTGAATTATATCATTGCCCTTCTGACCCAAGTTCGTTGGATGGTGTAGTTATAAAGAAACTAGGCGTGGTACTTATGGATGCAACTGCTCCACATACTGTAGACCCTAAACTCCCAGGTGCTTTGGACGAGATAATTAATTTAGGAGATTACTGGAATACAGAGGAGTTAGAAAAAAATAGACAAGAAATTTCAAACTATGATAAAGATATTAGTAATGCTTTTAAAAGAGCATTTAAATTTTTAAAATCAGCAGAGCCAATTTTTAGAGATATCGAGGAAAAATATTCTGACTGTATGGACTATGGAAAAGTAAATTTAGTTACAGAAGAATTCATAAAAAGATTATTTGATGGAGTAGATAGTACAGGAAAGTTAAAGAAAGAAAAGCATTTATTTGGCTCAGGGATAACTCCTGTAGGATGCTTAGATTATACAGAACATATTTTAAAGGATGTAGGGAAGGTTTATTATTTATCAGGGGAAATAGGCTCTGGGAAAACTACACTTTTGAGTAAAGTGTACAAAAAAGCAATTGAGAAAGGTTTGAATGTAGAAGTTTATCACTATCCGCTTATTCCTGAAAAAATTGAAACTATATTATTAACTGATTTAGATATAGGAATAACTATAAGCAGTACTTTTAAAGATGAAGATACAATTGATTTGAATCAATTTTTAAATAGAGAAAAATTACTTAAATACGAAGAAGATATTAAATTTGATGAGAAAGTTTTAGATGACTTAATTTGTTGGTCAATTTTAAATCTTAAGAGAGCTAAATCAAAACATGATATTATAGAAAGTTACTATAGTCCGAATATGAGATTTGATGAAGTAGGAAAATTGAGAGATGAATTAGTTAAGAGAATCTCAAAATATGAGGAAAATATATAAAGTATGTCTGTTTAAAATTAATATTAACTAGTATATATAATCAACAGCAAACTGCTATGGCTTTGAAGCTATGGCAGTTTGCTGTTTTTTGCTATAATTTAAACAGATAAATCTTTGCACAAAAAGACAAGAAAATTTAGAAAATTTATTATAAAATATGGGGGTACATATGAAATGGCTAGATGGATTACAACAATCTATTGATTATATTGAAGAAAATATTTTAGAAAAGTTAGATTATGAATATTTAGCAAGGTATACAAATATGTCAGTGTTTTATTATCAACGAATGTTTAGTGTATTAGTAGGTATATCTGTTGGTGAATATATTAGGAATAGACGATTAACACTAGCTGGGCTTGAATTAACTACTTCAAATAGTAAAATCATAGACATAGCTTTTAAATATGGTTACGAAACAGCAGAAAGCTTTACTAAAGCCTTTGTTAGATTTCATGGAATAACGCCATCTATTGCTAGAAAAGGAAATTCAAGCCTAAAATCATTTAGCAAGATAACATTAAAAATATCTTTAGATGGAGGAAATATTTTAGATTACAAAATTGTCGATGAGGGAGAATTTTCAGTAATTGCTTTAAAAAAACAATTTTCGAAAGATGAAGATGTATTTAGAAAACAAATACCAAGGTTTTGGCAAGACTTGTTTAAGAGTAGTTTGTATAGAGAACTAATTTCTTATGTAAAAGAAAACACTATTACAAAAGGTGGGATTTTAGGAATAGATGAAATGGCAGTTTCACAAAACAAACAATTATTTAATTATTATGCAGCTGTTGAGACAGATGAAAAACCTAAAAATGATAAATTTACCTTATTTAAAATACCTTCTCATAAGTGGGCTATTTTTAAGTGTACAGGTGCCATGCCAAATTCTATTCAAAACTTATGGGTAAAAATATATAGTGAGTTTTTCCAATGCTCTAGCTATGAACCAGTTGCTGATTTCAATTTTGAACTTTACCTTGAAGGAGATAGTAATAAAGATGATTATGTTAGTGAAATTTGGGTTCCAATAAAAAATAGGAGGAGTTTATGAAAAAATGTAGAGTATCTGAGATAACAGCTTATTTTAATGCAGATGTGGAAACAGTTTGGAATATAGTTACAGACAATCGTGATTATAAATGGAGAAGTGATATAAGTAAAATTGAAGTATTCGATGATGGAAGTACTTTTATTGAGTACAATAAGGATGGAAACAGTACAAAATTTACTGTTACAGAAAAAACTAAAAATAAGCTTTATAAATTTAACATGGAAAATAAATTTTTCTATGGTAATTGGCAAGGTGAATTTTTTGAAGAGAATGAAAAAACTAAAATAGTGTTTATAGAAAATATATATGTTAAAAATCCTATTATAAAAATTTTATCTTATCTCTTTATGAACTTAAAAAAAATACAAATGCAATATGTTGAAGACTTAAAAAGAAAATTAAATGAGATGTAAAATATTAATACTTTGTATACATATAGATTTATTATAATTAAATTATATTGGAGAAATATTTTAATTTATAAATAAAAAGGAAATGAACTAGTAAAAACTCATTTCCTTTTTCTATTTTAGATTTTAATAGATTTATATTTACAATTACATTTTCTAAAGCATTAATTTTATTATATTTAAAAATTGGAAATAGAAAAAACTATTTTTAAGGCGACTTAAGTTATTTTTTTCTTCTACAGCAAAATCCAATGTACCCATATATTCGATGTTAGTAGGGTAGGGGCATAAGTATAATGTATGATATTATATACTAAAGATGAATTTTAACATATAACTCTGATATAATAAGCATATGTAAATGTTTAATATTTAATTAAAGAAAATTATCATATAAAAATAAATTTGTAAGGAGTAATACAGTATGAAAAAACAATATGTGTTTATAATACTAGCAAGTACTATTTTAGGTATGCTTGTTGGAACCATATTTAGAGATTATAGCAATGAAGAAACAGTTTATACAAGTAAGGATAAGTCAATAAGAAAAGAAATAAGAATAACAAGAAAATCTATAAAAGAACTGGCAAAAGAGAAAGATAAATTAGATAAAGAAATTAATTCAATGAAGAAAAATCAAAAGAATTCTGATGAAATCTCTAAAATAGAAAGTCTTAGGGAGAGTCTTTCATATTCAGATGTAAATGGTAGCGGAATAGTATTAAGTATAGATGCCATAGATGAAAAAACAGGAAACATTGCCAATAGCATAGACTACAATAAAATCCTTGTGAAAGTCATAAATGAATTAAAAGCAAATGGAGGAAAATACATAGAAATAAATGGTCAAAGAATTAATCAGTACTCAGAAGTTGTACTTGCAGGTAGCCATATAAATATAAATGGAGTTCCAGTGGCACAACCCTATGAAATAAAATGTATTGGTGATAAAGATAAACTATCTAGTTACGTAGATAAAGGTAGTAAATATTTAGATAGTATACAAAGTACTTATCCAATGAAAGTTAGTATAAAAGCTGAAGAAAATATCTCTATGAAAAAACTAAAAATACCTAATAAATTAAAGTATATAAAGGGTGAGTAAGATTATATTAGAGGAAAGCAGTTTACCAATGTTAATACCAGAAAAACTTGCAAAAAAATATAATGTATTTCCAGTGGAATTTCAAGATGATAATCTAGTAGTAGAAATAGAAGATGAAGACATATATGCACTACAAGACTTGAGACTAGCAACAGGGAAAGAAATTATATTAAAAAAAGAAAGAAGAGAACTTATAAGTGAGAAGATAGAAAAATATTACAATAGCTTTGAACTTGATGAAAATTATGCAAAAAAATTATTTGAAAATCTTATAGAGAAAGCTATAAAAGAGAACGCAAGTGATATACATATAGAACCATTTAAAGAGCATTTGATAGTTAGAATGAGAGTTGATGGAGAGTTAAAAGAAATATCAAAATTTTTAATAGATGTTTATCCAGCATTAGCTACAGTTGTTAAATTAAAAGCTTCAATGGACATAACAGAAAAAAGACTTCCTCAAGATGGAAGAGTAGACATAAAGCTAGATGATAGCTTAATTGACATTAGAGTTTCATCAATCCCAACTGTATATGGTGAAAAAATTGTTTTGAGAATCCTTAATAGAGATACTTTTTTAAAAGATAAATCAGAACTTGGATTTTCAGAAGAAGCGATAAATTCTATAAATCGTATAATAAGTAAAAGAGCCGGAATATTATTAGTAACAGGGCCTACAGGGAGTGGAAAGACTACTACAGTATATTCCTTATTAAATGATTTAAGAGGGATAAACAAAAATATAATGACTATAGAAAATCCAGTAGAATACAAGATGGATGGAATAAGTCAAATACAAGTAAATTCAAAAGTAGGGTTGAGTTTTGACGTAGGTCTTAAAGCTATATTAAGACAAGACCCAGATATAATAATGGTTGGAGAAATCAGAGATGCAGAAACAGCTAAGATAGCAGTAAGAGCCGCTATAACAGGCCATTTAGTTATAAGCACTTTGCATACTAATGATGCAGTATCTTCTATAGCTAGACTATTGGAAATGCAAATCCCACCATATCTTTTAAATGCATCTCTTATAGGTGTAATATCTCAAAAACTAGTTAGAAAGGTTTGTAATCATTGTAGTCATGAGATTATGATAAAAGATGATTTTAGTGGAGATGTAAATACTAAAGTAGCTGTAGGCTGTGAAAAATGCAATGACAAAGGTTATTTTGGTAGAACAGCAATTTATGAAATTCTAGAAATCAATGATGATATAAAAACATGTATAAGGGATATGAAGGATTCTAGTATTGTTAAAGAAGTAGCACAAAAAAATGGAATGATAACATTTGAAGATAGCTGCCAAAGGCTAATAAATGAAAAAATAACAACATTAGAAGAATGTTTAGTAGTAAACGAAATAATTTAATTAAACAGTGTAATCAAACTTCATACAATCGATTTTAATAAAAATTCTCGATTGTAAATCATATCTAGATAAAATAAAATTAACATATTAAATTAGAAAATATCGAGATTATTTAATTGTAATTAATATAATTTGGAAGGAATTATAATACATGAAATTATCTAAAAATATATTTTATAATTTAGACAAGATTCATTTACTCTTAAACAAGATTCGTGATAAAGAGCTTAGAATAATTTGCAAAGAAATAGGTATTTTACTAGAATCTGGATGTGAAATTACAAAGATATTTCAAGTTATTGAAGGACAATCTAGTAAAAAAGTAAAAAGTTTGTTTAATACAGTATCAAATCATATTCAAAAGGGGAATTCCATAGCAGAATCATTTCAAATCACAGGAACATTTTCTAAATTTTTTATAAGTATGATAAAAGCGGGTGAAACCAGCGGAAACTTAGATATAATAATGAGCGATTTATCTAATTATTACGATAAAGAATATAAATTAAAAACAAAAATAATAACTATTTTAATCTATCCAATAATACTTATCATATTATCTGTAATATCAATAGTATTTATCTTTATATTTGTGATACCAAATTTTCAGGTGGTTTTTGCCAGTAATGGAATTGAACCACCTTTCATAACTAAGGTTTTAATAGGAATTTCTATAATAGTTACAAATCATCTAGGTTATTTAATATTTAGTCTTATATTGATTTCAATAGTAACTATTTATTTTTTTATAATAAATAATAAACTAAAGAAATTAATTAATTTATTTAAGTTCAAAATACCTTTTTTAAAAGGAGTTAATCAATTAATAGCTACAACTAGATTTTCAAGGGCATTATCTATTTTACTTAGTAGTGGGATACAAATAGTGGATGCAATAGAGATGTCAGCAAGTGTCATAGATAATGAATTCATTTATGAAAGACTAAAGATTTCTAATAATTATATAAAAAAAGGAAATAGTATAGGTAAGTCTTTGAATCTAGCAAATATATTTCCTAAGTTATTTGTTTCAATGGCAAATACAGGTGAAGAAAGTGGAAAACTCGATAAGAGTCTAGATGTAATAAACAGATTTTATGAAAATGAATTAAATAATAAAATAGAGCAGATAATGAAATTTGTAGAGCCTGTAATAATTGTATTCATGGGATTGATTGTTGGAGTTTTTGTTTTATCAATGGTTATTCCAATGTTTGATGCAATTACTAGTTTCTAATATAAAAATAAATTTTACTAAATAAAACTTTTAAAAAGGAGCGAAAATTTAATTGATAAATAAAAAACGAAAAGGATTTACACTTGTTGAGATGATTGTAGTAGTAACAATTTTAGGCGTCATATCTAGTATAGCATTAGTTAAATATGGTAAGGTCCAAGAAAGTGCTAAGATAAATGCTGATTATACAAACGCAGCTAATATAGTAACCGCAGCGAGTATGGCTATTAATGATGATGAAAATATAGTTGAATCTCTAAGTGTAGAATCACTTAAAGAAAAAGGTTATCTAAGTACAGTTCCAGTTCCTCAAAGTACATCAGGTAAGTTTGAACTTGTTATAAGTGATAATGGTACAGATATAAGTGTAAATGTAAACTCAAAACAATTTTATCCGAGATAATATTTGTTTTTATACGTTTTTAGTGTCAAATTATAAAGATATTTTTAGTATTAAATTATAATGAATTGTAGATATATTAAGTTTAATTCAAAACATAATTAAATGATTTAAATAGGTATTGATTATTTAAAGTTAATATATGCATAAATAAAAGATTAAGTATTTATATAATTAAAATATGGCTATATAAATACTGTATAGGCTTTGTAAAAATCAAATATACTGTGTAAAATTTAAAAGCTATTATCACCTAAGGAGGAGATGGTTATAATTAAAAAATTTTTAACTTTAGAAATAAATGACGATTATATAAGGGTTGTACTTTTAAGAAAAAACTATAAAAAAATATTTATAGATAAATCTATTATAAAAGAAGTTAGCTTTAATATTAAAAGTGATATTGATGAGATTGAAAAAACTGGATATGTAGAAAATGTAGTAAAATTAGTAAAAGATGAAATAAATAATATAAAAAAATCATACAAAAATTTGTACTTTAATATTCAAACTCAAGACATAGTTATTAGAAATATTGAGATATTGAATACTAAGAAAAAAAGAGACATATTAAACATGATAGAATTTGAGATAACACAATATATTCCAATAAATATAAATAACTATTCAATAAAATATAAAATTATAAACTCTAGTAAGGATAAGTTAAATATACAAGTAATTCTTTTTCCTAAAAATATTATCAAAGTAATTAAAATCATTTCAGAAAGTCTAAATATGAACCCAAAAGCGATAAACATAAATTTTGATATACTACAAAAACTTATAAGTTTAAATTTAATAGATAATTTTATAGAAGATGGAGTGTTTATAGAATGCAAAAAAAATCAATTTATTATAAACATAACAAAAAATAAGAAAATAGAAGAAACATATCTGTTGTCAAAAGAAATAAAATCCTATGACTCAGTAAAAAAAATAATAAGTAGATTTAAATATGTTTATTATTATGGTATAGAAAATTGTTTTATAGAAGAGTATTTTAAAGATACAGAAAAAATTGCTGAAGTAAATCCATTGAGATTAAAAAAGAAAGTAAGGGTGGAAAATAATTTTGATAAGGGCTTAAGAGATACTAGTATAATTTATATAAGCAGTATAGGAATGATTATTTAAATGAAAGCTTATAAAACAATAAATTTTTTAAATGGATTTAAAGAAACTAAGCAATATAATAAAATCTATAAAATAACGATAATATCAATTTTAATATGTGTTTCATTAAAAATGTTTATGTATATGAAATCTATAAATGAATTAGAAAATTATATAAGTCACAATAAACCCATAAATGAGTCTAAATATACTGTACCAAATCTGGAAAAAACAAAAGAAAAGTTTTCTAGAATAAAGCTTGATGAAATTAAAAAAATATATGAAACAGTTGGAACAGATAACATTACTAAAATATCTATAGATAAAAACAAAATGGAGATGGAAGGAGTATGTGATAATCTAGATATTTTAGATAATTTAAAAAAAATAAATTACATAAAATATTACTATATAGACAGCATTATAAGAGATGGAGAATGTTATAAATTTAGAATAAAAAGTTAGACAGGTGATTAATTTTGAAATTAAATAAGAGAGAAAAAAATCTGATGAAAATATTGCTAATATTAATTATTGTATTAGTAGTTAATGTAATGTCCAGACCTCTAGAAGAGAACCTAACTAATTTGAAGAAAGAAAAACAAAATATAGTGAATGAAATAAAACGACAAGATAATTACAAAATTAAAGGTAATGGGTACAAAGATGATAGATATGTAAAAAATGTTGAATTAGATAGTAATACAAAATTAAAAAATAATTTTAATAACTCATTTTTAGATAAAAAAACAAATAAAGATATAGTATTATTAGTAGAAAATGAATTGAGAGATATTGTAAATGTGGAATACATCAATCAAGAAAGTAGCTTAGACAACTACAGTAAAAAACAAACTAATTTAGAAGTAAAAGTTAATGGAGAACTTGAAAATGTGTTGAAACTTGAAGGTGTAATGAAGAACTTAAGGTTACATAATAAAATTGAAAAAATAGAAATTAATAAATTAAAAACAAGTAATCTTGAGGCCAAAAACATTTCAAACGAATATAAACAAGAAAAAAACAATCTTGTAGAATGTAAAATGACAATTAGAGTCACATAACAAAAAAGAATAGATAAAGTAAAAAACTATTATCAGTTCATAAAACTTTATAGAAGAATTAGTTTTACGATAATCCATTTCTGTAAGAGGGATTGTTAGTGATTTTATCGAAATCCTAATTAAAGTGAATATATTATACCAAAATATAAGTAAATTTGAGATAATATTTGCTTATACTATAGATTGATTGATAAAAAAATGGTATAATAACAAATTGTACTTTAATTTAATAATAAGGGAGTGGAAGTCATATTGTTAGGGAGAAATGAGCTATGCCCTTGTGGAAGTGGCAAAAAATACAAGAAATGTTGTTTAAATAAAGATATTGTTTCAGAAAGAGCAAGCAGAAAAACTGAACTTTCACAAAAGCAATATACAGATTTATATTCAAAATTATATGATTATTCAAGACAGGATAGATTCAAAGATGAATGTGAAAAAGCTAAAGAAATGTTTTATATAATGCAAAATGATACTGTAAATGAAAAGTTCGAAAGATTTTTTAATACGTATTTAATACAAGACCACATAATGGAAAATAAAAAGGTCATGACGGTTGGATTTCTTGAAGAGAATGGTGCAAACCTAAGTCAATCAGAAATTTCAATATTAAAAAGTTTGTTTGAATCCTATGTAAGCATTTACGAAGTAAAAGAAATTTCTACAGGAAAAATAGTTTTAAGAGATTGTTTAAGTGGGAAAGAACTTTACACAGAAGATGTAAAGCTTCTAAGAAGCTTTAAAATCGGAAGCTGTATGATAGCTAGAATAATTGATGTTGAAGGAACTAATATATTAATAGATGTAACTATAAGTATATCAAATGAAGTTAAAGATATAATTTTAAATGATGTTATGAATTTATTTAATCAATATAAAGACCTATATAAAGATATGAAGACGTTCTTAATTTATCATACACATGTATTATATAAATATATACAACAGCTTTTAGACCCAAGTATAGCCGAATATTTAAAAAGAGAAAGAGATAAAAATGATAGTAAAAAAGTTAATTTAGAAGGTGAATTAGCTGAAGTAGAATGTAAAGTTTTAGATACTCTTAAAGAAAATGTGGAAAAAGAAAATATAGATGCATGTATAGAGTTCTGGAATGAATATAAGAAAAGTCATGAAAATATAAAAGGAGCTGAAAGTGGTTGGGCAGCTGCTGTTGAGTACTATGTTAAGAAAGAAGCAGGACAACCTATAACTCAAGTGCAAATATCAAAAAAATATGATATAAGCTCTAGTACATTAGGAAAAAGATACAAAGATTTAAAAATATCTTAATTAATTATAAAAAGCTTTAAGTCATAGATAAAGAATCTATAGTATAATATATGTATAATGTGTAGAAAGAGGTATTAATAATGAGTCTTAGTTTAGGAAATGCAATTGCTGTATCAACAAACTTTATAAAATCTAACCCAGCAGTACCTGTATACGATGGAGAAGAAATATATGCAGTTATTTATCATATAGAAATAGGATATAATAACGGTGTATCACCTGATACTAAACAATATATAATAATAGACTATAAAGAGTTCGATTTATCTATGTATAGAAAAAATGAACTAGTAGAAGTTGCTAAGGAGTACTGCAAATCTAAAAATATTGTAGAAAATGAAAATCTTGAAATAAATCTTTTGGATAATGAAGAAGCAGAAAACTTCTTAGAAAAGGTATTTAATAACATGAAAGTTATAAGAGGCCTTATAACTAAAAGAGGATAAGTTAATGGAGTTTATTGGTATAGAAAATATAACACCATATGAAAACATATATGAATTTAGTGTATATAAATACGATGATGAAATCACTTTAGGTAGTGAAGATTTATATATATGTGAATTAAGGGTTATATTAATTAAAGTTAATTCTTTATACGTTGAAAGATTGAATAAATCAGTTGAAGCAATGGTTTTAGTAAAAAATCTAAAAAAAGATTTGGATAAAGAACTTATTGTAGACAAAATAAAGAAATTTGTGCTAGACGAAATTTGGGTAGAAAATCTAGTAAAAGAGAATATAGAAGTTATATTTGTAGAAAGCTAGGAGTAACCCTAGCTTTTTTATATTATAATCTAAGAGAGGAAAACAATATGTTAAGGGTATCTAATATAAAACTTGGAATCGATAAAGATATATCTTTATTAAAAGATATTGTACTTAAGAAATTAAGAATAAAAGAAAAAAACTTAATAAAATATAGTATATATAAAGAATCTATAGATGCTAGAAAAAAAGGGAAGATGGAATTTGTTTATTCTGTAGATGTAGAAGTTAGAGATGAAAGTAAAATACTAAACTCAAAAATAAAAGATGTAACAAAAATAAAAGATATAAAATATGTGAATGTAGCTATGGGTCATAAAAAATTGAATAATAGACCTTTAGTAATTGGAAGTGGACCAGCTGGTCTATTTGCAGGGCTTATTTTGGCTCAAATGGGTTATGAACCAATTATACTTGAAAGAGGTCTTGATGTTGATAGTAGAACCAAGGATATAAGTAATTTTTGGACGACTAGAAAGTTTAAAAATAATTCAAATGTTCAATTTGGAGAAGGTGGAGCAGGAACTTTTTCAGATGGGAAACTCACAACTAGAATAAAAGATATACGATGTAGAAAAGTGCTAGAAGAATTAGTTCAGTTTGGAGCACCAGATGAAATATTATATTCACATAAGCCACATGTTGGTACAGATATATTAAAAAGTGTAGTTAAAAATATAAGAAATGAAATAATAAATCTAGGTGGACAAGTTAAATTTGATTCAAAAGTTACAGATATAGTTGTATTAAATAATTCTATACAATCTGTAATTGTAAATGATAGTGAAAAAATAGATACAGATGCAGTCATATTAGCTGTTGGGCATAGTGCAAGAGATACTTATGAGATGTTGCATTCAAGAGGTGTAAAAATAATTCAGAAACCATTTGCAATAGGAGCTAGAATTGAACATCCTCAAGACTTGATAAATAAAGCACAGTATAAGGAATTTTATAATCACCCTCGACTAGGAGCTGCTGATTATAGACTTATAGAACATGTCTCAAATGGAAGAACAGCATATACTTTTTGTATGTGTCCAGGAGGCAGTGTCATAGCATCTGCATCAAATGATTTTGAAATAGTTACAAATGGAATGAGTGAACATGCAAGAGATAAAACAAATGCTAATAGTGCATTTCTAGTAAATGTACTTCCAGAAGATTTTGATAGTGATAATCCACTAGCAGGGGTTCATTTTCAGCAAAAATATGAGAAATTAGCTTTTGAATTAGGTGGTAAAAATTACAATGCGCCAGTTCAACTTGTTGGAGATTTTATTAATAATAAGACTTCTGAAAATTTAGGAAGTGTTGAACCATCATACAAACCTGGATACAAGCTTACAAATTTGAATGAATGTTTGCCTAGTTTTGTGGTAGAAACTATGAGAGAAGCATTTATATCTCTTGATAAAAAATTAAATGGATTTGCAATGCATGATGCAGTTTTAACAGGTGTAGAAACTAGGTCATCATCACCAATAAGAATAGTAAGAGATGAAAACAGTTTGGAGTCAATAAGTATTAAAAATTTATATCCTTGTGGTGAAGGTGCTGGATATGCAGGTGGAATAGTCACAGCAGCAGTAGATGGTATAAAATGTTCAGAAAAAATAATACAAAAATATGCTAATAACACAAAAATTTAACAGAAACTTAATGAATTTTTAATATTTAACATGAATTTAACATTACTACTCCTATAATTTGATAAAATACAATAGGTTATAAAATTTTTAAATATAGTAATCTCTTTACAAGGAGGAAATAATTTGAACATTATAATAAGTCTAATGGGTGGATTAGGGCTGTTCTTATATGGTATGAACCTTATGGGAGAAGGTCTGCAAAAATCTGCTGGGACAAAATTAAAAAAGATAATAAAATTACTTACTAGTAATCTATTTATGGGAGTTTTAGTAGGTACAGGAGTTACAGCAGTAATACAAAGTTCAAGTGCTACTACTGTAATGGTTGTTGGTTTCGTAAATGCAGGCATAATGACTTTAAAACAAGCAATAGGGGTTATAATGGGTGCTAATATAGGTACTACTGTTACAGCCCAATTAGTATCTTTTGATTTAGCTGGAATGGCTCCAGTAGCATTAGGTATAGGTATTATACTTTATTTATTTGGAAATAAACCTAGAATAAAAAATATAGCCGAGATACTTATAGGTTTTGGGATATTATTTACAGGTATGGATTTTATGAAAATGGCAGTTGAACCATTAAAGGACTATCAAGGGTTCACGGATTTACTTGTTACATTTGGTAATTATCCGCTACTTGGACTATTATTAGGATTTGGTATTACAGCAATAATACAGAGTTCAAGTGCATCTATGGGTATGTTGGTTGCATTAGCAGCAGAAGGTTTAATACCACTAGCAGCAGCATTACCAATTCTTTATGGTCAAAACATTGGTACATGTGTAACTTCATTGCTATCAAGTATTGGTGCTAATAAAAATGCACGAAGAGCAGCTATGATGCATTTAATCTTCAATGTTTTGGGAACAGTAATATTCTTATTGTTGTTGAATAAACCAATTGTAAATTTAGTTACAAGTTGGGACCCAAGTAATGTTGCAAGACAAATAGCTAATACACACACATTGTTTAATATTATATCCGTCTTAATACTTCTACCATTTACAAAGGTTATCATAAAACTAGCCATTAAGCTTGTTCCTGATAAAGCTGGTGATGCAGATGAAGATGAAGCTAAGACTATTAAATATATAGATGATAGAATGATAGAAACTCCTTCCATAGCTCTTGCCAATACGATAAAAGAAGCACTTCGTATGGGAGAAAAAGCTAAGGAAAGCTTAAATGCATCTATGGAAGCGTTAGTAGAACATTCAACTGAAAAAATAGATAAGACATACAGACGTGAAAAACTAATAAATGATTTACAAAAAGCTATCTTAAATTACTTGCTTAAACTTTCAAAGGCGCCTTTAGATGATAATTCTAGAGAAGTTGTAGACACCTTATTTAATACAGTTAATGATATAGAAAGAATTGGTGACCATGCTAAAAATATAGCTGAATTATCTCAAGTTGCAATAGATTCAAATATTTCTTTCTCTGAAGAAGGACAAGCTGAACTTGATATTATGTACAATAAAGTTGTTTCAGCTTATACTTATGCTTTAGAGTCAATGAGAACTGATGATGTGGATTTAGCTTGTAAGGTTATAAAAATTGAAGAGCAAGTTGATATAATGGAGAAATCTTGTAGAGCTAATCATATGTATAGATTGAATAACAATTTATGTAGTATAGAAAATGGAGTTATTTATTTAGATGTAATAAGTAATCTAGAAAGAATATCTGACCACGCTGTTAATATAGCACAACAAGTTATAGCTAAGAGATTGGGAACTGATTAAAAATGGTAATTTAAAATAAAGTAAGAATTAAAATAGATAATGAACAAAAAAGAAGGAGTTGTCTTAAAATTGATTTTTTCTAATCAAATTTTAAGTTCAACTCCTTTAAAATTTAGGCTAATTATTCTTAATGAATCATCATAAAGAATAATTGTTTCAATGTCTAATGGCGATACCATTTGTTTATAACACTGTATATTTTATAATCAAAATGTTAAGCTATTTCTTTAATTTGTTTAAATGAATTTTCATTTCCATTTCCACCAATTTGTGTTACTGATTTAAATCTCATAGTTTTAAATAGTTCTTTTTGACTATAGTCTAGTAAATTTCCTACTAGTATTACAGGAGATTTAGTTTTTCCAGCTAAAACCCCAACAGATAAACCATCTATTAAATCATCTTGTTTATTGATTCCATTTTTAGCTACATATAGGTTATTTATATTAGAATCTTTGTAAAACTCTTTTATTACTTTTGCATTTGTTTCATTTCTAGTACTACCTGATATTCTTTGTGGATTTTTAAGTTTGTTTTCTATATTTTTAGAAACTGTATATTCTCCACCTATTATATAAGATTTATCTATTTTTTTATCTTTGAATAAATCATTTATTTCAGTTATATTACTATTTTCATTAGTAAGTATTATAGGCATATCATTTTGAGCTGATGCTGCACCAATACTTACTGCATCTGCTAATCCTTTTTCACCATTAACTACTGATATTTTTGATACATTACTAATTCCTTTTAATTCTTTAGCAAGATTTAGAGAAGTCTCATATCTATCATTTCCTGAAATTCTAGATACAGACATATTATCTGACTTTATAGTATCTAAAGATTTTTCGTTTACAGAAGCTTCACCACCGATTACATATACATTTTTAACTTTTAATCTCTTTAATTCAGCTAAAGTCTTCTCATTTATTTGAGAACTTCCAGTTAACAATATAGGAGCATCTTTTTTATATGCAAATGGTGTTGCAGCCAAAGCATCTGCAATTGCAGAATCATTTATTAAAACAGCATTTTCAGCATTTTCCCAACCTGCTTGGCTTATCTTAATAGAAGTTTCATATCTATCAGTTCCTGTTAATGCATTTGCATTTACTTCATCTTGGTATGTAACTTCAAATTTGGCATTTGGACTTCCTAAGAAAGCTATTACGCCTCCTTTTGGCAATCTAACTCTATTATTCTTTGTCACTAAAGAGTAATTTACAGGAGTTCCTTTATCATCATAAACTGCAAAAGATGAATTTTGAGGAAGATTAACTTCTATTTTTTTATTTGCTATATCATCGCCAATTTTGTACCATTTTGCATACCCTTTTGAATCTATTTGATATGTAAAAGATTTTTCTGATGATAAATTAGTTAGGGAATCTTCACTTACATATGTTTGTGTTGCAAATTTTAGGTATTCTGTACCATTTTCTTTATACAGTTTGATATCACTCAAATCACGACCCATTACACCAGGTATTTCTATAAAAGCATTTGAATTATTCTCATCTATTATTTTAGTATTAGCTAAAAAACCTGGAGTTTTATCAGAAACACCAAGCATTGCTTTAACAGAGCCAAACATATAGTATTGAGAAGTATATTTTTCATCTACTAGATAGTAACCTTTTTCACCTCTTTTTTCCCATGCTTCTTTGACACTATTTGATATATTATTGTCATCTACCTTTTGAGCTACATAGTATAAACTTGCTGTCTGACCTAATCCAGGAACATCATCATAAGAGCTCATATTTAAATATGTGATATTATTTTTTTCTTTTACAAATTTTAGGCAACTATTACCTTTTTCAGATACGAATCTATCTTGACCTATGTATACATATTTATCTTTAGGTCCATTTTCTATGTATGGAGAAGATACTGTTAGAGTACCATTATCATTAACATCAACTTTTAGCATATTTGAAGAAGCATAAAGTCCACTATTTTCTTTTAAGTAACTTGGCATTTTGACTTGTTGTGGCTTACTAAATGTTTTATCAGGTTTTATTTCTTTAATTTTACCTTTTTCTTTTAATGCAGATAGTAAAATTTCTTGCCCAATTACTTCGTTAAGTTGACTACTTCCACCAGAAGAAACAACTGCAACTGCCATATTTTCATCTGGAAGCACTGTAAGATTACTATGGAATAATAAAGAATCTCCACCTTTTGTAAGTGCTTTTAGATTATATTGATTAAATGGATAAGTGTTGACACAATCCCATCCTAAACCATATCCAAGGATAGAGTCTTCTCCCTCAGGCCATAGACCATTTAAATATTCTTTATTTTCCATAGCTTTTACTGAAGCAGGAGAAAGAATTCCATTTGATTTTTTCATAAATGTTTGTGCAAATGTACATAGATTTTCTGCACTTGAATATAAACCACCTGCACCTATAGTATTAAGGTTATCTTGTGGAACTGCATCTTCCCAATAAGGTACATAGGCTTTTGCAAGTTTTGAACTATCAAAGCTATTTTCTGGAGTTTTTGTGTTTTGTAAGTTAAGTGGATTGTTTATGTATTTATCAAGAAAATTAGTAAATGACATACCAGATACTCTTTCTACTAAAATTTCAGCTAAAGTAAATCCATCATTACAATAAACAGAAAAAGCTCCTGGCTTAGCTTTTAATCTTTGTTTCTTTAATTCTTCTAAGAAATTATCATGATTATAAGAATCATTGTCTCCCAATAAAAGGGCATTTTTAAAACTACTTCCCATTAGCCCTGATGAGTGATTTAATAACATTCTTGGAGTGATTTCTTTATATCTATCATCAGCCATTTTAAATTCAGGTATATATTTTACAACAGGAGTATCTAAATTTACTTTTCCCTGTTCAACCAATTTCATAACAGCTGTAGTAGTAAATACTTTACTGATAGATGCAATATTGTACATATTATCCTTAGTTAAATTTTTATTATCTTGTTTGCTGTATACTCCACCATTTCCAGAAATCTCAATTTTACCATTATCAATTAGAGCATATTGAGCGCTTACAGCTCCGTATTTAGATAGTAAAGTTTGAATTTTCTCTTTAGCAAGAGCTCTAGTTTTTGTGTAAGACTCCGAACCTTTACTATAATCATTTAACTCTATATCAGAGCTTTGATACTTATCGGAGATATTGTTTGTGTCATTATCAGCAAAAGCAATACTTGGAGTAGCTGTAAATAACATACTAAGTACCAATGTGCTAGATAATAACTTAAATAATATTTGCTTAAACATATTAAATTACCTCTTTTCCCTTTTAATAATTACAATTAGCATAACATTCTTAATTATTTTAATCAACAGATTATTGTTAAGAAAAATACATTTATAATAAGTTACATTTTATATATATGAGAGAAATAAAAAGATAACATTTTGCTATTGGACTATTCATTTATTTAATTAAAATTTTATAATTGACAAATAGTTGTAATATTTAGAAGAATCGATTTCCTAATAATGCTTGAGGATATATGCATTATTTTGTGGCAAACTTTTTAAAAAAACACCTAGATTTTATGTTATAATCTCTGTAAAACGCATATGCTGAAAAGAGGGATTTAAATGGGAAAAATAAATTTTGATTATAGTAAAGCTACGGAATTTTTTTGCCAAAAAGAAATAGATGTCATGCAGCCGTATGTAGATGTGGCACATGATATGTTACATAATAAAACTGGTTTAGGAAATACTTTTTTAGGATGGATAGACCTTCCTAAAAATTATGATAAGGAAGAGTTTGCTAGAATAAAAAAATCTGCTGAGAAGATAAAATCTGATTCTGAGGTTCTTCTAGTAATCGGTATAGGAGGCTCTTATTTGGGTTCAAGAGCTGCGATAGACATGGTAAGTCATTCTTTTAGAAATGGGCTTAAAAAAGAGCAAAGAAATGCTCCTGAAGTATATTTTGTAGGTCATAACATAAGCTCAACATATATTATGGATTTACTAGATGTAATTGAAGGTAAAGATGTTTCTGTAAATGTAATATCTAAATCAGGTACTACTACAGAGCCAGCTCTTGCTTTTAGAATATTTAAAAATTATTTAGAAAAAAAATATGGAAAAGAAGAAGCTAGAAAGAGAATATATGCAACAACAGATTCAAGTAAAGGGGCGCTTAGACAATTAGCTACAGAAGAAGGATATGAGACTTTTGTAATACCAGATGATGTAGGTGGCCGTTTTTCTGTATTGACAGCTGTTGGATTACTTCCTATTGCAGCTGCAGGACTTGATATTGATGCCATAATGAATGGTGCAAATGATGCTCGTGAAGCATTTCAAAATTCTGACTTAAAAAATAATGACAGTTATAAATATGCTGTAGCTAGAACAATTTTACATAGAAAAGGAAAAGATGTAGAGTTATTGGTTAACTATGAACCTCAACTACATTATATGAGTGAGTGGTGGAAACAACTTTATGGAGAAAGTGAAGGAAAAGAAAATAAAGGATTATTTCCTGCTTCTGTAGATTTTTCAACAGACTTACATTCTATGGGACAATATATTCAAGATGGAAAAAGACTTTTATTTGAAACAGTACTTAATGTTGAAAGTTCTAAGAGAAATATAACTATAAATTCAGAAGAAGTAGATTTAGATGGTTTAAATTATTTAGCAGGCAAAACTGTAGATTTTGTAAATCATAAAGCTTTTGAAGGTACTCTATTAGCACATACTGATGGAAAAGTGCCTAACTTGGTAATAAATATACCTAAGTTAGATGAGTATAATTTTGGATATTTAGTGTATTTCTTTGAAAAAGCTTGTGGAATAAGTGGATATTTACTAGGAGTTAATCCATTTGACCAACCAGGAGTAGAAGCATACAAGAAAAATATGTTTGCTTTACTAGGAAAACCAGGTTATGAAAAAGAAAAAGAAGAATTAGAAAAAAGACTTAAATAATTTTAGATAGTTAAGGTTTAATTAAGATTAGAATAATATAATGAAATCATCGAAAGAGAGTTTACTCAAAATAGATGATTTCATTTTTTTATGGAAAATTGGGAAAAATATATTTTGATAATTTATATTATATTTAGATAGGGAGTGGTATGAGATGTCAAGAAGAAAGAAAGGTATAAGTTTAGTAATATTAGTCGCTATAATAAGTTCAATACTTAGTAGTTTGCTAACAATAATTTTAGTTAAAGATAATTTAGGAAGTAAATCTACAGGAAGTTCTACGCCCATAGTTGTAAATGATGATGGAAAGAGCCAAAACATTTACCAAGCAGTTGCAGAAAAGGCAACACCATCTGTTGTAGGTATTACGACAACTAGCGTCGATACTAGTAATATGTTTGCAATACCAACTGAAACACAAGGAGTAGGAACTGGGATTATAGTAGATTCAAATGGATATATACTTACTAATTCTCATGTTATATCAGATGGCCAAGCAACTAGTGTTAATGTTTTATTTAATGATGGTTCAACAACATCAGGTAAAGTGGTATGGTTTGACCAACAACTTGATTTGGCCATAGTTAAAGTTGATAAAACTGGATTAACACCAGCTGAATTTGCAGATAGTGATAAAGTAAAAGTTGGAGATATATCAATAGCAATAGGTAACCCACTTGGACTAGACTTCCAAAAGACAGTTACTCAAGGTATAATAAGTGGATTAGATAGAACTATACAAACAGAAAAAACTAATATGACAGGGTTATTACAAACTGATGCAAGTATAAATGCAGGAAATAGTGGAGGGCCATTGTTAAATCAAAAAGGTCAAGTAATTGGTATAAATACAGCAAAAGCTTCTCAAGCAGAAGGGTTAGGATTTGCGATACCAATCAATACAGCTAAAAGTATAGTTGAAGAAGTAATAAAAACTGGAAAATATGAAAAAGTAACTTTAGGTATAAAAGGAACAGATGTATCAAATTATGAAGCAGCTACAGGTACAAAATTAAGTACTGACAAAGGAGTATATGTTGCAGAAGTAATATCTGGTTCATCAGCAGAAAAAGCAGGAGTAAAAGTAGGGGATATTATAACTAAAGTAGGAGATGCAGATATAACTGGTATGAATGACCTTAATAAAAAGTTATATACTTTCTCAAAAGGTGCTAGCACAAAAATTACATTAAATAGAGGCGGAAAAGCAGTAACAATAAATGTAAAATTCTAAATGTTACTAGAGAAACAGAGACTACATGGTAAAGTGTAGTCTCTGTTTTTATTTAATTTTTATAGTATATATATCTAAATTAATTAAAATAACATATTGTTTATAGAGATTATCTATATTTACTTATAAAAATAAAATTAATAAATATTTAAATTTAATTTATAAAATCAATATAAATATCATAATAAAATAAAAATTTTTAATATTACTAAAAAAATATAGACAAAATAATAACGAATATAGTATTATGTAATTGTAGAAATGCTTTTCATAGAAATAACCTATGAAGATGAATTACATAAAGATGAAAAAAAGGAATGGATATTCTTTAGGGGTGAAAAAATTATGAATCCATTAGTTATAAATTTACAAAAATGTAGTATACATGATGGTCCAGGGATAAGAAGTACAGTTTTTTTTAAAGGATGCCCACTTGAATGTGTTTGGTGTCATAATCCAGAAAGTCAAACATATACAAAACAAGTTTTGTATAATGAAGAGAGATGTTCAAGATGTGAAGCATGTATAAATATATGTCCTCACAAAGCAATTTACAAAGGTAAAACAAAAATATGTCTAGACCAAGAAAAATGTGAGTTTTGTGAAACTTGTTTAGATTATTGTATAAACAATGCTAGAGAAATAGTAGGTCAAGAGTATTCTGTTAAAGAACTGGTTAAAGAGATAGAAAAAGATAGAATTTTCTATGAAGAATCAGGTGGAGGAGTAACTTTATCAGGTGGAGAAGTAATGGCTCAAGATATGGATTTTATTTGTGGAGTAATAAACATGTGTAAATCAAAGGGAATTCATGTGGCAATTGATACTTGTGGATATGCAAAGTCAGAAAATTACGAAAGAGTTGCTGAATGTGCAGATTTGTTCTTATACGATATTAAACTTATTGATGAGGAAAAACATATAAAATTTACAGGAAAATCAAATGATTTAATACTTAAAAATGTTAAACTTTTGAGTGAATCAGGAGCTAATATAAATATAAGAATACCATTAATTGTAGGCGTAAATGTAGATGATGAAAATTTAGAGGTTAAAAAAATGATAGAGTTTTTAAAGCCTTTGAATATAAAAGATGTAAGTCTTCTTCCATATCATAATATTGGTAAACATAAGTATGATAAAATTTATAAAAAGTATGAAGGAGAAGAGTTACAAAGACCTACTGAAGAAAAATTAGAAGAAATAAAAAGGCTGTTTGAAGCAAGTAATTTCAATACTAAGATTGGGGGGTAATAAAATGTTAAGAGGAACTTTTGAAAGAACTAAAAAATTAAGAGAAGAAAGTGTTAATGCAGAACCACACATATCTATTGAAAGAGCAGTACTTATGACAGAAGCTTATAAAAAATATGAAGGAAGTGTAGAAATTCCTGTACTTCGTGCTTTATCATTTAAACATTACATTGAAAACAGAACTCTTAGTATAAATGATGGAGAATTAATAGTAGGCGAAAAAGGAGATTCACCTAATGGAGCACCAACATATCCAGAAATTTGTTGTCATACAATGGAAGATTTAGAAGTAATGCATAATAGAGACATAATAAATTTTAGTGTGTCTGAAGAATCTAGAAAAATACATCAAGAGGAAATAATACCTTTCTGGAAGAAGAGACAAACCAGAGATAAGATAATAAATGCTATGACACCTGAATGGTTAGCAGCATATGAAGCAGGTATGTTTACAGAGTTTATGGAACAAAGAGCTCCAGGACACACAGTTTGTGGAGATACAATATATAAAAAAGGATTTTTAGATTTAAAGAAAGATATAGAAGCAAGACTAAAAGAATTAGATTTCCTTAATGACTTAGATGCATATAATAAAAAAGCTGATTTAGAAGCTATGGCAATAGCTTGTGATGCAATGGTTATATTAGGAAAGAGATATGCTGAAAAGGCAAGAAAAATGGCAGAAGAAGAAACTGATGAAGCTAAGAAAAAAGACTTATTGTTAATTGCTGAAACTTGTGATGTTGTACCAGCTCATAAACCAGAAACTTATCATCAAGCTATACAAATGTACTGGTTTGTTCATATAGGGGTTACTACTGAGCTTAATATATGGGATGCATTTACTCCAGGAAGACTAGACCAACATCTAAATCCTTTTTATGAAAGAGATGTAGAAAATGGAATATTAGATAGAGATAGAGCACAAGAATTACTTGAATGTTTATGGGTTAAATTTAACAATCAACCAGCACCACCAAAAGTTGGTATAACACTGAAAGAGAGTAGCACATATACAGACTTTGCAAATATAAATACTGGTGGAATAAATCCAGATGGTCAAGATGGTGTTAATGAAGTTAGTTATATAATACTTGATGTTATGGATGAAATGAAATTAATACAACCTAGTTCAAATGTTCAAATAAGTAAAAAGACTCCTCAAAAATTCTTAAAGAGAGCTTGTGAAATATCAAGAAAAGGATGGGGTCAACCAGCATTTTATAATACTGAAGCAATAGTTCAGGAGCTTATGGAAGCTGGTAAAACTATAGAAGATGCAAGACTTGGAGGAACTAGTGGTTGTGTTGAAACTGGATGTTTTGGTAAAGAAGCATATGTTTTAACTGGATATATGAATATTCCAAAAATACTTGAATTAACACTAAATAACGGTTATGACCCAATTGCGAAAAAGCAAATAGGTATTGAAACTGGAGACCCTAGAGATTTTAAATCTTATGAAGAATTATTTGACGCATTTAAAAAGCAGTTACATTATATGATTGATATAAAAATACAAGGAAATGCTGTAATAGAAAATATATGTGCAAAACATATGCCTTGCCCACTTATGTCTACAATAGTTGATGATTGTATAGCAAAAGGTAAAGACTATCAAAGAGGTGGAGCAAGATATAACACTAGATATATACAAGGTGTTGGTATAGGAACTATAACAGATAGTTTAACAGCAATAAAATATAATGTATTTGACAAGAAAAAATTTGATATGGATACATTACTTAAGGCACTTGATTCTAACTTTGAAGGATATGAAGCTATACTTAATATAGTTTCAAATAAAACTCCTAAGTATGGAAATGATGATGATTATGCTGATGGAATAATGGAAGAAATATTTAATGCATATTACAATGAAGTAACTGGTAGACCAACTGTTTGTGGTGGAGAATATAGAGTAGATATGTTGCCAACTACTTGCCATGTATACTTTGGAGAAATTATGGGAGCAAGTGCAAATGGTAGACTTTGTGCAAAGCCAGTTTCAGAAGGAATCTCTCCAGAAAAAGGTGGAGATACTAATGGACCTACAGCAGTTATAAAATCTTGTGCTAAGATGGACCATATAAAAACTGGTGGAACATTGTTAAATCAAAGATTTGCACCATCAGTAGTACAAGGTGAAAAAGGATTAGACAACATGGCTAATCTAGTAAGAGCATACTTTAATATGGATGGACATCATATACAATTCAATGTATTTGATAAAAATGTATTATTAGAGGCTCAAAAGAATCCTCAAGATTACAAAGACTTAATAGTTAGAGTTGCAGGATATAGTGACCATTTCAACAATTTAAGTAGAACATTACAAGATGAAATAATAGGTAGAACTGAGCAAACATTCTAGGATTGTTTGTAAATAAAACTTCTTACTATATAAAAATGTAACTGGTATAATAGTATATATTACCAGATACCATTTTAAAAAATTTTAGATTAATTCTGAGCTAACTTTCTGGATAGGAAGTTAGCTCGTTGAGTTTAATGAAAAAATCGTTAAATTTATATTTAATAAACTATATAAAGAAGTAATTTATAATAATCATAATAAAATTATATTTTATAATAACTAAGATAATTTTAAGCAGTTAAAATATTATAAATTTAGCTACTTTAAAATAAAAACTAATAGAAAAAGAGGAGATTTGATATGAAAACTTTAGGATTTATTGGTTCAGGAAATATGGGAAGTGCAATGATAGGTGGTATAGTAAAATCAGGATTAGTAAAAGCAGAAGATATAACTGTATCAGACTTAAGTCAAGTTGCTTTAGATAAAGTAAAAGAACAATTTGGAATAAATACTACAACTGATTCAAAGGTGGCTGTTGCAAATTCAGATGTAGTGATAGTAGCACTTAAGCCTAATATATGTGAAAAAGCTTTAGCTCCACTTAAAGAATTAATAGATGCAAGTAAAATAATAGTATCAATAGCAGCAGGAAAAACTATAGAAACTCTTGAAAGCATTATAGGTTCAGATAAAAAGATAGTAAGAGTAATGCCAAATACTCCAGCACTTGTTGGAGAAGGTATGTCAGCTCTTTGTAAAAATTCAAATGTTACTGATGAAGAATTGAATATGATTAAAGCTCTATTTGAATCATTCGGAGAAGCAGAAATAGTAGCAGAATATTTAATGGATACAGTTACAGGTATTAGCGGCTCTTCTCCTGCATATGTATTTATGTTTATAGAAGCTATTGCAGACGCAGCAGTACTAGCTGGTATGCCAAGACAGCAAGCTTATAAATTTGCATCTCAAGCTGTTATGGGCTCAGCTAAGATGGTTCTTGAAACTGGAAAACATCCAGGAGAATTAAAAGATATGGTTTGTTCTCCAGCAGGAACTACTATAGAAGCAGTTAAAGTGTTAGAAGAAGAAGGATTTAGATCAGCAGTTATAAAATCTATTGTCGCTTGCATAGATAAATCTAAAGATATGAGCAAATAATTGACTTTGGATATATATTTTTTGTCGTACCAACTTGAAGCAATAGGAATTCGGCTAGACGAAAATGAAAATGTTAGTCTAAATTAGCAAGAAGAATACAGCTTTCTAAAAAATTTCTAACTTTAAAATAAAAAGGGGTTGTCTCAGAATTGATTTTTTCTAATCAAATTTTAAGTTCAATTCCTTTTTTGTATTTTTATATGTTATTTTTTATTCCTTTTTTTAATTAATATCCTAAAATTTAATATTGAGGAAATTTGGGTACAAGTTCTCTCTTCTCCCTATACAGGATTTAAATCTCCCTCATCTTAAAAAAATAAAAATTTATATAGAATACATTTAGTCTATTAATTTTCTATATTTTCACAATTAAATATTTAATCTGATTTTTTCTATTAAAATACAATTTTACTATTGGAGATTGCCATTTTAAGAGCTATACTAAATTTAACTATCTTTTATAATATTCTTTATTTAAATTTAATTTTTTAACTACTTAAATTTAATTTCTTAATTATTTGAATATATTTTTTATATTAAATTCATTTTTCAGTTTATTTATTTTTGAAGTTTTAATATAGGGAGGCCTTAAAATGGATATATTATTGTTTGATAATGATGCTAGTTTTGGAATAAAATTAAAAGATAAGATAAACAATGTATTGTTAAAAGAGGGATTTGACAATGATATTGTAAAAACATATCGTAATGCAGAATTATTATTAAGAGATCTTGATGAAACAAATAAAGTAAGATTATTTTTTATTGGAATTAACTTCAAATATAATATTGATAACGACATATGTGATGGATTGTGGGTAGCACAACAAATCAGAGAACGTGATTATATAAGTCCTATTGTATTTCTTTCAAACTATGTAGAAATAGGTATTAGCCTTTTTAACTACAGACTTGAGGCTATGGATTTTATATTAAAAAATAGTATGGACTCAGCTGAAGGAAAAATAAAAGAATGCATTAAAACTGCTCATAAAAGATATTTTAGAGAAGTAGATTATCAAGAAAATTTTTTTACCATTTATAAAGATTTTGAACTTTGGAGAGTTTCATTTAATGATATAATTTACTTTGAAACATGTACTACACCTCATAAAATAAAAATTGTAACTATAAAAGAAGAAATTGAGATTTATAGAAGTTTAAAAGACATAGAAAACTTAGATATATGTTTATTTCGCATACATAAATCATTTGTGGTTAACAAACAACATATAATTTCTTTAAATATAAAAGAAAAGTGGTTAAAAATGAGTAATGGAGATAAATGTCCTATATCTGATAAATCTTTACAAGATGTAAAAAGACAACTTAAAATAAAAAAAGTACTAACTTAGAGATTTCGAAATAAAAGGAGATGTCTCAAAATGAACTTTTTAGTTCATGAGGCACTCTTTTTTGTATGAAATCAAATATATTTTTATCATTTCAACAATAAAAAAGAGGCTTATCTCTATTTTGAGATAGCCCCTTTTATTTTTGTAATAAAAATTAAAAGCTTTATGTTTATTAAATACAAAATTGTTTATTGTATTTAGTATAATATTTATTCCTAAAAAGTTGTTTATATTACATGAAAATGTTTATTTTATGCAAAAATAAGTATTTTTTATAGAATATAAACAACTTAAAGATAGTAGTAACACTAATTATGAAATCTAAGTAAATTTTCATATTTAAATTATATAATTTAAATATAGTTTAAAAACTATTTAAACTAATGCGAGGGGTGATTTTAAATGAAAAAAATTAGAAATTATATTTCTAGAGTATTAGTATTATGTCTTATTCTAACAAGTGTATTGTTTAGTGGTGGTACCTATGCTGAAAATTTATCTGGATATTCAACTCAAAAAGTGGCTACCACTAATTATAAAGCACCAATAGAAAGACCTGAAGATTTCCTAAAAGATAGAGAAAAAGCTAAGGAATGGGAAAGAACAGAGGCTGAGAGAGTAGAAAAGGGACTTGAAAAAGTAGAGAAAGCAGCCTTAACAGAATATAAAAAAGACCCAATAGAGATAAGTAAATATTCCAAAGAGAGAAATTATTTTTATGATTACGAAATAAAAGATAATCCTTTTGAAAAAGAATATAAAGACCTTAAAGGTGCAATATCAAAAAATAAACTAGATAAACCTATGTATGTTTATTATTTTGAATCTGCTGATAGATTTGCTTTCAATGGAGAACTTAGAAAGAATACAGAGAGTGAAATAAGTCTGGAGAAATTTAATGAATTTAAAGAAACAGTTCAAGATAGATTATTTAAACAAGATGGATTCAAAGATATATCTTTATACGAACCAAGTAAAGAAGATAGCAAACCCACTCCTTTATTTGTACATTTAAAACTACCAAAAGGCGCTGGAATGTTACCATATCAACAAAGCAATGAGTCTGTAAGTACACTAATAGAACAAGGGTATAGTGTAAAGGTTGATAAAACAGTTCGCGTAGTAATAAGTGGAAAACAGTACATAAAAGTTGAAGCATCTTTAGTAAGTACTCTTGACTTCAAAGATGAAGTAGGAAAAGGAGATGCTTGGGGAAAAGAAAATTATAGTGATTGGAGTAATAAATTAACTACTGATCAACTTGCTGATGTAAACGACTATATGCGTGGAGGATATACTGCAATTAATAGTTACTTAATATCAAATGGACCAGTAAATAACCCTGACACAGCATTAGACGCTAAAGTAAGTAATATTGAAAATGCATTGAAAAGCAAACCTATGCCATCTAATTTAACTGTATATAGACGAGCTGGTGCTCCTGAATTTGGATTAGAACTTTCATCACCTGGATATAATTTTAATTTAGAAGCAAATGTAAATGCTTTTAAAGAAAAATGGGAGGGACAAACATTAACATATCCAAACTTTGTTAGTACTAGTATAGGTAGTGTAAATATGAGTGCATTTGCAGCTAGAAAAATAGTATTACGCATCAATATACCAAAAGGTTCTCCTGGTGCTTATTTATCAGCAGTTCCTGGTTACGGTGGAGAATATGAAGTTCTTTTAAATCGTGGTAGTAAATTTAAGGTTAATAAAGTTGAAACTTATAAAGATAAATCTACTACAAAAGTAATTGTTGATGCAACATTAGTAAATTAATTTTTAATGGGTAATTCAAATATGTTTTTAATATAAGGGGGAGAAAAAATGAAAGTACAAATGAGAAACAAGAAGTTACTTAGTTTTTTAACACTTACAGCCATAGTTAGTCAAGCCTTAGCATATCCTGTATATGCACAAACTACTGTAAAACCTCAGCCTAATCAAAAAAGAGAGGTCGCAAGTGAAGAAACACTTCCAAGTAATGGACTAATGGGGTATTATTTTGCAGATGAACATTTCAAAGATTTGGAACTAATGGCTCCAATAAAAAATGGTAATTTAAAGTTTGAAGAAAAGAAAGTAGATAAACTTTTAGATAAGGATAAATCAGATGTAAAATCTATACGTTGGACAGGAAGAATAATTCCCTCTGAAGATGGTGAATATACATTGTCAACTGATAGAGATGATGTATTAATGCAAGTAGATGCTAAGGGAGATGTAGCAAACACACTTAAGGTTAATATGAAAAAAGGTAAGGAATATAAAGTTAGAATAGAATTACAAGATAAAAATATAGGGTCAATAGATAATCTATCATCACCTAAACTTTATTGGGAATCAAATGGTAATAAAACAGTTATACCTGAAGAAAACCTATTCTTAAGAGATTATTCTAAGATAGAAAAAAATGACCCATTTATTCCAAAAAATAATTTCTTTGATCCAAATTTAATGGCTGATTGGGAAGATGAGGACTTAGATACTGATAATGATAATATTCCAGATGCATATGAGAAAAATGGATATACTATTAAAGATTTAATTGCTGTTAAATGGGAAGACAGTTTTGCAGAGCAAGGATATAAAAAATATGTATCAAATTACTTAGAGCCAAATACTGCTGGAGACCCATATACAGATTATGAAAAATCTGCTGGTACATTTGATAGAGCAATAAGTAAAGAAGCAAGAGATCCATTAGTTGCTGCTTATCCAATAGTTGGAGTAGGTATGGAAAAATTAATATTATCTACAAATGATCATGTTTCTACTGACCAAGGTAAATCTGTTTCTAGATCTACTACAAACAGTAAAACTGATGCAAATACAGTTGGTGTATCTGTTACTGCTGGATATCAAAATGGATTTACAGGTAGTGTAACAGCAAATTATTCTCATACAACAGATACTTCGACTGCTGTACAAGATAGTAAAGGTGAATCTTGGAATACTGGATTACAAATAAGTAAAAGTGAATCAGCATATATAAATGCAAATGTGAGATATTATAACACAGGTACTGCACCTATGTATAAAGTAACACCAACAACAAACTTAGTGTTAGATGGAGATACATTATCAACTATTAAAGCACAAGAAAATCAAATTGGTAATAACTTGTCTCCTAATGCAACATACCCTAAAAAAGGTGTATCTCCTTTAGCACTTAATACAATGGATCAATTTAGCTCTAGATTAATACCAATAAATTATGAACAGCTTAAAAAATTAGATGCTGGAAAAGATATTAAACTAGAAACTACACAAGTAAGTGGAAATTTTGGCGTAAAAAATAGTCATGGACAAATTGTCACAGAAGGAAATAGTTGGTCAGATTATATCAGTCAAGTTGATAGCATTTCTGCATCTCTTATATTAGATACAGGAGATGGAACTTATGAAAGACGTGTTGCTGCTAAAGATTCATATGATCCTGAAGATAAAACTCCACAACTTACAGTTGGACAAGCAATTGAAAAAGCTTTTGGAGCTACTAAAAAAGATGGATTATTATATTTTAATAGAACACCAATTGATGAAAGTTGTGTTGAGCTTATATTTGATGATTACACAGCTGATACAATTAAAGAAAGATTAAAATCATTAGATGATAAAAAGATATATAATGTTAAACTTGAAAGAGGTATGAATATCCTTATAAAAACACCAACTTACTTTACTAATTTTGATGACTATAATAATTACCCTAATGCATTAAGTAATGTTGATACTAAGAATCAAGATGGCTTACAATATGCAGCAAATAAATTAAACGGAGAGACAAAAATCACAATACCTATGTCTAAATTAAAACCATATAAACGTTATGTTTTTAGTGGGTATTCAAAAGATCCTTCACTTTCTAATTCAATAACTGTGAAGGTAAAAGCAAAAGAACAACAAACAGATTATTTGGTACCAGAAAAAAATTATGAAAAATTTAGTTATGAATTTGAAACAACTGGAAAAGATTCTTCTGATGTAGAAATAACATTAACTGGAGGTGGTTCAGTATTTGTAGATAATTTATCTATTACAGAATTAAATAGTATTCCTGAAATACTTAAAGAACCAGAAGTTGAAGTTCCAACTGATCAAGAAATAATAAATGCACATAAAGAGTATGATGGAGTTATTGATACTAATATGGTCACTGGAAATGTTTTCATTAATGGACTTTATTTCAGACCTACTGATACTAATAAAGAAGCTCTTAATTATATTAATAGATATCATGTATATGCAACTCTTGAAGATTATTCTGGAAATGGAACTTATAAAGATATTGGTACTAGAGATAAAGAAATGCGTAATTATGGAGGTAATGAAAATCAACCTAAAACTAATTATATAAACTTTAGAGCTTATGATACAAATTTAGCAAATGTATTAACACATAAGCCAATGAAAATATATGCTGTAACTCCTGATAATAGAGAAATATTAGTTTATGACTTTAATAAATAAGTAGTTTTAGTTTAGTAAAATATAATCCCCAACATACAATATATATTTACCTTATAAAGTGTGATAATTAAAAAGCACCTTTATAAGGTATATTTTTAATTTTATTTTTGAGGTTTCTTAGAGAATGCATATAGATTTGTGTAAATATTATCTATTTTTATATACATTTTTATGTATTTTATTTTTATCAAACCTATCTATAAATTCATTCTTTTCTTTACTGTATCCTATAGAGATAAGGGCATAAGGTACCAGTTTTACTGGTAAGTCTAAAACTTGTCTAACTTTATTTACCACTTTATTTTTAGGAAAAACTCCTGCCCAGCAAGCAGCTAAACCTTGATTAGTAGCTTCTAATAATAAATTTTGTGTACAAGCACCTAAGTCCTGCATCCATTTACCAGGTTTTAAGAATTTCTCTCTATTTCCAAGTACTACTATACATAGTGGTGCAAATTCTATATGCTTTGCTCTATGTTGTGATTTTGATAGTTCTTTTAGTAGTTTTTTAGCATCTACTACAATAAATTCCCACGGTTGAGCGTTTTTTGATGAAGGTGCTTGCATAGCTGATTTTAATATTTCAGTTATTTTATCTTCTTCTACATTTTTATCTATATATGTTCTTATTGAACGTCTATTTTTTATAACTTCTAACATATAGACTCTCCTTTTAATAAAATTGTTTATACTTATATAATATCATTATTTTAAACTTCATTTATAAATTATATAAAAAATAAATTAGTTTCTAGCAAGTAAAGAATAAATTATAAACTTGAATAAGAAATAATGACAAAAGAAGATATTATAAATTTAAAATTATAGGTGAAAATAATTAGAAGAATGAAAATATAAATTAAGAAATAATGTATATTTTAGTTTATATATTAAGTTATTTTAAAAATGAAATAGAATTTAATATATTGAAAGCCTTTGTACTATCAATAAATATTGTGTATTTTGAACTTGAGATTTATTTTTTTATACAAAAAAGGGTGTAGCACTATTTTCTAGTGCGACAGCCCCTTAATTGTTCTAAATTTTTTTTAATAGTAACTATTATCTAGGAGATAGCTTCACAATATATTTATTTTTAAATATAAGATATCTATATGTTAATGTGTACTACTTTTTTTGTTATTATCTTCATCTTCTGAGCAAGAATTAGTACATGGACATCCAGAACAACCAGAACATCCACTACAGCCACTTCCATTTTTGGTAGATTTAAATTTATTAAACAAAATTAAAAATGCAAGAACTATGATTATTCCGCCGATTAAAGCCTCCATTATTGAATTTCCCATAAATAATACTCCGCCAATACTTTTAACTATAAAAGCCATTATCCATGCTAATATAAACTGATATGCAAATGATGTAAACATCATTTTATTTCCATATTCTTTTTTCATAGTTGCAAGAGCAGCTATACATGGAGTATATAGAGCTGTAAATATTAAGAATGTATATGCAGTAACACCATTAAATATTGTTGGTAATACAACAGTCAAATTACCATATAGTATATTCAAAGAGTTTACCACGATTTCTTTTGCTCCAAGACCACTTAAGATAGCAACTGAAGTTCTCCAGTCATCAAAACCAAGAGGTTTAAATATAGGAGATATAATATGACCTATAGTAGCTAAAAAGCTTACATTTATATCTTCTGTAAATCCAAATACATTAAATGAAGAAAGTCCCCAAATAACAACTGACATTGCAAACATTACAGTAACTACTCTTATTAAAAAACCTTTTGATTTATTCCAAGTATTTTTAATAAGTGCGTCTATAGTAGGTATTCTATATTCTGGTAACTCTAATATAAATGGTTCAGCCTCTGTCTTAAAAGCTGTTTTATTTAAAACTAGTGCAACCACAATTGCCATAATGATACCGACCAAGTATAATGATGTAGTTACTAAAGCAGCATTGTGTGGGAAAAATATAGCTACAAATAATGCATATATAGGTAGCTTTGCTCCACAAGTCATAAGTGGTGCAATAAGAGCTGTAACTCTTCTGTCTTTTTCACTTTCTAGTGTTCTAGTTGCCATTATAGCAGGAGAAGAACATCCCATACCCATAACTATGGGTATAAAAGCTTTACCAGATAGACCAACCTTTCTCATAACTTTATCCATCAAAAATGCTGTTCTTGACATATATCCACTATCTTCAAATAGAGATATACCAAAGAATAATGTAAATATTAAAGGGAAGAATGGTAAAGTACCACCAACACCTCCAATTATTCCATCAACAATAAGTGATTTAAACCATGGGCTAGAGTTAGCTAACATATCACTAACGGGTGTAGAGATATAAGCTTCTATAAGGCCTGCAAAGCCCTCTTGAAGTGGGCCTCCAACCCAATCAAAGGTGAACTTAAATAAAAGAAACAATACACCAATAAATATTGGATAGGCTAATATAGGATTTAAAACTATATTGTCTATTTTATCACTGATAGATTTTTTGTGTGTATATGTAGTCTTTGTACATCTTGATAAGATAGATTCTAACTTCTTATACGTTTCTGTTTCGCTTCCAAAGTCTGTTCGATATTTAAATGATTTTTTAGTAGCATCTTTAATTTCTGATTCTATTTTTTCTACGCCATCTTTCTTTTTTGCGATGATTGGAACAACAATTACTCCAAGTTCTTCACTTAATTTTTTATCATCTATATTAACACCCTTAGATTCTGCAATATCTAACATGTTAAGCAGTATAACGATAGGTTTATTAAATTGCATAAGTTGAGTTGTTAAGTAGAGATTTCTTGATAAGTTAGAAGCATCTACTACATTCACTATTACATCAACATCTTCATTTTCTAAATATGACTTAGAAACCTTTTCTTCATTTGAGAAAGTATCCATTGCATATATACCAGGTAAATCTACAACCTTTATTTCTTTCCCAATAAATCCTTCTTTTTTCTCAATAGTAACACCAGGCCAGTTACCAACATACTGATTTGAGCCTGTAAGCAGGTTAAAAACAGTAGTCTTACCAACATTTGGGTTTCCTAATAATGCTACATTAATCACAGGTAGCTCCTCCTCTATTATTGTAAAGAAATATTTTTAGCATCAGATTTTCTAATAGCTAAGTCAAATCCTCTAAATCTAATTATAATTGGGTCTCCAAATGGAGCAACTTTTTTAACTTCTATTTCAGTACTATTTATACATCCAAGTGCAAGTAATCTTTTAGATAATTTAATATCTCCATCTATATTATTAATAAGTCCTTTTTCTCCTATTTTCAAATCGTAAACAGTCATTATTAACACCTCCTAATGAAATTCATTATCATTAAAATTGTAACAAGTATGATACAAAAAGTCAAGGATTATAGGGGGAATTACAAGTTCAAATTGATGATATTTACTTTAAATATATTATAGAATATTTTAGTCTAAATTAGGTGTTTTTATATATTTTGTATTATAATGTAATATGATATATAAAATTTGGAGGAATTAACTTAATGAAAACTAGAAAAATGACATTTTTAGGTCTTATGATAGGATACAGTTTAGCCTTATATGTACTAGAGACATATATACCAAACCCTCTTATAATTATATTTCCAGGAGCAAAATTGGGTTTGAGTAATATTATAACTTTAATTTCATTAATGTTGTTAGGTGTCAGAGATACTGTTATAATTGTTACTATCAGGGTAATTTTGTCATCAATATTTGCAGGTCCTCTATCTTATCTTTTATTTAGCATAGGAGGAGCTTATTTGAGCCTTTTATTTATGTATTTAGCAAGTAAAATAAAGGGATTATCAATGATAGGAATAAGTATTTTAGGGGCAATAGGGCATAATATAGGTCAATTAATAGTTGCAAGTTTAATAATAGAAAATATACTTGCTATAGGATACTTGCCATTTATGTTAATGGCATCATTAGTAACGGGTATGTTTGTAGGATTAGTATCTAGGTATACGGTGCCCAAATTAAAGCATTTTTATAGTAAGTTTTATTGACATAATATTGACAAAATATAATATTGTTTGATAAAATGTATATAAAAATATACAAATTTGTAATAGTGGTGATTATTATGGCGAACAATGAATTAGAAGCGTTAAAAAATGAAATTGAAGCAGTTAGGGAAGAGATAAATACATACATAGAATATCCAGAAATATTTCAAGAAGAGCTCGTAGAATCAAGTAAGAAAATAGATATATTAATAAATAAATACATGTACTTAAGCAAATAGCCCACAGTTGTGGGTTTTTTTGTATTAAAAATTAACAGATATTACTATTTATCATATACTAATAATAATATTAATGTATAAGATGTTATTTCTGATATAGAAATTATCTGTATGATATGATGTAGAAGTTATTTATATGATATAAATTATAATTGGGTCAGGAGGTTTTATATTATGGGCGATATAGGAACTAAGGAGATAGCAATAAGATTATTATTAGCATTAGTTATAGGAGGAATAATAGGACTAGAGAGAGAAAAGATAAGGCAATTTGCAGGATTTAGAACACATATATTAATAGCAATAGGTTCTTGTATTACCTCAATAACTTCAATCCAGTTATTGTCTGACTATAGTTTATATACAAATGCTGACCCAGCAAGAATGCCTGCTCAAGTGTTGTCTGGAATTGGTTTTTTAGGTGCAGGAGCAATTCTAAAGAACAAAGGTGGAGTGAAGGGGCTTACTACAGCCGCTGGGATGTGGGCAACTGCATGTATTGGTATAGCGGTTGGTTATGGTTATTATGAGCTAGCAATTTTAGGATGGTTGTTCGTAATGATAGCATTATTTGTGCTTAGGATACTAAATACGTTTCTATTTAGTCAAGAAAAAAATGTATTGATATTAAAAATAAATAATTTAGATTCAATACCTTTTTTATATGATAAATTTGAAAAAAATCAACTTATTGTAAGGAATATGGAAATAGAATGTCGTAGTGAAGAATATTGGAAAGTAAACTTTTTTATATCTTATGATAAGAGAATACACTTACATGATGTTATGAAAGAAATAAATATGATAGAAGGAGTAATAAATGTAGATTATTTGGACTAAAATATATACAATATATTTTGTAAAGTAAATAAAATATAAAAATGAATTAAAATAGAGGTGTATAATATGGGAACTGATAGAAGTACGATAGAAGAAAAATACAAATGGAAAATAGATAAGATGTACTCTACTAAAGAAGATATTGAAAAAGACATAAGTAAAGTAAAAAATCTTATTCAAGAAGTAAAAGAATACAAAGGTAAATTTTCTGAGAGTAAGGAAAATTTATACAAAGTATTAAGTATCTCTGAAAATGCATCTAGAATCATCCAGAATCTATATGTATATACTCATATGAAACAACATGAAGATACTAGAATCAATGATAATCAAGGAAGAGCCACTAAGACAGAAATGTTATCAACTGATTTAGGAGTGGCTACTTCTTATATAGTTCCAGAGATACTGTCCATAGAAGAAGACAGATTAAATGAATATTTGAAGGATGAGAAGTTATCATTTTATACAAAATATATAAAAGATATATTGAGAGATAAGCCTCATACTTTGAGTGAAAAAGAAGAAGAGATACTTGCAGCTACATCTGAATTATCAACAGTTCCAGAAAATGTATATGATATGTTAGCATATGCAGATATGGAATTTCCTGAGATAGAGGATGAAAAAGGTAATAAGGTTAAACTTTCACATTCAAACTATTCTCTATTTATAAAAAGTAAAAATGGAAGAGTTAGAAAAGAAGCTTTTGAAGGAGAATTTTCTACTTATGGAAAATATAAAAACACATTTGCTTCAACACTTTATGGTGGAATAAAGTCAGAGATATTTTATGCAAAAACTAGAAAATATAATTCAGCAATAGAAGCATCGCTATTTTCAGATGATGTAAGCCTAGAGGTTTATAATAATCTTATATCAGCAATAGATGAAAGTATTCCTACTTTGAATAAGTATGTTGAACTTAAAAAGAAGTTCTTGGGATTAAATGAAATACACATGTATGACTTATATGTTCCTCTAACTGATAAATTTGATATGGATATACCTTATGAAAAAGCACAGAGCATTATATTAGAGGCACTTAAGCCTTTAGGAGAAGAATACTTAAAAGTTATAAAAAATGCATTTGAAGAAGGTTGGATTGATGTATATGATAATGAAGGTAAAAAAGGAGGAGCTTACTCTTGGGGAAGCTATGATTCACATCCTTATATATTAATGAGTTATAAAAATGACCTTAACTCTCTATTTACATTAATTCATGAATTAGGTCATTCTGTCCATAGCCATTATTCGAGAACAAGTCAGCCATTTTTATATTCAGATTATAAAATATTTGTTGCAGAAGTTGCATCTACATTAAATGAATTACTTCTTATAAATTATTTATTAGAAAATTCTAAGTCTAAAGATGAAACTATATATCTATTAAATTATTATTTAGAGCAATTTAGGACTACTGTTTATAGACAAACTATGTTTGCTGAATTTGAAAAAATTGTACATGAAAGAGTAGAAAGTGGAGAGCCACTTACTGCTGATGAATTTACTGATATATACTATAAATTAAATGAGAAGTATTATGGAAAATCTGCAATAGTAGATGAGCAAATAGGGATAGAGTGGGCAAGAATTCCACATTTTTATTCAAATTTCTATGTGTATAAGTATGCTACAGGATTTTCTGCTGCAAGTGCATTAAGTCAACAGATACTTTCAGAAGGTAGTAAAGCTGTAGATAGATATATAAACTTCTTAAAAAGTGGAGGGTCAGAGTATCCTTTAGAACAATTGAAATCTGCTGGTGTAGATATGACGAAAAAACAATCTATAGAAGAAGCTTTAAATGTGTTTGCTAGTTTGGTTAATAAATTAGAAAAAGAATTATAAAATATGATAAATTAATAGCTTAGATGAAAAATTATAAGAATATTATATGATGTATTATACTAGTGTTGATTGGAAAACACTTAAAAAAATTAATCTAATTTTAAATATACTATATAAAATTAAATTTTTACATGTATTTAACAATATTTACATTTACTTAACCTCGCTCTAATATTCACTTAACAAAAAATATGTATTATTAAAATATAGCAAATATGAAAACAAAAAAATTAAAATATAAGCGGGGGTAAGTAAAATGTTCAAAAAGAAAATAGGAGTTCTTTTAGCTAGTACAATGTTGGTTGGAGTCTTAGCAGTAGGATGTGGTTCTGACTCTGGAGGTTCAGGAGATTCAAATAAAGTTTCTGTTTCAGGTTCAACTTCAATAGGGCCTCTTATGGAAACTATTGGAGAGAAGTTTCAGGAAAAAAATCAAGGTGTTAGTGTAGAAGTACAACAAATTGGTTCTTCTGGAGGTATAAAAAATGCAATAGAAGGAACGTCTGAAATAGGTATGAGTTCAAGAGATTTAAAAGATGAAGAAAAAAGTGCTGGATTAAAGGAAACTAAGATAGCAATAGACGGTATAGCATTAATAACTAATAAAGACAACCCAGTAAAAAATCTTACAATGGACCAAATAAAAGGTATATACACAGGAAAGATAACTAACTGGAAAGAAGTTAACGGAAATGATGAACCAATAGTAATAGTATCAAGAGAAGAAGGTTCAGGAACTAGAGATGGATTCCAAGAAATTGTAGGATTCAAGTCAGAAGAATTGACTAAAGATGCACAAATAAGTGATGGTTCAGGAAATATAAAAACTACAGTTGAAGGAAATAAAAATGCTATAGGATATATATCATTTGGATATGTTGATGAGAAAGTAAATAGTTTAAAAGTAAATGATGTTGATGCAACTGATGCCAATGTAATAGCTAATAAATATCCAATATCAAGACCATTTATATTAGTTAATAAAGAAGATAAATTATCAGAAAAAGGTAAGGCTTTGATAGACTATATATTGAGTGATGAAGGACAAGCACTTGTTTCAGAAAAAGGATTCATTAAAGTTAATCAATAAGATAAAGCTAATTATTAAGATAAAAACTTAACATAAAAAAATATATGATACCCTGCAAAGTCAGCTTATAAAAATGCTACTATAACTTGCAGGGTATTGTCTATTATTGATGATAGAAATATAAACATTTTTAAATAAAAAATATATATAGTTAGTACATTATATTTAAAAAATATGTAAATATTGACAAGATAATATTACAATGTTAGAATAGAAATGAAATTTATCAGAACAATTTAAACAAGTTTAATGAAAATATTTTAGAAACTGAGAAGTATATCTTATTATTGGGCATCTAGAGGTATATGGAGTTAGTGGTGCAACCGGCTATGAATATAATTTTATATTACATAGCCTTTTTTTTGTTTTAAATTTAACATAGTTGATATGAAATTTGAAAATTATAAGCTTTAATAACTTTACTTATATATATAAATGGCTATATTTAGCCAAAGTAGCCCTTTGTTGGAAAAGGGAAATTTTTTAAAAAATATAATGCAATTATAACGAAGATATAATAATTTTATAATCAATTAAAATACATAATATAATTTTTTTATAACAATGTACTTACCAAAATAATACAATTTATTTTATATTATAACCATATAAATCGTATAAATCAATACTCAAACTGGCTAATGGACAAGTTTCTATAAATATCGTATATATATGAGATATAATGATTTTAAGTTCCATTTTCCAACAATCGGAGACTTTGATTAGTATTTAATAATGAATGCTTAATATTTAAGACAATGTTCAAGAATTATTCAAAAATACTTAAGTTTTATAGTCTAGTTTGTAAAGATATTATAAAATAATAATATTAGTTAGATAAGAGGTAAAACATTATAATTTGTAATACTTATAACTTTAGATTATGATTAAAATATTTTTGAATGGAGTGGTGTAATGTATAACTTATTAGTTGTAGATGATGATGTTGATATTTTAAACATAAATCAAATTTATTTTTCTAACATAGGTTTTAACGTATACACAGCAGAGACTGCTAAACGTGCAATGAAGATAGTAGAAAGTATAGTTTTAGACTGTATAATACTAGATATTGCACTACCAGATTCAGATGGATATAAAATATGTAATTCTATAAAAGAAAAGGTTAACATACCTATAATATTTTTATCTAATTATGAACATGAAGAGGAAAGAGTTCAAGGTTTTTTGTCTGGAGGAGATGATTATATAACAAAGCCATATAGCTTAAAAGAACTTGAACTTAGAATCTATGCTCGAATGAGGCAATATAAAAACATTACATCAGTTCCTAATGTGTTAAAGTTTTCATCCCTAGTAATAAATGTAAATTCAAGAAAAGTAACCTTTGATGAAAAGGGTATTGACTTAACCACCATGGAGTTTGAAATCCTATTATTTTTAGCTGAAAATAAAGAACAAGTATTTTCAAAAATAGAGATATATAATCAAGTTTGGAAAATGCCTGATGTTGGAGATCAACATACTGTACAAGTTCATATTGCACAGATGAGGAAAAAAATTAATTCTTTAAGCAGAGAGCATCAATATATTCAAACCGTGTGGGGTAAAGGATATAAGTTTGTACCATAAGCAAGATAATGTAAGCAATAAATAGTTCTTATTTTATCATTTAATATTACTACAAAAGAAAGAGATGTGGTTAATGCAATGAAAAAGTCTAATGTACTAAAAGGAACTCTCATTGTATTGATAGTCTCTCTGTTGGCAATAATAGGATTAAATTTTCTTTATAAATATGATAATAAATATACATATAAGTCTATTAGAGCAAGTGATGGAATTTTAACTATAGATGAGGATACTTTTTCTAAAAATAAACTTGTTTTTCTAATAGATGATTGGGAATTTTATAACCATAAGATATTTAAGCCAAAAGATTTTAGAGAGAAAGATATAAAACCAGAATATATTTTTATAGGACAATATCCAGATTTTTCCATGAGAAAAGAAAAACAATCGCCATATGGAAATGCAACTTATCGCATGAGGATAAAAAATGAAGGTAAAGACAAAGTACTAAGCCTAGAACTTCCAGAAATCTTTTGTTCAAGTGAAGTTTGGATAAATGGTGAAATAGTCTCTAAGTTAGGAGATATAGGTACAGAAAGATATAGACCTAAAATTAAAAACACAGTAGTAAGTTTTGTTGCAAAGAAAGATACAGAAATTATAATCAATGTGTCCAATTTCTCACATTATTATAGCGGTTTGTATTATCCACCTGCATTAGGAAAAACAAAAGATGTAAGTAATATGATATTTTATAGATTAGTTTTTTATAGTGTTATTTGTTTTACAACTATTGCAATAGCTATATTTTCTCTAGCTGTTTGGGTACTTTCAAAACAAAGCAAGCTATATTTATACTTTGGATGTATGTGTATTTTTTTTGCTATACACGTGTCATATCCTTTTATACATTTAATGGGGCTTCCTTTAGTGAACTTTACATATGCAGTTGAAGATTCATCATACTTTATAGCAGTTTTATGTATTATTTGTATAAATGGAAATATATCCAAAATTGAAAGAAATAAAGTATATAGATTTTTAATTTTACCATTAGGAATTACTATGTGTATCATATCCATTGTGATACCAGTTATTCTTCTTCCATATGATATATACTTTGTTAATATCTATGGAAAATTAATAGACATATATAAATATGTTGTATTTATTTATATATTGATGTCTTCAATAGTTTCAATTTATAAAAAAACATACTTTGAGCAATTAAGCTCCTATATTTTAGTTTCAGCAAACATAGTGTTTGGTGTCAGTATATTATTTGATGTAGTGACTAGTAATAGGTTTGAACCTATATTTACAGGATGGCAAACAGAATACTGTGGTTTTTTAATAGTTATTTTATTTTCTATTATGATGATAAATAGAAATAGAATAATAATAAAAGAAAATGAAAAACTCACACAAAATCTTGAGCATGAAGTTGAAGTAAGAACTAATGAACTTACAACACTATTAAATGAACGTAAAAAATTCTTGGCAGATGTAGCACATGATTTAAAGGCACCTGTTTCAGCTATACAGGCATTTATAGATTTAATAAAGGTGGGGAATATTCATGTAGATGAGGAGACAAGAACCTATCTTTATGCAATAAACCAAAAATCAAATGAAGTTCAAAATAGAGTACGTAGTTTACAAGAATTTACATTACAAGATAAAAAAATTGGTCTTAGTGAAAAAATATGTCTGAATGATTTTATTAAAGAGGTATATGAAAATAATTTACCAGATACACAAGCATGTGGTGTAAATTTTGAAGTTTATATATTAGATAAAAAAATATATGCAAAAGTAAATAAAGAAAGATTGGCTAGAGCATTTGAAAATTTAATTTATAATGCTTTGAGCTTTACTTCATTTGATGGGAAAATAATTTTGTCAGTGAATAAAGAAGATGGATTTGCAATTATTAAAATTTCTGATAATGGTAAAGGTATACCAGCAGAAAATATACCAAAGATATTTGACCGATTCTTTACAGAAAGGGACAATAGTACTTCAAAAGGTCAAGGGTTAGGATTATATATTGTTAAATCCATTATAAGAGAGCATGATGGAGAGATTTTTGTAGATTCAGAGTTGGGAAAAGGAACTGTTTTTACAATAAAATTAAGTTTATGTTTTTTATAATAAATAGTTATTTAATATAAAAGAATAATGATATTTAGGAGTGATTATAATGCAAACTAAGATATTAATAATAGATGGAGACAAGAATAATTGCCAGGAATTAAAAAATTTCTTGGAGCAAAAAGGAATAAATGTAGATTTGGCGTATAACTGTGAAGAAGCTATTGGAAAAATATTTAGCAATAAATATGATTTGATATTTTTAGAAATAATCTTAACTGATGGTGATGGATGGACTTTATGTAAAAAGATTAGAAATGTAACTACGTGTCCGATTGTTTATATGACTTATATAAATGAAGACCAAAGTATTTTAAATGCTTTAAATTCTGGTGGTGATGATTATTTAATCAAACCTTTAAATTTGGAAATACTATATGCAAAGGTAAAAGCAATTTTAAGAAGAGTAAATTCATATATAAATAACAATGAAAGTAATACAAGATTAGAAGAATACAATAGAACAAGTGGAGTAATAAAATTAGAAGATAAAATAATAAAATTAACTCCAACAGAAAATAAGTTGTTGAACTATTTTATAGAGAATCCAGAAAAGACCTTAACTACCAAAGAGATATATGAACATGTATGGTTAAATGATTATCTAGAGGATAATTATAGTGTAGTAGTTGCAGTGAACGGACTGAGAAAGAAAATAGAGAAAGATTACAAAAATCCTCAAAAAATCATAACAATAAGAGGAGCAGGGTATTACTTTAATAAGGAATAATAAATATATAGATTATAAAAGGTTAAATCTAGTTAACAAATTTTAATAGCAGATATAAATAATAAATTACGTGTAGTACGTATTATTACTTATATCTGCTATTTTATTGTTGCCAAATATAGTTAAATTGTAAAGTAAATGTCAAATATAGTCCAAAAAGTAAAATTAATGTTAAAAAAGTGAATATAATTTTACACTTGTTTAACTTAAACCTAATATAGATTTAACTTAAAAAAAGTAGAATAAAAATATAGAAAATTTAATGATAACGAACTTATAAAAATTTAAATTTTAAATACAGAACGAAAATAAATAGGTATATTTTAAATGGGAGGATATTATGATAGTAAAATCTAGGTTAGTAGGTTTAGAAAAAAATGACAATAATGGAAATAAGACTAAATATATAGTTGAAAAAGTAGCAAAAAATATATTTCTATTAAGTGCTTTAGTAGCAGTTGCAAGTTTACTTTTGATAATAGGATTTGTATTTTATAAAGGGTTAAGACCTTTTATATTTGAGGGATACTCATTTATAGATTTTTTAACAGGTGCGGATTGGGTTCCTTCAGCTAATAAGTTTGGAATATCATCTATGATAGCAGCATCAATAGTTGCTACAATTGGTGCACTTGTAATAGGAGTACCAATTGGAATATTAACATCTATATTTATAGCAGAAGTAGCACCTAAAAGATTAGCAAAAATAATGTCACCAGCAGTTGAACTTCTGGCAGGTATACCTTCAGTACTATATGGGGTGTTTGGCCTTGCAGTAATAGTTCCAATGATACAAAGTATATTTAATCTTCCAAAAGGACAGAGTTTATTAGCAATAATAATAGTATTAGCAGTAATGATGCTTCCAACAATAATATCTGTATCAGAAACAGCTATAAGAGCAGTACCAAAAGCATATAAAGAGGGTTCATTAGCACTTGGTGCATCAAAAATAGAAACAATATTTAAAGTTGTATTACCAGCTGCAAAGTCTGGAGTATTAGCAGCAGTAGTACTAGGCGTAGGAAGAGCTTTAGGAGAGACAATGGCAGTAATACTTGTTGCAGGAAATTCACCAGTTATGCCAACTTCTATAACAGATAGTGTAAGACCACTTACAACTAATATAGCACTTGAAATGGGATATGCATTTGGGACACATCAAGAAATGTTATTTGCAACTGGAGTAGTATTGTTTACATTTATATTAATTTTAAACTTAGTTTTAAATAAACTTTCAAATAAGGCGGTAAATTAAGATGAGAAAGTTCAGAGAGAATATATTGAAATTATTAGTATATCTATCAGCATTATTTACAATAGTATCACTAGTAGTTATAGTAGGATTTATATTTATAAAGGGAATCGGAAATATGAATTTTAACTTCTTATTTAGTAATTATTCAGCATCAGGTGATGGTGGTATATTCCCAATGATAATTACAACATTATATACTGTATTGGTTTCTATAATTGTAGCAACACCAATAGGAATCTTAGCAGCTATATATTTACAAGAATATGCTAAAAAAGGAAAAGCAGTTACAGCTATAAGGTTTGCCACTGAAAGTTTGTCAGGAATACCATCTATAGTTTATGGGTTATTTGGAGGAATTTTCTTTGTAGTTACCTTAAAAATGGGATATTCAATAGTTGCAGGGTCACTTACAGTTGCAATAATAATATTACCAGTAATAATTCGTACAACAGAAGAAGCTTTAAAGACAGTTCCTCAATCATATAGGGAATCATCTCTAGCATTAGGAGCTACTAAATTTCAAACTTTATATAAAGTAGTACTTCCAAGTGCAGTACCAGGAATTTTGTCAGGAGTAATATTGTCAGTTGGTCGTATAATTGGAGAATCAGCTGCTATACTACTTACAGCAGGTACTGTAGCTAAGATGCCAGGAGGAATATTTGATAGTGCAAGAACACTAACTGTACACTCATACTTACTAACTAAAGAGAGTGGAGACATAGCGACAGCAGCTAGTATAGGTATTGTTTTAATAGTAATTGTATTAGTATTAAATATGTTAGCAAGATTTGTTGCTAAGAAGTTAAATAAGGCTAATTATTAAATTTAAGAGGTGTGAATGATGGAATTAATCAATAAAATAAAAATGAGTGTAAAAGATTTGGATTTATTTTATGGTGACAAACAAGCTCTAAATAAAATAAATATGGATATAAAAGAAAATAAAGTTACTGCCTTAATAGGTCCATCTGGATGTGGAAAATCTACTTTTATAAGAACATTAAATAGAATGAATGACCTAATAGAAAATGTAACAATTACAGGGACTATTTCCGTTGATGGAGAAGATATCTATACTTCAGATGATGTTATAAACCTTCGTACAAAAGTAGGAATGGTATTTCAAAAACCCAATCCATTTCCTATGAGTATATATGATAATGTTGCATATGGACCTCGTACGCATGGGTTAAGAGATAAAAAGCAACTAGACAAGATAGTAGAAGAAAGTTTGAAGGGAGCAGCTATTTGGGAGGAAGTTAAAGATAGGCTTAAATCATCTGCATTAGGATTATCTGGAGGACAACAACAACGTATATGTATAGCGAGAGCAATTGCTATGAGACCAGAAGTTATACTTATGGATGAACCTACATCTGCTTTAGACCCAATTTCAACATTAAAAGTAGAAGAACTTATAGAAGATTTGAAAAAGGACTATACAATAGTCATAGTTACACATAATATGCAACAAGCTGCTCGTATATCAGATGAAACAGCTTTTTTCCTAAATGGAGAGGTTATAGAATTTAGTGATACAAAAACTATGTTTACTACTCCTGTGGATAAAAGAACAGAAGACTATATAACAGGTAGATTCGGTTAAAATATATAACTATAAAGGAGTTAGACAATGGTCAATAATAGTTTAGATATAAGTATTGATACTTTAAAAGAGCAGACAGTACTTATGATGGAAAAATGTGAAGAGGCAATAGAAAAGTCTGTAACTTGTATGATAGAAAAAGATTTAGAGGGTGCAAGAAAAGTAGTGGATGATGATGAAGAAATAAATAAATTGAGAGAAGAAATAAGAGATAAAAGTATAGAATTAATAGTGCTAAAACAGCCAATGGCGAGAGACTTAAGATTTATTTATTCTTTGGGAAACATATCAATAGAATTAGAACGAATTGGAGATTATGCAGCAAATATAGCTAGAGAAATGTTGAAAATAGGTGGAGAAGCTTATATAAAAGAGTTGATAGATATACCTAAAATGGCAAAGGAATGTAAGAATATGATGTCTCAAACTAGAGAGGCTTTAATATCATTTGATGCAAGTATAGCTTATAATGTTGGAAGTAAAGATGACATTGTAGATGATTTATATGAGCAAGTACAAATTGATTGTTTAAAAATAATGCATGAAAATTCAAATACAATAGATCAAGGTGTAAAACTTTTACTTATAGGAAGATACCTTGAACGAATTGGAGACCATATAACAAATGTATGTGAAAAAATAATCTTTGCAATTGAAGGTAAAATGGTAGAGATAGGATAAAAAACTGCTTTATAGCAGTTTTTTTATTGTCTAAATTAAAAAGCAATTGTTAAAAAAATGCGATTAATGGGTAAATTTAAAAAATTGTGATATACTAGGAACATATTAAATATGAGGATGCGTATTTTATATAAGGTGCTTTTAGGAGGTGGAAATTTGAAACTTCAAAAGATGGGTATGAGGACTATAAAGACAGGAATTAGTGTAACTTTATGTATGCTTCTTGGTAATTATTTAGTTGAGAATATGTTTTATTCTCTAGTAGCATGTATAATTTCTGTTCAGGACACAGTGAAAGGTTCTTTAAAGACAGGAATCAATAGAGTAGAAGGTACTATTTTGGGTGGTATAATAGGATTTTTATTTGCTATCACCAAAGCAGGAGACCCATTTTTATGTGGTCTTGGTGTAATGTGTTCAATATATCTATGTAATCTGTTTAAAATAAAGTCAGTAGTTGTTGCCTGTGTCACTTTTCTAGCCATACATCTAGGTGTAGGAAACAATGACCCCGTATACTATTCTTTACACAGGGTATTAGATACATCTGTAGGAGTTTTATTTGGTGTACTCGTTAATTATTATGTTGCTAGACCAAACTACCTAAATAGTGTTATAGATGAGTTTAAAAAAATAGAAGAACTTTCAATGTTGCTTATTGAAGAAAAAATACTTAGAAAAGAAAATCTAGATGTAGAAAAATTTGAAGAAGAAGTAGAAAAATTGGAAGAAATATATTCAAAACTTATCGACGAGCTAGACTATAGTTTAAGTGAAACCAATATAGAAAAAATAGAAAATGCCTTAAGGATATGTAGAGAAATCCACTTTCACATGCAATCTATAGAGTTACTAGAAAATAAACTCTATTTAAAAGAGCATACATATAAATACCTTAAGAAAACATATGGTGTGGACGAACTGGATTGGAATGTAGATGAAGAAAAAAGTCCAGTCTTTAACTATCATTTAATGAAAATAATGCTTGAAATAGAATTATTGAAAAAATTAAATAAGTCATATCAATAATAGTCAATAAATAATAAATAAAAAATAGTATCTTTGTAAATATTAAACATATATAAGTTTAATTTACGGAGGTACTATTTTTTATGAATACTATAAATGATAATTCTAAAATATTAGAAAGATACAAAATGAAGCTTTTTGGAGAACTTGTAAAGGCAGTATGGAATGAGGATACAGAAGATATTGAAAACTTGCCTGAAAAAATTTTAAGTGAAGAGTTAAACGAAAATTTAGATAGTCATTTTGATAATCAATTTGACAAAGATACTATGGTGAATTTAATCAGGGTAACTATGGGATTGGATGTAACAGGAGATACAGATAAAAACCTAAAAGATGCATTGCACGAAGCTGTAAATTTGGATGAAGTAAAAAGACCAATAATATCTATAATATCAGATGCTTGTAAATATTGTGATGAAAATAATAAAGAAGATGAGTCATGCAATATAAGAAATAAGCATATTAATTGTAATGAGGAAGATACATGTAGTGCCTGTGGTGATTGTGTGTCAAGATGTAAATTAGGTGCGATATCAGATAAGATTGAATTCATACCAATGATAAAGCTATTAAAAGATATAAAGAGTCCCGTATATGCAATAGTCGCACCAGCTTTTGTAGGTCAATTTGGAAAAGATGTAAGTCCTGGTAAGTTAAGAACTGCATTAAAAAAGATAGGATTTGAAGATATGATAGAAGTTGCTTTAGCAGCAGATATGCTTACTGCAAAAGAAGCATATGACTATTATGAGCATATGAAAAAGGACGAAGAAGGATGCTTTATAACTAGTTGCTGTTGCCCTATTTGGGTTAGCTTAATACAAAATAGTTTTCCTCAAATATTAGATAAGGTATCACCATCTGTGTCACCTATGATTGCTTGTGGTAGAGCTGTAAAGATTTTAAATCCAGAGGCTAAAGTTGTATTTATAGGCCCTTGTATGGCAAAGAAGAAAGAAGCAATGTTGGAAGATATAAAGGATGCAGTTGATTTTGTACTTACGTTTAAAGAATTACAGGAAATATTTGATGCATTAGAACTAAATCCAGCAGTAATGGATGAAAGTAATAGAGTAGAAGCATCTCTTTCAGGTAGAGTTTATGCTAGAACAGGGGGTGTAAGTAAAGCAGTCAAATTATCAGTTAGAAGAATTGATAAAAACATAAAGTTTAAAGAAAAAGCATTTGAAGGAACAAAAGAATGTATGGATGGTCTGAAGAAAGTTTTAAATAAAGAGATAGAGGCTACTTTCATAGAAGGAATGGGCTGCGTAGGAGGTTGTGTGGGAGGTCCTAAGCGTATTTTAAGTGTAGAAGAAGGTACTAAGAATGTTGATGAATACAGTGAAAGTACAAATATGGAAACACCATTTGATAATTTAAATGTTCTACAATTTTTAACTTCTATGGGAATAAAGAGAGTAGAATCATTGGGAGAAAAAGAAGAAGAACAAGTAAAGAAAATATTTAGCAGAGACATAAAAAGTAATAAGAAGGACAATAAATATAAAAAATAATTTTTTTAGTTTGAGTTTATGTTTTTATAAAAAGGGAGATATGGGGGATGAAAATTAAAGATAATAAAACTGTTTTTCATGTAATTATACGTGTATTTCTTGTAGCTGTTTTAATTTTAACTGGGACATTATTAGAAGAAAAAATTAACAATGTTCCAGTTGAAAATCTCAATACAAAAGATAAAACTACATTAGAATTACTTTCTCAAAATAACACTTTAGGAGAAATTATATATAAAACATCTCAAGAAGAGAGGAAAGGACCAGGAGCTACATCTGAAAAAGTTGCATACATAACAATAGATGATGGACCATCAAAATATACAAATGCGTTGCTCGATATTTTAAAAGAAAATGATGTCAAAGCGACATTTTTCATGCTTAATCAAAATATGAAAAACCACAAAGAAGAGGTGAAGAGAGTCTTAGAAGAACAAAATTCGATAGGATTTCATAGTGTAAGTCATGATATACATAAGTTGTATAAGAGTCCAGAAGTAACAGTTGGAGAATTTGACACATGTAATAAAACGCTACAGGATATAACTGGTCAAAGCTCAAAGTTAATAAGACTACCATATGGAAGTAAGCCATATATGCCAGAAGGTTCATACGATAAGCTTATGGCAAATAATTACCTAATTTGGGATTGGAATTTAGATACACAAGACTGGAAATCGTCCACAAGTCAAATAGTTAGTAATATTTTATATTATGGAAGAAAAAGAGATGAATTAGTAGTATTAATTCATGAAAAAGAACAAAGTGTAAATGCTTTAAATAATATGATAAGAATTTTAAAAGAGAGAGGATATACTATATTGCCAATTACAGAGAATGTTATGCCTAAAAACTTCTGGCAAGAAAACCTATAGTGAACTTTAAAAAATATAAAATAAAGCATTTATAAAATATAATACATAACTTAATTACATTTAAAATATTATAGTTAAAATGTCATATAGGAAAATAACATATAAAGTGAAACTAACATAAAATTGATAAAATAGTAGTAAAAATGTCAATAAAGTAATAGAATAATTATTGACTATGTAAAACAAAATAATTTAAAAAAATAGTATAGATTATAATAATTAGCATAGAATATAAAAAATGATAATTGGGAAAATTCAGAAAAAATAAAATAAAAATAATTGACAAAGAGAATAATATTTGTATATAATAATATATAATATTAAAGACTAAGAAGAAGAGGAGTAAGTAAATACTACTAAAAGAGAGGAAAATTCACTGGCTGTAAGATTTTCTAAGTATAAGGTTTGCTGAATGTAGCTTTGGAGTTTCTAAACTGAACTATTAGTAAGTTTAGACGGTTAGAATCGTTAAATTCTTTGAGAGTCAAAGTTATTAAGATTGTCATTAACTATTAATTTAATTATGTGTTGATGAATTTTTAATCTTTGGAATTAAGGTGGTAACGCGAGCTTTTCGTCCTTTTAAAAGAGGATGAAAGGCTCTTTTTTATTCCCAAAAATATTTAAAAAATTTATTTATAAAAATATAGGAGGCAATACAATGGAAAATACGAACTTATCAAAAACTTATAATCCTAAAGATTTTGAGGCTAGGCTATATAAAAAATGGATGGATGAAGGGTATTTTAAATCTAAACCAAACCCAGATAAAAAACCATTTACAATAATGATGCCGCCTCCAAATATAACAGGTCAATTGCACATGGGACATGCTCTTGACCATACTCTTCAAGATATACTTATTAGATGGAAACGTATGGATGGATATGAAGCTTTTTGGCTTCCAGGAACTGACCATGCTTCTATAGCAACTGAAGTTAAAGTTGTTGAAAGAATAAAAAAAGAAGAAGGTAAGACTAAATACGAAATAGGAAGAGAAGAATTTTTGAAGAGAGCTTGGGCATGGAGAGACGAATTTGGAGGAAAAATAGTTAATCAGCTTAAACAATTAGGAGATTCTTGTGATTGGGATAAAGAAAGATTTACTATGGATGAAGGTTGCAATGAAGCAGTTATAGAGTTCTTTGTAAACCTATATGAAAAAGGACATATATATAGAGGGAATAGAATAATAAACTGGTGTCCAGACTGTAAAACTACTTTATCAGATGCAGAAGTTGAGCATGAAGAGCAGGATGGAAACTTTTATCATATAAAATATCCATTAAAAGATAGTGAAGACTTCTTGGAAATAGCTACTACTAGACCTGAAACAATGATAGGGGATACTGGTATAGCTGTAAATCCAGAAGATGATAGATACAAACACTTAATAGGAAAAACAGCAATACTTCCATTAGTAGGAAGAGAACTTCCAATAGTTGCAGATAGTTATGTAGATTTAGAGTTTGGAACTGGTGCTGTTAAGATGACTCCAGCTCATGACCCTAACGATTTTGAAGTAGGTTTAAGACATAATCTTGAGCAATTAAATACAATGAATGAAGATGGAACTATGAACGAAGTTTGTGGAAAATATGAAGGTATGGATAGATTTGAGTGTAGAAAAGCCATCATAGCAGACTTAAAAGAACAAGGATATCTAATCAAGATAAAAGAGCATAATCACAATGTAGGAACTTGTTATAGATGCCATACAGTAATTGAGCCTAGATTATCAGAGCAATGGTTTGTTAAGATGGAAGAACTTGCAAAACCAGCTATAGAGATTCTTAAAAAAGGAGAATTAGAATTTGTTCCAGATAAATTTGATAAAACTTATTTACAATGGTTAGAAAATATAAGAGATTGGTGTATATCAAGACAATTATGGTGGGGTCATCAAATACCAGCTTACTATTGTCAAGAGTGTGGAGAAATAGTAGTTGCTAAAAAGATGCCAGATAAATGTCCTAAATGTGGAAGCACTCATTTTAAACAAGATGAAGACGCACTAGATACTTGGTTTAGTTCTGCATTATGGCCTTTCTCTACCCTAGGATGGCCAAATAAGACAGATGCATTAGATTATTATTATCCAACAAGTGTACTTGTTACAGGATACGATATAATATTCTTCTGGGTAGTTAGAATGGCATTTGCAGGTATGTTCTGTATGAATGAAAAACCATTTGACCATGTACTAGTTCATGGCTTAGTAAGAGACTCTCAAGGTAGAAAAATGAGTAAATCTTTAGGAAATGGTATCGACCCATTAGAAATAATCGAGCAATATGGAGCTGATGCACTAAGATTTACATTAACAACTGGAAATTCCCCAGGAAATGATATGAGATTCTATATGGAAAGAGTAGAATTTGCTAGAAACTTTGCTAATAAATTGTGGAATGCATCAAGATTTGTATTTATGAATATTGATGAGGAGATAATTAAGAATATAAATAGAGAAAATGTAAAAGATAATTTAACTCTAGCTGACAAATGGATAATATCAAGAGCCAATAATATTGTAAAAGAAGCTACTAATAATATGGATAAATTTGATTTAGGGATAGCATTACAAAAGATATATGATTTTACTTGGTCAGAATACTGTGACTGGTATATTGAAATGGTAAAACCTAGATTATATGGAGACGATACAGATGCTAAGTCTGCTGCTTTATATACATTAACTTATGTACTTGAAAAAATATTAAAATTACTACATCCATATATGCCATTTATAACAGAGGAAATATACACTCATCTTCCTACTGTTGAAGGTTGTATAATAGTATCTGAATGGCCAAAATATAATGAAGAAGATAATATGGTTGATGAAGAAGAAATGATGAGTTTATTAATGGAAGGTATAAGAAGTATAAGAAATGTGAGAGCAGAAATGAATGTACCACCTTCTAAGAAGGCTAAATTAATAATAGTACCAAGTGAAGATAAAATAGAAACTATTGAACTTGGTAAGGATTATTTTATAACTTTAGCATCTGCTTCAACTGTTGAGATAGCAAAAGACAAATCAAATGTACCAGAAGATGCAGTTGGTGTAGTTATTGATGGTGTTGAAATATTCATACCTCTTAATGAATTAGTTGACTTTGAAAAAGAAATTGAAAGGCTATCTAAAGAAATGAAAAAGTTAGAGGGAGAGATAAAGAGAGTTAATGGAAAACTTGCAAATCAAGGATTCTTAGCAAAAGCTCCTGAAAGCTTAATAGAAGAAGAAAAAGCTAAAAAAGAAAAATTTGAAGAAATGATTAAATCTGTTGAGGAAAGATTAGCAAATTTAAAAACTAAAGTAAAATAAATGTGTGGGATAAAAACATACAAAGAGTACTAAATATGTATTCTTTGTATGTTTTTCTTTCTATGTAGATAAATATGATGTTATAATTTTTTAGAGATATGTGATATTTTTATCTTATTATGACTGTATTAATTTTATATTTTTGAACTTTATAATCAATAAAAAATTGATATATTATAATATTTAATATAGGATAATAAATACATGTTGCGTTTGTTTTCCTATATTTTTTATGTTGTATAGTTAAAAAAAAAGATAAATATGTCAAAAAATAAGTTTATATATCAAAAATAATTGTTATGAGTAATTTAATCGACAATTTAAATTTATATCAAAATTTAAATATAAAGCTAGTTAGATACAGTTTGTAAATTGAAATAAAGTAAACTAAATGATATTTTAGATTTGGAGGTGATATTATGTTTAGGGTAGTTATATGTGATGACGAGAAAATACAAAGAAGCATACTAAAAGAGTTTGCAGAAAAACTGTTGTCTGAAAGGTGTCTAAATTATCAAATATTGGAATTTTCCTGTGGAGAAGATTTACTCTCCAAATACCCAGAAAAAATTGACATTATATTTTTGGATATCCAAATGAAAGATATTAATGGAATCGAGGTGGCTAAAAAAATAAGAAAATTTGATGAAAAGGTAGAGATTATATTTACGACAGCTTTTTCAGAGTATGCCCCACAAGGTTATGAAGTTCGTGCTTATAGGTATTTAGTAAAACCTATAGAGTATAGTAATTTCGCAATGGGTGTAAATCTTTGTATTGACAACCTTCAAAGAAAGAAGGAGCGTTATATAGTTTTGTACAATAAAAAAGGATTTAACAGAATACTGATAGATTCTATTTTGTATGTTGAAACTGTAAAGAGAGATTTAGTTGTACATACATCAGGTAGAGATTATAAAGCTAATATGAGTATGAAACAAGCGGAAAAGTTATTGTGTGAAAATGGCTTTTTTAGATGTCATACAAGTTTCATTGTTAACTTGAGAAGAATAGAAGATATTGGAGACAATATGATTACTATTAATGAAAAATTTATACCTATTAGTAAGTACAGACTTAAAGATTTAAAAGCAACTTTAACAAGCTTGTTATGTGATATAATGTATTAATTTTGAAAAAGGTAAAGAAATATAGTAAAAAATATTTAATGTCATCACAAAGCTATTGATTCAAAGCTGTCTTAATGTAGAAGAAATTTTCTATATTAAGACAGTTTCTATTATGTAAAGTGGTAATTTAGTAGTTATCAATATTGTTTTATATGTAAGGTATCCCAATTATAATCTGCATTAATTTAATTTTTAAATATTAACCTCAATATAGTATATTTTATATTTTGTACTATATCATATGTTGTATATAGTATTATAATATAATTCCAAATAAAAATATGGATATTGCACCTACAGCTATTGATACTGCAATAGATTTAAATTTATAAGCTACTAATAGTACTATTATGCTTGAAATAATCTTAGGATTAGTAAATGAAAGGTATAGATTATCTCCATTAAAGAAAATATCTTTTGCTATTAGTGAACTAAGTATAGCAATAGGTATAAATTTCATGATATCTTTAATAGATTCAGGCATATCATTTTTTGAGAATATTATCATAGGTAAAATTCTTGGAATATAAGTAACAATTGCCATGCCTAAGATAACTATAATTATGTAGTTATTATTCATAGTTGCCTTCCTTTCTATGTGTTAATTTTTGAATATAAAAACCAAATAAAGCAGATAAAATAGATGCTATTATAATAACTAAACTATTCTTAAAGAAAGTATATAAAACTACTGATAATAATATAGAAAGTATAGAAACAAGTACATATATTTTATTTTTAATTTGATTAACTATTAGAGTAATGAACATAGCTGTCAGCAGAAAGCCAGCAACAGAATCGCTTATATGAACAATCTCTCCAAGAAATGCACCCACGAAGCAACTTACAGCCCATACTATTATACAAAGGTTATTTAAGTATAAAGCATGTGTATCAGTCCAATTTCCATAAGTATATTTTTCTAAGTTTATAGCAAATGTTTCATCTGTAACACCATGACAAAAATACATTAAAAATTTCATGTTCTTATTTTTTATGTGCATATGTAAGTTAGAGCTCATTAGGAAGTTGCGAAGATTCAATATAAATGTAGTTAAAATTATTGAAGTAATACTTCCGTTTGAAGCGAGCATAGAAGCAGCTACAAATTGTGAGCTACCAGCAAATACTATAAATGACATAAACAATATATAGAAGGCTGGTAGACCTGATTTTTGAAGCATAATACCACAAATAAGTCCTAAGGGAATATATCCTAGAAATATTGGGATTGATGCTAGAAAGCTTTCCTTTAAGATTTCTCTTTTTGACATGTCTTTTTTCAAATACAATCACCCCTTAAAAATAATGAATATTTATAAAATTCTATAAATAATTGTTTCATTTTATTATAGCTATTTTAGCTAGTTATATCAATGATTAAGATGGTAGCCTGTAAGTATCAAAAATTCACTTATAGTCTGTAGAACTTATGGTAATGATTTTATAAATAGTTTAATTCTATTAAAAGATTTCCTTTTATGCAATTTATTTATTGAAATATGATATAATGTATAGATATATGGTATTATTTAACATGCAAGAGAAATTTTATTTGATTGGATTTTTTAGATACTAACAAAATATAGTTTTTTAATATTACTTACGGATATTAATTTTTAGAATAGTGCTTAAATGGGTTGTACAACATATAAAGATAATTATTCCCCTAGATAAATAGAATTAAGATATATAACATTTAAATTACAAAATATGAAATATAATTAATTGTGAATAATAAATAATAAAATATACAAGGGGATTGTCTAATAAAAAAGACAGTCCCCTTTTTACAAATAATTCTAAAATGTGATATAAATCTAAAAATTTTATCGTAATATTTAACAATTTAATGACAATAATTGATATAATTAAGATGAATTAAGTATATAGTGTACTTATTTTACGTTTTTAGCAACAAATATAGCATTTAAAAGATAAATTGTGCCACATAAATTAAAGTTTAAGATGAACTATTAATGTAGATATATTAAAAACTTTTAGTAATGGAGAATATATGTGATATGAATAATAAAGTTAAGGTTGCAGTATTAGATACAGGAATAGATAAAGAACATGATTACTTAAAAGATAACTTAGTTGGAGGAATTGCTTTTGAATGTATGCATGACTATATCTTTATATCAGACAAATTTGATGATGAGGATGGTCATGGAACTGCTTGTGCATCAATAATAAAAAAGGAGTATGAAGATGTAGAACTATTTGTGATAAAAGTTTTAGGTAAAGATAGTATTGCAAATATAAAGGTTCTTGAAGAGGCATTAAAATACCTTTTGGATACTAATATAAGACTGATTAACTTAAGTTTATCAGTTATAGGTGTAGAAAGTGTTAAAGGTTTATTTGAAGTTTGCTATGAATTGTTTAGAAAAGGAAAGATAATAGTATGTTCCTTAGCCAATAACTTTGACTTGAGTTATCCAGCTATGTTTAACAATGTTATAGGTGTAAGGGCTTCTACTTTAGATATAGAGAATTCTTTTTGGTACAATAAAAAATATGATGTTCAATGTGTTATGGATAGTAATTCATATATAAGTTGTGATATAAATAATTCTTTCAGATTGCCACCAAAATGTAATAGTTATGTAGCTGCAAAATTTACTGGGAAAATAGCTAAAATATTGTCAGAAGAACCAAACATAACAGTATCTGCGTTAAATAAAAAACTTGAGTCTCTAGCAACCAAAAATTGTTGGAGTAGTCGTGATTTAGATAAGTATAGTAGGATTCCAGATTTTAAAGTGGATTTATATGATAAGGAAAATGCTCTGCTTATGGAAGTTGCGGATGTTATTAGAGAGTGTTTAAATACTGAAGCTGAGAATGAAAAATTATTTCAATGTAGTCTTTTTAATAAAGAGATAGGATTAGTTTATGATAATTGTTTTAATCTATTAGAAAAATTAGAGAAAAGATTTGATTTGAAATTTAATTATATGGATATATCAAAATATGACTTAGTTTCAATATATACATTAACTGAATTAGTAGAAAGATATAAAAATACAAAAAATAAATAAAAATTTATTAACTAAATTTAATGTAGAAGGTGTTAGATTATATGTATTCTTTGTCAGTAGATTAAAAGTTAAAAATATACTATAATTAGATAACATAAAATAAAATGCCAATACAGGGGGAATTAGATAATGAAATATGAAGAAGCATTAGAATATATATCACAAACCAATAAGTTTGGTATAAGATTAGGGTTAGAGAATATTGGAAAATTATTAGAACTGTTGGAAAATCCACAAGAAACTTTAAATATAATACATGTAGCTGGAACTAATGGAAAAGGTTCAGTGTGTTCTTTTATTTCTAATATATTAAGAGAAAGTGGATATAAGGTCGGCTTATACACATCTCCATATCTAGAAACTTTTACTGAGCGTATAAGAGTAAATGGAGAGAATATACCACAAGAAGATGTTGCTAGAATAATTGGTTTAATAAAAGAAAAGATAGAAGTCATGGTAAGTCAAGGTTATGCATATCCAACTGAATTTGAAGTGGTTACTGCAATGGCATTTTATTACTATTCCGAGCAGAAAGTAGATTTTGTAGCTTTAGAAGTTGGATTAGGTGGAAGATATGATGCTACAAATATAATAACAAAATCACTTGTAAGTGTAATAACATCTATAAGTTTAGACCATACAGGAATACTTGGAGATACAATAGAAAAAATAGCATATGAAAAAGCTGGTATAATAAAGGAAAATGGAATAGTACTTGTATATGACCAGACTGATGAAGCAAAGGATGTTATAAAGTCAGTTTGCAAAGAAAAAAATGCAAAATACATAGAAGTTAATTTTGATGATATAAATATAAAAAAATCAAACATAAACTCTCAAATATATGACTGTAATATAATGGGAGAAACTTATAAGAATCTTGAAATAATGTTGATAGGTGAACATCAAATAAATAATTCTATATTGGCAATGAGTGTACTAAAATATCTAAAAGATATAAAAAAATTAGATAATATAAGTGAAGAATCTATAAGAAAAGGTCTTATAACTACTAAATGGCCAGGAAGAATAGAAAAGATAAAAGAAAGTCCAATATTTATAATAGATGGAGCACATAACGAAGATGGAGCAAAATCTTTAGCAAAAGCACTTGATAAACATTTTAAAGACAAAAAACTAACTTTATTAATAGGCATGTTGGAAGATAAAGATATTGATGGTGTCTTGGACATACTAATGCCTAAATTTAGCAAAGTAGTGACAACAACTCCTAATAATCCAAGAGCTATAAATTCAGATATATTAAAAGAAAAAATATTAAAATATGTAAGTGATGTAACATCAAAGCATGAAATAGAAGATGCAGTTAATTATACATTGGAAACATCAAACAAAGATGATATTATAATAAGTGCAGGTTCTTTATATATGATAGGCACAGTTAGAACTTTGGTAAAGAAATTATAATCTTATAAAATAAATACATAGATATAAATATATGGATATAAATAAAAGATATATAAAGAGGAGTTGGCTAAAATAATAGACAACTCCTTTTTTAATGAAATCAGTTTTTAGATTAGCGTATCACTATATATTAGTAATATCTATATAGATTGACGAATAGCTTTAGATAATTGGTCTGGGCAAGAAGTACCCTTACCTCCACAATCAATACCATTTAATTTATCAGCAATTTCAAGAGCATTTTGACCAATTATTAAACTCTTAAGCCCTAATAAATTTCCATTACATCCGCCTATAAACTCAGCATCAACAATCACATTATTTTCATCAACTTCAAAAAACATCTCTCTACAACAAACACCACTTGGGTTAAAAGTAACCTTCATAAAAAAGACCTCCATTAATTATTATTTCATTGTGTCAACATCAATAATAATACCAAATATATGTATAATAATGCAACTATAAAGCATAATACAAGCTAATAAAATAATATATTATTGTAGTATATGTATTGTAGAGAGGAGGGGTTATGTGAAAATCTATATTTCTAACTACCTATCAAAGAGCATTAGTATAGTTGATTATTCTACACTTGAACTAGAAAAAGAAATAGTATTAGAGGATAATATATATCCACATCATTTTTGCATAGAAAAGGAAAAAAATTTGATATACATACCTAGTTCGAGCAATGGAATACTATATGTTTTAGACTTAAGTAATGATAAAATAATTGATACTGTTTCTATAGGAGGAAGTCTTAGTCAAGTTATGCTTAGTGATAATGAGCTATTTGTAGCAAATGAAGATTCAAATAGCATATATGTGTTGGATAAAAATACATTAAATCCAATAGGAATCATTGGTGTTGATAATATGCCACATGGATTTGATTTTGACAGAGAGAGTAAAAAGTTATATGTACCATGTATAAATTCGATAGTATGTATAGACACAATAAATAAAAGTATACAAAAGAAAATCAATATGGACTTTAGAGCATGGCATATAGCACTTGATAAACAAAAGAAAGAAATGTATATATCAACACTTGATGGAAAGCTTGTAATAGTTGATGAAGTAAGTATGGATATAAAAAAGGTATTATATGAATTCTTATTGCCAGTAGAAATAAGGTTTAATTATAGTGGGAAAAAAGTTTATGTTGCTGACTTGGGTTATAATAATGTAAGAATTTTGGATTATACAACAAGTAAATATATTGGAAATATTGAAATAGATGGAATTCCTCAGGGATTAGAAATATCTAAAGATGAAAAGTTATTATTTGTATCAGATACTCAAGAAAACTCAGTTAAAGTATATGAAACTGCAAATAATAAATTAATAAAAGTAATCAAGGTAGGAAAAGAGCCTACAACTATAGTTTGTTTGTAGGCCTTAATGTATGTCTCTTATAAGTAAGTCGATAACTTCAGCATACATATAAGATGCATTGTTTTTCCAATTGTTACAAATAAGTTTTGCTTGTTTCTCTGATGAAACATTTAGATTTAAATCTATTAAGTTAGATTGATTTTCTATGACTCTAAGATTGACAATAAATTCATTATCACTTTGTTTTACGAAGCTAGATTTTACTTGAGTATCTGCTAGTAAATTTTCTTTATTAGAATCTATATACTTGTCTATTTTTTCAGTAACACTAGTAGGTATTCGATTAAAAAAGTATTCTAGACTTTCTACACCTCTTTGAGTAAGAGCATAATATTCTCTGTCAGAGTCTTTATATGTAGTCAAAAACTTAGATTCCATAAGCTGAGATAAAAGCTGTTGTAATGAAAAGTAATTCATCATTTCAGTCTCTAATACTACTTGAGTTATTTGAGAATTAGTTAAATCCATTTTAATTTTTTCCAATATATACAAAATTAAAAGTTTGTGATAAGCTAATTCTTCAGATGAGTTTTCAAACATAAATATCATCCTCCGTCAAACTATTTCTATATATAATATATTAAACTAATTTATACAAAATTAAAAGAATAATTTGTATAGTATCATTAATCTTTAACAAATTAGATAAAATTAATTTTATAAATGAAGACAAGAAAACAGGGCTACCAATCGGCAGCCCTGTTGATACCCAGGTGTCAAAATTTACTATCTATTTTCCAGCCATTTGTCTTTCAGCCATTTCAACTAATTTCTTAGTCATGTATCCACCAACATATCCATTTTCTCTAGCTGTTAAGTTACCTTTGTCTATGTTTTCATAGTTAGATAAACCTATTTCGTTAGCTATTTCTAATTTCATTTGATTTAAAGCTGCTTTTGCTTCTGGCACTACTGTTCTGTTTGAATTTGACATAGTAAATTTCCTCCTTAAATAATTAGTTTATGATGTCTAACAACACTTTTATTTATGTGATGTTAATACTAATTTCTCCAAAATAAAAATAATATATACAGAAAAATAAAGGTAAAAATGTAAAAAATATAAAAAAATTAAAAAAAGTAGTATTTTAAAGGATTTAATTGGCCTAATATAGAGTTTATTTTTTTATTTGTTGTCCTATAAATTAAATATTACAGTACTTTTTTGAGCTAAAAAAAAATAAATTTTAAATATAGAAGAATTTATTTAAAAGGGGGAACAGTATGAAAAGAGAAGTTAAGAGAACTAAAGCTTTAATATATAGTGTTTTATTTTTTTCATTATTATTGGTACTAATATTTGCTCTTGTTTATGGAATAAAATATGTGTGCTCTAAATCTGATAACTCAAAAATGCCTATATATAGAGTTGATACAAATGAGAAAAAGATAGCTCTGAGTTTTGATGTTGCTTGGGGAACTGATAACATGGATGATATTCTTAAAATTTTGGATAAACATAACATAAAAGCTACTTTTTTTCTAGTTGGTAGTTGGGTGGATGATAACAAAGAAATTGTTAAAGCTATAGATGAAAAAGGACATGAGATTGGAAATCATTCAAATACACATGCTAATTTAAAAGAGATATCAAAAGAGGATATAAAAGAAGAAATAGAAACTACATCGGAAAAAATATTTAGCATAACAGGTAAAAAGACTAATCTATTTAGACCACCTTTTGGAGACGTAAACAATAAAGCTATGGACATTTGTGGGGATTTAGGTTATAAAGTAATTAAGTGGGATGTAGATTCGATAGATTGGAAAGAGCTTGGCCCAAATCATGTAATTGAAAAAGTAATAAAAGAAGCTCAGCCTGGTTCAATAGTTTTATTTCATGCTAATATAAATGATGTAGATAACTATTTGGACACCATAATAAATAGACTTAAAAAAGATGGATATAGCTTAGTAAAAATATCTGATTTATTATATAAAGACAATTACATAGTTGATTCTAATGGAGTACAAAAACTAAAAAATTAATAATTAATAAATGTATATTTTTAGCAGTGTTGTGGGAAATTATATAGTATATGTTAGAAAAGTGTCGATAAAAAGACGGTGTCTGTTTTTTGACACTTTTTTATGTATGTATGTAATATCAATAATTATAGATTAAATCAGTAAAAAAAACGTCTAATAATTGACTTTTTTTTATTGGGTTTAAATGATTAAATTGAATTATAAACGCTGTAAGATAGTATTTTCAAAGGGTATAACTTTGTTTAAAAGTTGGCATAGAAATTGCTTTGATAATAAGCGATATGTTCTATAGAAATAAACAATATGTTAAAGTCTTGTAATAGAAAAACAAGATTAATATTATTTGAACAGCTTATAAAAAAAATTAATATATTTAAGGGGGCGTACTAGTTGAACAAACTATATTCTATTTTATTAAAACAACACGTTGGTGGTCCAGATAAGCCAGTAGTAAGTGTTGGAGATGTAGTAAAAAAAGGAACTCTAATCGCAGAACCAGCTGGATTAGGAGCAAATATTTATGCCAGTGTTAGTGGAAAAATAAGTGAAATAAATGACCAAGCTATAGTAATTGAAGCTGATGAAGCACAAGATGATACTTTTGAACCATTAAAAGGAGAAAGTATACTTGACTTAATTAAAGAAGCTGGAGTTGTAGGAATGGGTGGAGCAGGATTCCCTACTCATATAAAATTAAACATAGATTTAAAAGGTGGAACAATATTAGCAAATGCAGCTGAATGTGAACCTTTACTAGCTCATAACATAAAAGAAATAGAAGAAAATCCAGAAATAGTTTACAAAGGTATAAAATATGCTATGGAAGTTACTAATGCTGGAAAAGGTATGCTAGCAATAAAAAGCAAACATCCAGAAGCAATAGCAGCATTCAAAAAAGTAATAAAACCAGGAGATAATATAGAAGTTGCTGAACTAGTTGATATGTACCCAATGGGAGAAGAGAGAGCTATAGTAAGAGATGTTCTAGGAAAATTACTTGAGCCAACTCAATTACCTTCAGAAGCTAATGCAGTAGTAATAAACGTGGAAACATTAACTAGAATAGTAGAAGCTGTTGAGCAAAAAAGACCAGTTATATCTAAAAATATAACTGTAGTTGGTCAATTAAACAGTGGAAAAGAATCTATAGTATTTGAAGATGTGCCAATCGGAACTACTGTTGGAGAATTAATTGAAAGAGCTGGTGGAATAAAAGGTGAATATGGTGAAATAATCCTAGGAGGACCTTTTACAGGAAAAGCTACTACTTTAGATACTCCAATAACTAAAACTAGTGGTGGTATAATAGTTACTATGCCATTTGTTAATGAAAAGAGAAAAATGGGTCTTTTAGTCTGTGCGTGTGGACCTAACGAAGAAAGAATGAGAGACATAGCAGCTAAAATGGGCGTTACTGATATAGTATCAGTTCAAAAATGTAAACAAGCTCAAGAAATAAAAGGTGCATTAAAATGTGAAAATCCAGGACACTGTCCAGGACAAGCTCAAAAATGTATAGAATTTAAAAAAGCTGGAGCAGAAGTTATATTAATAGGTAACTGTACTGACTGTAGTAATACAGTAATGGGTTCTGCACCAAAATTAAAATTAGGTGTATATCATATAACTGACCATGTAATGAGAACAGTTAATCACCCATTAATAAGAAGAATAAAAGGTGACGTAAGATTAAAAATAAAATAATTAATTAATGTAAAATCATATAATAAAAACATCTTTAGAAGTGAGTCTTAAAAATTACTTCTGAGGATGTTTTTTTATGTAATATATAAGTTGAATTTATAAAATATGTAAATGAAATGGAAAAAATAGACAAAAATTAATCTATATTGTATAATAATGACAATAGCTATTAAAATTATATCAGACAAAAATAGTAAAGCTCAAGTATGTGATTTGTGTTGACATATATAAATTAAATTTAGTTAACTATCCAATAGAGTAAAAGTTTTTGTGTTATTTAAAGATACTCCATGGTATCTTTTTTAGTATAGAAACGAATTTTTGTCTTATTTTTGTCTTATATTAGAAAAATTATTTTGAAATATTAGTTTGTATTTTAATACATTCATAAAAAGTGCACTTAAAGAGTTAAAGCATTGAACAAAATATTAAAAAAATAAAAATTACAAAAACCTATTTATAGAAACTTTGAAGTATATCTTAAATTTGGGCACTTAAGGGATATATGGAGTTAGTAGTGCAACCTGCTATAAATATAAATAGGAGTAACTTTTAATTATCAAAAATATATAAACAGATATAATAAATTACATAAATCATAGTAAATATAAAATATATTTTTGAAATAGCTCCCTACATTCATAAAGAGTGTAGAGTGGCAGAACATCTGCCCAAAACTCCTTTAATTGCTGGAAGTTCCTAAAGCTAACTAAACCACAACATAATCATGAAATAAGGATAGATGTGATAAAGTGTCTATTTGATAGATACTTGATGGTTACGAAAGTAGAAAAAATTAGTTAGATAGCATAAGGTTAAATCCTAAGTGCCTTAAAAATGGATAATCAGCAGGTAAGCTTCGAAAAGAAGAAACTTCAACGACTAGAGAGAAATCTCGTACCTACAAGTGTGGGGAAATGGGGAGTACCTAATTATTAGGTAATGATATAGTCTGTGCTTAATAGAAATATTAAGAAGTTCATTAGAGAACTGGTTAGGATTAACGACCCTAATTGAACACGCTAAAGATGTATTGTGGAATCAAATCTATACAAGAATATAATATTTTGAATTATATTAGATAGATACAATATATATTTTTAGTATCAGGAGAATTTTGAAAGTAAAAATTAAAAAATCAAGCATAATTAGTTTAGCCATCGCTTTTAGTATGGTATTTGCTACATTTACGCCAATAGTATCTTACGCTGCTGAAATGAAGGGCAAAGATGTAGTTCTTGATGGTGAGAAGCCATCAGAGGGACAAACTCCAGAGGGAGAACAACCATCAGAGGGACAAACTCCAGAAGGAGAACAACCATCAGAGGGACAAACTCCAGAGGGAGAACAACCATCAGAGGGACAAACTCCAGAAGGAGAACAACCATCAGAGGGACAAACTCCAGAAGGGGAACAACCATCAGAGGGACAAACTCCAGAGGGAGAGCAACCATCAGAGGGAGAACAACCATCAGAGGGGCAAACTCCAGAGGGAGAACAACCATCGGATGAACAAACTCCAGAAGAAGAACTAGTAGTAGAAGAAATGAACTTAAAGCAAAATATTGAGAAAATTCTTGATATGACTTTATCTCAGATAACTAAAATTGTATATAATTTCTGGGAAGATGAAGAATCTGTAAAAACAGATGAACAATCAGAAATTAGACAAGTACTTACTTCAAAAGATCAAAATTTACATCTATGGTATGATAAAAAAGCAAAAGTAAAAAATACATGTTTACTAAAAGAAGATGGTTCAAATAGACCTTATTATGATATAAGATTTGATGATATTACAAAGACGTTAACTTTTGATTATATAGTAGAGGGTCTTATAGGCGCAAGTACTAAAGATAACAAATATATAATAGATGGAGAAGATGGCGAACAAACTGCATTTTGTTATAATAATAATCTAAAAGCTCCAACCAGTGATGGTAAGAGTCCATATTTACCAGCAGAAGATTTTAATGGTCAAGAAAATAAAAATGAAGATGCAATTAAATCTATAATCTATGCAGGTTCTGAATTTGATGGATTTGGATATAAACAACAGTTCAATTTAGGTGGAGAAGAAAATGAAGGTGCAGTTTATTCAGCAACTCAAAGTGCAATATGGATTATGCTTGGACAAGTGGATGAACAAGCAAAACTTAAACAATATCAAGGAAGTATAAACTTTTATGATATACTTATAGAAAGTGCAAAGACTGAAGAAGAAAAAGTTGAATATCAAAAAGGTAAAGAACAAGCAATAAATATAAAAGCTTATTTAGAAGCATTGTTAGATGCAGGTCATAAACAACTAAAACCAGATGATACAGGAAAACCTAGCCTAAGCAATGGTTCAACTGATATTAAATTTGATAAAAATGAAGATGGAACTTATGAAACAGAAGCTATAGCTTTAGTGGGTTATAGTGGTGTAGTTAAGTTAAGATTGCCAAATGGAGTAACTGCCTATGACGAAGAGGGCAATATAATAGGTACAGGTGAAGTAGAAGTTTCAACACAACATAAATTTAAACTTAAAAGTGTTGAAAAGCCAGATTCAAAGGCTAATATCTCTGCAGTATCTTATGATTATATTTTCCCTAAAGCTATTCAATATTATAAGTCAGTTTTTGATTTTGGAGAGAAAGACCATTCATCTTTATTACCAGCTAGTAAGCAAAATTTATTGAGTTATACAATAGAACAAAAGAATGGTGAAGAAGTTAACTTTAATATAGGTTTACCAACAGATGGAGGTTCAGATGTAAATCCACCAGTGCCACCAACAGATGATACTGTAAATCCACCAGTACCACCATCAGGAGGAGGAGACTCAAATGGACATAAGCCATCACCACCAACAGATGACACAGTGATAAATCCACCAGTGCCACCAGCAGATGATACTGTGATAAACCCACCAGTACCACCAACAGATGATACTGTGATAAACCCACCAGTGCCACCAACAGATGATACTGTGGTAAATCCACCAGTACCACCATCAGGTGATACTGTGGTAGATACATCAGTACCACCAACAGATGATACTGTAATAAATCCACCAGTACCACCAACAGATGATACTGTGGTAAAATCACCAAAAACAGGTGACGAAACTCAAATAATGTCATATGTATTTATTGGCATAATTGCAATTTGTGGATTAGGGTATCATTGTAAAAGAGCAAAAAATTAATCTAGATTATTACTTATTAAGTTTAAAAATACATTGTCTCAAATTGATTTAAAAATCGTTTTGAGACATTTTTTTTGCGTAAGTATAACTTATTTTAAAGTGTACACTAACTGTTTTATGAATAGAAAAATGGTTTGAAGGTGAAAATAGTATTGAAAAAGTAATGTACTAAGTATATAATTCATTTGATTTTATTTGTATGAATTAAAAGTCAATTTTAGTGATTATACAAATTTAGATATTAATCTCTTAAGAAATTTTAATATTAATTATTCAATAAATTATTATTATAATATGCTAGAATAAATATATATAAATAAGTTTTGATGAGGTACTACTATAAAGGGGGGACTTTATGTTTTCGATACCAGAAGTAAAAAAAGTAGAAGAAGTAATGGATACAAAATTTACAACTATAGACGAAGACACAAAAATAGAAAGTGCAATAAAAGAAATGATAAGAAGTAATACAAAAACTCTAATGGTAATAGATTCATCTAGTGAATTAAAAGGAATTATATCTATGACTGATATACATAATCTTTATGAGATGCATAAAAAATATGAAGGCCAACCAGTAAAACTTATAATGAAAAAAGATGTTATATATGTCAGTGAAGGCTTAACCTTAGATGAGTGTAGAGATATAATGATATTAAAAAATATAGGTATTCTTCCTGTGCTTAGAGATAATAAAATCATTGGTGTCTTGAAACAAGAGCATATTAGAGATTATTTATACATGCATTTAGAAGATTATGGATTAACTTTAAAATACATTATAGGTCAGATTAAAGAAGGAATTTGTGCTATAAATAATGAAGGTGTTGTAATTTTATGGAATAATTTTATGGAAGAAAGGTATGATATAAAGTCTGAAGACATAGTGGGTCGACCGATGAACGAGTTTTTGGAAAATACTATTTCAGAAAAAGTACTAAATAGTAAAGTCGGTATGAGTGATTTATATTTTACTGACAAAAAAGAAAACATGTATGCATTAGTTCATGCAAATCCTATATTTTATAAAGAAGAATTCATTGGTGTTGTATGTACTGAAGTAGACGTTACAGAAGCTAAGATATTAGCTCTTGAACTTGAAAAAGTAAATGATACATTAAAATATTTAAAAGATGAAGTAAAAAATTTATCTAAAGGTAGCTTTGACAAGATTTTAGGTAAAAGTTATAAATTGGAAAAATCGAAAGCGATTGCAAAACAAGTAGCTAGAACCAACAGTAGTATATTCATTTGGGGCGAAAGTGGTACAGGTAAAGAAGTATTTGCTAGAGCTATTCACGATTATAGTGAGAGAAAAGGTCAATTTATACCTGTTAACTGTAGTGCTATACCAAATGAATTATTTGAGAGCGAATTTTTTGGTTATGAATCAGGTGCATTCACTGGAGCAAGTAAAAAAGGTAGAATAGGTATATTTGAACTTGCGAAGGATGGAACAGTATTTTTGGATGAAATCGCAGATTTACCTCTTAGTATGCAAGCTAAATTGCTTAGAGTATTGCAAGAAAAAGAAATAAGACGAGTTGGTGGAGATACTACAATAAAAATAAATCCTAGAATAATATCAGCTACTAATAAAGATTTAGAAAAAATGGTAAAAGCAGAAAAATTTAGAGAAGATTTATATTATAGATTAAATGTTGTAGAAATAAAAATACCACCTCTTAGAGAGAGAAAAGAAGATATAGGATTATTAGTGCATAGTTTCTTGGAAGAAATATGCAAACAAAACAATAAGCCTGTTCTTACAATAAGTAAAGATGTAATTGATATATTTCAAAATTATAGATGGAAAGGGAATATAAGGGAATTAAAAAACACAATTGAAAATATTGTTGTCCTATCCCAAAATCCTAGAATAGAAGTAGATGATGTACCAAGCTATATGATGGATTCTAGAAATAACAATACAGAGGAAGAAGAATATCCTCTAGATTTGACGAAAGCTACTCAAAAGATTGAAGTAAAAAATATAACAAAGGCACTTAAAATGTCTAATGGAAATAAAGCTAAAGCTGCTAAAATATTAAACATACCAAGAACTACGTTATATTATAAGATAGATCAGTATAAAATAGATGTGTCTAAAATATGACACATGACTAAATTTTGACAAAATAATAATCTTTAATTTGAAACCAAGCAAAATCAATGTTTGGAGTAGTATGATATATGTGACTGTGTTAAAAAAAATAAAAAAGTGTTGATTAATTGACACTTTTTTTGTTTTGAGAAAATGTTTCCAAACATAAAAAACAGGGTGTTGTAAATAAATAGTTATATAATATTTGGCTAAAAATAGCGATAGAGGAAGGTTGTATTATAGAAAATATCTTTTTGTTAATAAGTTGGCATAGGAATTGCTTATATATAAAGTGACTTCAAATGAGAAAAAAATAGTATTAATTATGACGATTTATGTAAGTTGAAAAGTTTTAACACTTAGGGCTGTTAGTAGGGAACAGTAAATATGTTAATTATTAAGAGTGTTAGGGCATCAATATAAATTAAAAATCAAATGAAGGAGGCATTTTATTATGTCAATAACTTTAGAAACAGCTCAAGCCCATGCAAATGATCCAGCAGTATGCTGCTGTAGATTTGAAGAAGGAACAATAATAGCACCAGAAAACTTAGAAGACCCAGCAATATTTGGAGATTTAGAAGATTCAGGATTATTAGTTATTCCAGAAAATCATTTAACAGTTGGTCAAGTATTAGGAGCTAAATTAACAAAAACTTTAGATGCATTATCTCCAATGACTACAGATAATGTAGAAGGATATAAAGTAGCAAAAACAGATGCTGAAGAATCTGCTAAAGAAGTAGAAGCTCCAGTAGCTCCAGTAGCTCAAGTAACGCCAGCTCAAGGTGCTACAGTTCAAGCTACAACAGGTCAAGTAATAAAAATACACATAAAAGAAGGTAAAGATATAAACTTAGAAATACCTTTGAAAATAGCTGCTCAAATGGGAGTAGTACCACAAAAATAATAGTTGAAATATAACTATTAAAGCCGGTTTTAATTTACTTGATTCCTCAGTTAAGGGGTTACCTGTTGAGGAATCGAGATTTAAAATAATAAATAAGAAAATAATGTAAGGAGGTATTTTATACTATGTCAATAACTTTAGAAACAGCTCAAGCCCATGCAAATGACCCAGCAGTATGTTGTTGTAGATTTGAAGCGGGAACAATAATAGCACCAGAAAACTTAGAAGATCCAGCAATATTTGCAGACTTAGAGGATTCTGGATTATTAACAATACCAGAAAATGGATTAACTATAGGTCAAGTACTAGGAGCTAAGTTAAAAGAAACTTTAGATGCTCTATCTCCAATGACTACAGAAAATGTAGAAGGATACAAAGCAGGAGAAGCTAAAGAAGTAGTAGAAGAAGCAGTAGTAGAAGAAGCTCCAGCAGCTTTAGAAGCAGTAGTGCCAGTAAGCACAGGAGTTTTAGGTGAAACAGTTAAAATACACATAGGTGAAGGTAAAGATATAAGCTTAGAAATACCTTTATCAGTAGCTGGTCAAGCGGGAGTTGTTGCTCCAGTAGCAAACGTTGCTGCTCCAGTAGCAGGTGCAGTAGCAGAAGTAGCTCCAAAAGCTGAAGAAAAGAAATTATTAAGAAGCTTAACTAAAAAACACTTTAAAATAGACAAAGTTGAATTTGCTGATGAAACTAAAATAGAAGGAACTACTTTATACATCAGAAATGCAGCAGAAATATGTAAGGAAGCTAATGACACTCAAGAATTAGTTGTTGATGTTAAATTAGAAATAATAACTCCTGATAAGTATGAAACTTACAGTGAGGCTGTATTAGATATACAACCAATCGCTACTAAAGAAGAAGGCGAATTAGGTTCAGGTATAACAAGAGTTATAGATGGAGCTATAATGGTATTAACTGGTACAGATGAAGATGGAGTTCAAATAGGTGAATTCGGTTCTTCAGAAGGTGAATTAAACACTACTATAATGTGGGGTAGACCAGGTGCTGCTGACAAAGGTGAAATATTCATCAAAGGTCAAGTAACAATAAAAGCTGGAACTAACATGGAAAGACCAGGACCTTTAGCTGCTCACCGTGCTTTTGATTATATAACTCAAGAGATAAGAGAAGCTTTAAAGAAAGTTGACAACTCTTTAGTAGTAGACGAAGAAGTAATCGAGCAATATAGAAGAGAAGGTAAAAAGAAAGTTGTTGTTATAAAAGAAATAATGGGACAAGGTGCAATGCATGATAACTTAATATTACCAGTTGAACCAGTTGGTACATTAGGAGCTCAACCAAACGTTGACTTAGGAAACATGCCAGTTGTATTATCTCCACTTGAAGTATTAGATGGTGGTATCCATGCATTAACTTGTATAGGACCTGCATCAAAAGAAATGTCAAGACATTACTGGAGAGAGCCATTAGTAATAAGAGCTATGCAAGATGAAGAAATAGATTTAGTAGGTGTTGTATTTGTTGGTTCTCCACAAGTAAATGCTGAGAAATTCTATGTATCTAAGAGATTAGGTATGTTAGTTGAAGCTATGGAAGTTGATGGAGCTGTAGTAACTACTGAAGGTTTCGGAAACAACCATATAGATTTCGCATCTCACATAGAGCAAATAGGTATGAGAGGTATACCAGTAGTTGGTGTAACTTATTCAGCAGTTCAAGGTGCTCTAGTTGTTGGTAATAAATACATGACTCACATGGTAGACAATAACAAGTCTAAGCAAGGTATAGAAAATGAAATATTATCAAACAATACATTAGCTCCAGAAGAGGCTATAAGAATCATGGCTATGCTTAAAAATGCTATTGCAGGTGTAGAAGTTAAAGCTCCTGAAAGAAAATGGAATCCAAATGTTAAGTTAAATAACATAGAGGCTATAGAAAAAGCTACAGGAGAAAAAATAGTATTAGAAGATAATGAGCAATCTTTACCAATGAGTAAGAAGAGAAGAGAAATATACGAAAAAGACGAAAACTAAAATTTAGATAATAACTAAGATTTAGATAACAATATAAATTTAGATCCAAGTTTAAAATAAGTATAGAGAGGTAAAATTATAATGGATAGATTAAAATATATCTCATCAGAGACTTTTTATGAGGGTGTTATAGTCGAAATCATGGGTGGTGGAGTAACTATAGACCTAAAAGGTAGACTTGGACAATTTAAAATACCTAATAGAATGCTTATAACTGACTACGAACTTAAGATAGGTCAAGAGGTTGGATTCATGCTAAGCTATCCTGAGGTATTAAGTCCAGAACCTAATCATGAGTATGTAGAAAATATTAGGAGAGAAAAAGAAAAGCAAGCAGAAATGCAAGCTAAAAAGAAGCAAGAAGAAGAAAAATAATAATAATTAATCGTTTGAAAATAGAAGGGAGAGGAAATATATGAGCCTTACAACAGTACAAGGACTTCAATCTGAAATATTTGTTCCAATAACACCTCCTCCAGTTTGGACTCCTGTAACTAAAGAATTAAAAGATATGACTATAGCTTTAGCTACAGCAGCTGGTGTTCACTTAAAATCTGACAAGAGATTCAATCTAGCAGGAGATACTACTTTTAGAGCTGTACCTAACACAGCTACAGTTGATGAAATGATGGTATCACATGGTGGATACGATAATGGAGATGTAAATAAAGATATAAACTGTATGTTCCCTATAGATAGATTACATGAATTAGCTGCAGAAGGATTTATAAAAGCAGTAGCTCCTATGCACTATGCATTCATGGGTGGTGGAGGAAACCAACATGTCTTCACTGAAGAAACTGGTCCTGCTATCGCTGCTAAACTTAAAGAAGAGGGAGTAGACGGTGTAGTCATGACAGCTGGCTGAGGTACTTGCCATAGAACTGCCGTGATCGTGCAGAGAGCAATAGAGGAAGCTGGAATACCTACAATAATAATCGCAGCTCTTCCTCCAGTAGTTAGACAAAACGGAACTCCTAGAGCAGTTGCTCCATTAGTTCCAATGGGTGCTAATGCTGGTGAACCACATAACATAGAAATGCAAACACATATATTAAGAGATACATTAGAGCAATTAGTTGCTATACCATCTGCTGGTAAGATAGTTCCATTACCATACGAATATAAAGCTCACGTTTAAAATGTAATTTATATTTGAAAATACAAAACCCTTCTCCTACATAATTAGGAGAGGGGTTTTAAGAACAAAGGTGGCTATTATGGAAGAAAAAATAATGAGAAGACTTGTTATAAAACCGTTTCATATGAATGAAGTTAATTTCGGTTCAAAAACTTCTATAAAGAAAGATGTACTTACAATTGATTTATCAAGTATAGATGAAATAAAAGCAAGAGAAGATTTAATAACAGATATAAAAGTAGATATTATAAAACCTGGAGACTATGACAGGGAAATTAATACTATTATGGACATTATACCAATATCAACCAAAGTTTTAGGCAGATTGGGAGAGGGAATTACACATACTTTAACTGGTGTATATGTAATGCTAACTGGTGCAGACGAAGATGGAAATCAAATGCATGAATTTGGTTCTTCAGAAGGAATTTTGAGTGAACAAATGGTGTTTGGGAGATATGGGACTCCATCAGTTGAAGACTATATAATCCATGTGGATGTAACTCTTAAGGGAGGTTTACCTTTTGAAAGAACACTTCCACTTGCAGCATTTAAAGCATGTGATGATTTTATACAAGAAATAAGAACGTCTTTGAAAATGGAAGACGGAAGAAATGCTACTCAAGTTCGTGAATATTTTGACAAAATTCGACCAAATGCAAAAAAGGTTGTCATAGTAAAACAAATAGCAGGTCAAGGGGCTATGTATGACAATCAGTTATTCTCAAAGGAACCTAGTGGTTTTGAAGGAGGAACATCAATTATAGATATGGGAAATGTACCTATGATTATATCTCCTAATGAATATAGAGATGGTGCCCTTAGAGCTATGACTTAAGAGAGGTGGATATTATGGGAATAGGACCTTCAACAAAAGAAACATCTCTTCATCACTTTAGAGACCCACTTTTGGATATAGTTGAAAGTGATAAAGATGTAGATTTACTTGGAGTAATAGTAGTAGGAACTCCAGATGGAAATGAAAATAAAACTTTTGTAGGACAGAGAACAGCTGCTTGGCTGGAAGCTATGAGAGTAGATGGAGCTATAGTCTCTTCAGATGGTTGGGGAAACTCACATGTTGACTATGCTAATACATTTGAAGAAATAGGAAAAAGAGATATACCTGTAGTTGGAGTAACATTTAATGGTACTCAAGCTAAGTTTGTTGTAAGCAATCAATATATGGATACCATAGTTGATATGAATAAATCAAAAGAAGGTATTGAGACAGAAGTTGTTGGAGAAAACAACACAAATGAGATTGATGCTAAAAAAGCTTTGGCATTTTTAAAATTAAAAATGAGAAAGCATGGATAAAAAATTTAAGTAAGGGGATGAGTTTTGTGGGAATTTCTACATCAATGAAAAACACATCACTTCAGATTTTTAGAGACCCATTACTTGATTTAATAGACAATGATCCTGACGTAGATTTGCTAGGAGTAGTTGTAGTTGGTACATCAGAGCACAATGAATGGAAATCCTTTTTATCAGCCAGGCTTGGAAGATGGGTTGAAGCATTGCGACCTGATGGAGTGATTATAACCTTAGATATGGCAGGAAACCAGCATATTGATTTTACAAATGCTATATCAGAGTTTGTAAAATCAGACATACCTACAGTAGGTCTTACTATTATGGGAGCAGATGGTCTAGTAGTTACCAATCAGTACTTAGATAAAGCTACCATAATTGATTATAAAAAGACAACAGGCTACATAGAAACAGAAGTAGTTGGAGACAATCACTTGGATGAAGTTGATGTAAAAAAAGCATTAGCTTTTCTAAAACTAAAAATGCGTAAAAACGCAAAATAAACCTAAGGGGGAATTTGATATGAAATTTAGCAGAAGTATACAAGCTATAGACTCTCATACAGCAGGAGAAGCAACTAGAATAGTTGTAGGTGGAATACCTAACATAAAAGGAAATTCTATGCCTGAGAAAAAAGAATATTTAGAAAAAAATCTAGATTATTTAAGAACTGCTATAATGTTAGAGCCAAGAGGACATAATGATATGTTTGGTTCTGTAATGACTCAACCTTGTTGCCCAGATGCTGACTTTGGAATAATCTTCATGGACGGTGGCGGATACCTTAACATGTGTGGCCATGGTACAATAGGAGCTATGACAGCAGCTATAGAAACAGGTGTAGTTCCAGCAGTAGAGCCTATAACTCATGTAGTTATGGAAGCGCCAGCAGGAATAATAAGAGGGGACGTTACAGTTGTAGATGGAAAAGCTAAAGAAGTATCATTCTTAAACGTACCAGCTTTCTTATATAAAGAAGGTGTTGAAGTTGACTTACCAGGTGTTGGAACAGTTAAATTTGATATATCATTTGGTGGAAGCTTCTTTGCTATAATACATGCAAGTCAATTAGGTTTAAAAATAGAACCTCAAAATGCTGGTAAATTAACTGAACTAGCTATGAAACTTAGAGATATAATAAACGAAAAAATAGAAATACAACATCCAACTTTAGCTCATATAAAAACTGTAGATTTAGTTGAAATATATGATGAGCCAACTCATCCAGAAGCTACTTACAAAAACGTAGTTATATTTGGTCAAGGTCAAGTTGACAGATCTCCATGTGGAACTGGAACAAGTGCTAAATTAGCTACTTTACATGCTAAAGGTGAATTAAAAGTAGGAGAAAAATTCGTATATGAAAGTATATTAGGAACTTTATTCAAAGGTGAAATAGTTGAAGAAACTAAAGTTGCAGATTTCAATGCTGTAGTACCTAAAATAAGTGGTTCTGCTTATATAACTGGATTTAATCACTTTGTAATAGATGAAGAAGATCCACTTAAACATGGATTTATTCTTAAATAGAAACAAATAAATTGGGAAATTAAAATAGAATAGTAACCTCTTGCTGGTTACTATTCTATAGCTTTTAGGCTATAAGATTCAGAATATATAAAAAAATAAAAAAACAGGAGGATGGATTATGGTAGCAATCTTAAAGGCATTATACGTAGTATTCGCAGCAATCTTTGCAGTTGTATTTGGTAAAGACGTAGCTAAAGCAAACAAAGAGGGGAAACTAGAAGAACAAAGTACTCCAAAAGTTGCTGTAACAGGATTTATAACAGATTTTTTTGATACATTAGGAATAGGCTCATTTGCTCCAACAATAGCAATGTCAAAAGCTTTAAAATTAAACATACCAGATAAGAAAATGCCTGGTACGTTAAACGTAGCACATACTATTCCAGTTGTTACTGAAGCATTTATATTTACATCAATCATACCAGTTGATGGTGTAACTCTAGTATCTATGGTTGTAGCAGCAGCAGTTGGTTCATATATAGGTGCAGGAATAATAGCTAAAATGGACGAAAGAAAGATACAAATGGTTATGGGTGTGACTCTAGCATTAACAGCAATATTAATGTTATTAGGTCATCCTTGGGTTAATGTATTACCAGGTGGAGGAAATGAATTAGGTCTTACTGGTGTTAAGTTAGTAATAGGTGTAGTAGGTAACTTTATACTAGGTGCTTTAATGACAGCTGGTATAGGACTATATGCTCCAGGTATGGCAATGGTTTACTTCTTAGGAATGTCTGCAAAAGTTGCGTTCCCAATAGTTATGGGTTCTTGTGCATTATTAATGCCAGTTGCAAGTATGAAATTCATAAAAGAAGATGCATATACTAAAAAAGCATCAGTTATAATAGCTATCTGTGGTTTAATAGGGGTTTTCGTAGCAGCATATATAGTAAAAACTTTACCAATGGATATATTAAAAGCATTAGTAATAATAGTTATAGCTTACACTTCTGCTACAATGATAATGGCTGCAAATAAAAATAAAAAGACTGCTTAGTATTTATTAAATATTACAGCTAACAATAAAAATTATAAACTGCTTTGGAACGTTAATATTAATGTTCTAAGGCAGTTTTTTATTTATTAGATATAATTATATAAAGCAATTAGTGTGCCAATTATACAATATATATATAAGTTTAGTAAATTAAGTATAAATATAGCTATATTTTCTAAAGTTAAGGTGTAAACTGAAGTTAAATATTTAAATTTAATACTAGATATAAGAAAAAAAGTTAATATATTGATGTATATTAACAAAAATATTAGTATAATAAGTCGAATATAACTTATAATTGAAGAAAATTGAGTTTATAATGACTTGATAGTTATCTGAATCATTTGAATTAATTTGAAATATTGATATTGCTTATGTGTATAAATTAGCCTTGAGTTATATATGACTTAAAAGTAGATAAGGAGTAATTTAATAATTAATTTTGATTAAAATAAATAATATATTGTATGAATCCATAATAGTTTTACAAACTTTAAATCAAAAGATTAAATGAAATTTATAAATAAATAAAAAGTTTTAAACAGCAATCAAAGATTTGTAATAAAATACATCACTCACAAATATATTTATTATATAAGCTGATACCAGAAATATAAGAATTAACAATTGTGGAGGGATAAAATATGATAGCTGTTAAAGATGAGAATAACGTAGTAAACTTAAGAGGGGAGTTAGACAATAAGCTAGAATTTAGTCATGAGATATTTGGAGAGAAATTTTATAATGTGAAAATAAAGATAAACAGACTAAGTGATTCCTTTGATACACTTCCTATGACTGTGTCAGAGAGACTTCTTCAAGATATTGATATCAATAAACAAAATTTAGTCAATGTTGTAGGTCAATTGAGATCATATAATAAAACCTTAAATAATAAAAATAGATTAGTGCTTACAGTATTTGTTAGAGAAATAAAGGCTATAGAGGAGGAAAATAAAGACCCAAACAGCATATTTCTAGATGGGTATGTATGTAAAGAGCCTGTGTATAGGAAAACTCCTTTAGGAAGGGAAATAACTGATTTATTGGTAGCTATAAACAGACCTTATAATAAATCTGATTATATACCATCAATAGTTTGGGGGAGAAATGCAAAGTTTGCAAAAAACTTAAAAGTTGGTGATAGAATACAGCTTTGGGGTAGAGTTCAAAGTAGAGAGTATGAGAAAAAAATAGATGAGGATAATGTAGTGAAAAAAATGGCATATGAAGTATCTATATCAAAAATAAAAAAATTAGATGAAAATAATAATGATTAAATATTAAAAATATATTGTTTTTTCATTAAAAAAACTAATAAATTTGCTATAATAATATATTAAAAATAAATAAAGATTGTTTAAAAAAATACTAATGAAATATCTCTTGAATAGTTGCTCGCCATTTATTATAATGTAATCTGTACATAATTTATAATTGAGAAAATGAAGAGGTGAAGCATTGTGAAAAGCATATTATATCAGATAAATAGACAGCCAGTTAAAGCTAAATATACATCTGATGAATTAGAATGTTTTTTGGATACAATTGAGTATAATGTAGGGGATAAAATATTGCTTGTTGGCCATATAGGAAACCTAGGCAAGAGATTAAGAGGTCTTGGTACTTCTGTAACTATACTAGAGAATAGTAACTATGAAGATGTATGTTATTCTTTAGTATATAATGAAAATTGCAATGTAGTTAAAGGTAAGTTAGAGTTTTTGCCGTTTGATGATAATCAGTTCAACAAGATAATAATAGTAGACCAATTTAATGTTATTACAGATTGTGAAAAAGCTTCATCTGAAATACAAAGAGTTTTAAAAGGTAATGGAGAGGTTATATTAGAAGATTTAAACTTAAAAAATTTAAAAGTTAAACTAAACTATCTTAAGCATAAATTTTGTGGTTCTGTAGCAAAGATTCACTATCCACATGAAGTATTTAATATATTTTCAAGATTAAATTTTGATGGTATGATTAAAGAGTCAAATAAATTAAAATATATTTATGTGGGAAAAAGAAGATAAATGAGTTAAAATATAAATATGGATATAATATAAAAGACTAGGTTAAGCCTAGTCTTTTGTTATAAGGAGATGTAGATATGGAAATAAATTATGAGTTAATAATAATTGTTATGCTCTTTGTAATCCTAATGTCAATTCAATTTACTTTAAATAAGATATATTTAATCCTTAAGGAAATAAGACAAATACTTATGTTAAGAAAAAATAAGGAATGATAACTATGATAGATTTAGAATATATAAAATCTGATATTCAGAACATAGCTGAAGCTATAGTTTCAGTACTCAATATAGATGTAACTATAGTAAATAGAGACTTATTTAGGATTGCGGGTACAGGTATATATGTAGATAAAATAGGTGAAAAAGTAGATAAATATACAGCTTTTAAAAAGTCACTTACAGAACAAATTACAATACTAATTGATGACCCAAAGAGCAGTGATATATGTAGAGAATGTTATAAAAATAATGTCTGTGTGGAGTTTGCAGAAGTATGTTGCCCAATTATATGTGATGGAGAGTCTCATGGTGTTATAGGTCTTATAGCATTTACGAAAGAACAAGCACAGATTATAGAAAATAATAAAAGTGGACTTATAAACTTTTTATGTAAGATGGCAGACTTGATATCCAATAAACTAAAAGCTCAAATTAAAACGTACGAACTGGAATTAGAAAAGAAAAAATTAGAGACTTTATTAAACAATATGGATAAAGCTGTTGTGTCCATTGATGTAGATGGTAAGATTGATAAATATAATTCAAAGTTTAAAGAACTTTTCAATCTAAAGGACAATATAACTGGGAAAGATATATTCACTGAGTTAGATTTTATAAAGAAACCTTCTATAAATAACTTTAAGAAGGACAAATCATGTAGCTTTTTTTATAGGAGATACGGATATGATTCAAAAGGGATATATAACATCAATAAAATAGTATTAAAAAATGAACTAAAAGGATATGTTATTGACTTTATAGATAAAAGAGATGCTATAAAAAACTACAATAAGATGAATAAAGATTATAAGATAAAACTGGAAAATATAATTGGAGAGAGTATGGCTATAAGAAATTCAAAAAAAGAAGCCTTAATGGCTTCTAAATCTACTTCAACAGTACTTATTACTGGTGAAAGTGGAACAGGTAAAGAGCTATTTGCAAGAGCTATACACAACCATAGTAATAGGGTAGATAATCCTTTTATAGCTGTAAACTGTGCAGCGATACCAGATAATTTATTAGAGAGTGAATTATTTGGATATGAAGAAGGTGCTTTTACAGGGGCTAAAAAAGGTGGAAAACTTGGTATGTTTGAAATAGCCCATAAAGGAAGCATATTTTTAGATGAAATAGGAGATATGAGCTTGCATTTACAGTCAAAGTTGTTGAGGGTATTACAAGAAAAAGAGCTCAACAAGATTGGTAGTAAATCTAATGTTCTTATAGATGTAAGAATTATTGCTGCGACAAATAAAGATTTAGAAAAAATGGTTCAGAATGAAACTTTTAGAGAAGATTTATATTATAGATTAAATGTCATACCAATAAAGCTCCCAAGTTTAAGAGAAAGAAAAGATGATATACCACTTATAATAAAGCATATGATTAGAGAATACTCAAAAAAACTAGATAAAAATGTTATCGATATAGATACTAGGGTTGTCGATGCTATGATTGAATATAGGTGGCCAGGGAATATAAGAGAATTGCAGAATATTATTGAATACAGTGTGAATATGTCTTCATCTCCAATAATTACGATGAATGTAATTCCTCAGAAGATTAAAAATACATCAATAGAAGAATTAGAAGTTAGAAGTGATAAGATAATTCCATTAGAAGAACTTGAGAAAATTGAGATAATAAAAGCTTTAAATAAATACAAAGATTATAAAAGAGATAAAGAATTAACAGCCAAGGCACTTGGAATATCAAGAGCCACATTATATAGAAAAATTGAAAAATACAATATAATTTCTTAGTGATATAAAGTAATATAAGAATACAATAAAAAGTGATATAAAATTTAAATGTAAACAAATAACAATAGTCTATAAAGAGTAGTGGATGCTTAAATCCTGAGAATCTAAAAAATAGTAACTATTAAAATAATAATCGTCTCAAAATGATATAGAATCTCATTTTGAGATTTTTTTTTGTCTTTTTGCGAAATTGTCGTCTATTTAGCGAGTAAAAAAAAAATAAAATCTATATCTGAGTAAAAAAAAATATAATTAAAAGCAGTTATTTCAATGGATATACAATATCAAAGTGAAAAAATTGAAAAAAACAAAAAATGTGGCATGTATTTTGCTACAAATATAGATAAGAAATTATTTAAGTACTAAAATTAAACTTAATTGGGAGGTTTATATATAATGAGAGATATAAGAAAAGAATTAGTGGAAATGTTAAAAGCAGAGGTTAAACCAGCAGTAGGATGTACTGAGCCAGTAGCTTTAGCTCTAGCATGTGCAAAGGCAAAAGAATTACTAGGAGAAGAAATAGTAGAAAATCATATGTTAGTTAGCCCTAGTATCTATAAAAATGGTATGTGTGTAGGTATACCAGGAACTGAAAGATTAGGATTAAAAATAGCAGCAGCTCTAGGGATAATAGGAGGACATTCTGAAAACGGATTAAGTGTATTAGAAACTTTAACAAAGGAAGAAGTTAAAATAGCAGAAGATTATATGGACAATACTCCTTTATCAATAACACCTGCTGATACAAGAGAGAAAGTTTTTATAGAAGTTGCATTAAAAGGAGCAAATCATAATGCTAAAGTTAGAATAAGAACTAAACATGATAACTTTACATTTTTAGAAAAAGATGGAGAAGTATTATTGGATAATGAACCAAAAGTATCAGTTTCAAATGCTTCAGCAGAAAAAGTTGAGAGCTTAATGGATACTGTAACTATACAAGAATTAATAAAGAATGTAGAAGGCATTGATTTCAAAGATATAGAGTTTTTACTAGATGGAGTAAAAATGAATGAAGAAATGGCTGAATATGGATTGAAACAAAAGACTGGAATTGGTGTTGGATACGGAATCAAAAAGTCTATGGAAGAAGGTCTTTTAGGTAATGATGTTATAAACTATGCAATGATGTTAACTGCTGGAGCTTCAGATGCAAGAATGGCAGGAGTAAAAATGCCTGTTATGAGTTCAAATGGTAGTGGAAATCACGGATTAACAGCAATTCTTCCAATTGTTGCTTACAACAAAAAATTCCCACAATCTGATGAAAGACTAGCAAAAGCTTTAGCTATATCTCATTTAGTAACTGGTTATATTAAGAATTATACAGGTAGATTATCTGCTGTATGTGGCTGTGGAGTTGCAGCATCTACTGGAGCAACTGCTGGTATATCTTGGCTTATGGATGGAAGCGAAAAACAAATAGAAGGTGCAATAGAAAATATGATAGCTGACTTAAGTGGAATGATATGCGACGGAGCAAAAGCTGGTTGTGCATTAAAATTATCATCTGCTGCATCTGCTGCAATACAAAGTGCTATAATAGCTAAGCAAGACTGTTTTGTACCACCATTAAATGGTATAGTTGGTTCAAGTGTTGAGCAAAGTATACAAAACTTAGGAAGAGTAAGTGATAAAGGTATGTCTATAACAGATGAGATAATATTAAATGTAATGAATGACATGAATAAAGTTGATTAATATATTACAATATTTCTTATATTGCAATATATAGTAAAGCTGATATAAATAAATTTAATTAGTACCCTCTAATAAATTATGATTATGTATAAATGGGAAAAACTTGCTAGTGCAAGTTTTTTCTTTTTTGTCTAAAATATATAGTATATGATTTAGTAGAGATATATGATTTACTTAAAATAGATAATATCTTGTTAATAATTGTTGAATATACTTAAAAACTCAATAATATTGGCTAATATTGAATAAGAGTATTGAAAAAGTGAGCAATCTCTTATAAAATTAAGAAGGATTATTACAATTGGAGGTCTTTTTATGGATATAGAAACAAAAAAATGGGAAGTATTGTATTCAGAAGAAAAAATTAATGATAAATTAAAAGAATTAGGAGCAATTATAGAGAAGGACTACAAAGATAAAAATCTTATGATTGTGTCTCTATTAAAAGGAAGTTTTATATTTTGTGCAGATTTAGTTAGAAATATAAACTTACCTCTTAGAGTCAACTTTATGACTACTTCTAGTTATGGAAACAGTGAAGAAAGCACTGGAACAGTTAAGGTTGTTTCAGATGTAACTACTGATATAAAAGGATATGATGTATTGGTTGTAGACGATATTACTGACTCTGCCTTAACTATGGATTTTGTTTTAAAGCATCTAAAAGCTAAAAATCCTGCTAGTTTAAAATGTTGTGTACTTTTAGACAAGCCAAGCAGAAGAAAGGTTGATTTAGTACCAGATTATTGTGGGTTTGAGATAGAAGACAAATTCGTAGTAGGATATGGATTTGATTTTGGGGATTACTATAGGAATGTTCCTTATATATTTAATGTAACTGATGAAGATAGATAAGCAATTATTTAATTTTATAGGTATCTCGATATGATTTTGATAAATTATATTGAGGTACCTTTTTATTTTTAGGTCTGATTTGGAATTATATTCTATTTATATCAAGCTATAAGTCCAACATAGTAAAATTGTTTTGATAGTTTTATCCAAGTTTTAATTCTGTGTTTGGAAATATAAAAAAATTTTGAAAATTTGATAGGAAATACGATTTTTAATTGTATTAGTAGTTGTAGAAGCTTTTACAAAGGAGGAGTTAACTTGGAGGATAAATTGATAATTAAAAATATAATAAAGAAAAAAGAAAAGGGTATGGAAATGCTTATAGATGAGTATGGGAATTTTATAGCATCTATAGTTAGAAGGACTCTTATGAATGCTAAAATTTATGAGGAAGAATGTATTGATGATGTGCTTTTGGCAATTTGGAATAACATAGAAAAATTTGATAATGAAAAAAACTCTTTTAAAAACTGGATAGGTTCTATTTCTAAATACAGAGCGATTAATTATAGGAAAAAGTATATAAGTAGTAACACTTATTTAAATATAGAACATGAAGAAATACCATATATAGATAAAGAGTTGAGTATGAGAGAAATTGAAGAGGAAATAAATGACCTTATAGGCACATTAAATGATAAAGATGCAGAAATTTTTAGAAGATATTATTTAGAAGATGTATCACTAAAGGATATAGCTATACAAAATGAAACCACCGTTGAAAACTTACATAATAGATTATCAAGAGGAAGAAAGAAGTTGAGGCTGCATTTAAATAAAAAGAAAGTTTAGAGATAAGATAATTAAGAATTTAAATATAGAAAATATAGAATAAAAGGAGAATTTTTATGAAAGATAAATTTGATTTATTTAATGAAACAAATATAGATATAGAAAAATACGATGATGTTGTATTAAGTAATAAAGAAAAAGATGAAATGAAGAAGAGAATGAAATCTAAGGTTCAATATAGTAAAAAGAATAATTTTAAGAGATATGCTTTAGTAGGAGGATTATCAGTGGTTATTTTAGGTTCAACTGCATTTACTAATGAAACTACCTTAGCATATATGCAACATCTTGGAAAGCAGATAGAATATTTCTTTAATAAGGATACTGAAGAACTTAAACCTTATAAAAATATTGTAGATGATGTTGCTACAGATAAAGGAATAGATATAAAGTTAAATGAGATTATGCTTGGCGATGGAGAATTATTTTTAAATATAAGTGTTGATGATAGTAAACTTGATAAAGATGCTTTGGGATTAAAGAAACAAGAAGGATTTTTAGGAATTGATGATATCAAAATAAAGGTTGGAGATATGAATTTTGTTTCAATAACAGGTCCTTCCACATCAGAAAAAAATAAAGATGGTACTACTAATATGGTTATGACTTGTAAGCTTGATAATCTGGATAAAGATGGAGATGGAAAAGGCGATATTGAAAATTTTGATTTACTAAAAAATGTGGATTTAAATAAAGACTATGATATAAATATAAGTATAAATAAAGTTGAGTATGAATTAAATAAAGATATAAAAACATCAAAAGAGATAGAGATAGGAAATATGGGAGGAGTAGAGGGTGAACACCTAAATGGCTATCTTAGCGGGAATTGGACATTTAATACAAGTATAAATGGTTCAAATATAGTCAAAGATACAAGAGTTTATAATGTAGATAAAAATGTAAAATTAAAAAATAAAAATATTGATGTGGATTTAGTCTTAAAAGAAGTAAGAGTCTCTCCTACGAAAATCAGAGTGATTTATGGATTTAAAACTAACAAATATAATTTCAATAAAGGTGATGATACACCAAAGATACTTGAGTTTGCACTTAAAGATGGAAGAGGAAAAGATTTAGAATTACTTAGTGGAGCAGGAGGTTATGACTTAAGTTACTCTAAGGGTAATTATATTGAATCTTCTTTAGAGTATGAAATTAAGAAAGATGTTAAAAACTTAAAAATAACGCCAACAATAGAAGATTGGAGTAAAGAAATTAATAATATAATAGAATTTAAAAATCAAAGTATAGATGTTGATATAAGTAAATAGATGTTGACATAAGTAAATAGATGTATTATCACATAATAAATTGTCTATTCATATAATTATATAGAGCAATGTTAGATACTTATATAATATTGCTCTAATTTTAAAATAGAGAGGATTTATTATATGGATGATTACAAAGACAATTTAGGTCCAAGTTTATATCAAGATGTAGGACCAACGGGACCAACAGGACCAATTGGTCCTACAGGTCCTAAAGGAGCAACAGGGGCAACAGGAGCAAATGGAATAACAGGCCCAACAGGAAATACAGGAGCAACAGGAGCAAATGGAATAACAGGCCCAACAGGAAATACAGGAGCAACAGGAGCAAATGGAGCAACAGGAGAAACAGGACCTAGAGGGGCAACAGGAGCAACAGGAGCAAATGGAATAACAGGCCCAACAGGAAATACAGGAGCAACAGGGGCAAATGGAATAACAGGACCAACAGGAAACAAAGGAGCAACAGGAGCAAATGGAGTAACAGGAGCAACAGGTCCAGCAGGAGCAACAGGAGCGACAGGGTCAACAGGAAATACAGGAGCAACAGGAGCAACAGGGGAAAATGGAATAACGGGTCCAACAGGAAACACAGGAGCAACAGGAGCAACAGGGGCAAATGGAATAACAGGACCAACAGGAAACACAGGAGCAACAGGAGCAAATGGAGCAACAGGAGCAACAGGTCCAGATGGAGCAACAGGAGCAACAGGACCAACAGGAAATACAGGAGCAACAGGAGCAGATGGAGTAACAGGAGCAACAGGGGCAATAGGAGCAACAGGTCCAACAGGAGCAGATGGAGAGGTAGGTCCAACAGGGGCAGTAGGAGCAACAGGTTCAGATGGAGCAATAGGTCCAACAGGAGTAGATGGAGCAACAGGCCCAACAGGAGCAGATGGAGCAGTAGGCCCAACAGGAGCAGTAGGTCCAACAGGAGCAGATGGAGCAACAGGTCCAACAGGGGCAACAGGAGCAACAGGAGCAGATGGAGCAGTAGGTCCAACAGGAGCAGTAGGAGCAACAGGTCCAACAGGAGCAGATGGAGAGGTAGGTCCAACAGGAAATACAGGAGCAACAGGAGCAGATGGAGCAGTAGGTCCAACAGGAGCGACAGGAGCAACAGGTCCAACAGGAGCAACAGGAGCAGTGGGAGCAACAGGCCCAACAGGAGCAGATGGAGTAGCAGGAGCAACAGGAGCAACTGGTGCAACTGGTGCAAATGGAGCAACAGGTCCAACAGGAAATACAGGAGCAACTGGAGTAGCAGGAACAGCAGGAGCAATAGGTCCAACAGGTCCAACAGGTGCAAATGGAGCAACAGGAGCAACAGGAAACACAGGAGCAACTGGAGCGAATGGGGCAACAGGTCCAACAGGAAATACAGGAGCAACTGGAGTATTAGCATCAAACAATGCACAATTTACGGTATCTTCTTCGAGCCTAGTGAATAACACATTGGTTACATTTAACTCATCATTTATAAATGGAACTAATATAACTTTACCAACAAGTAGTACTATAAATCTTGCAGTTGGAGGAGTGTATAATGTATCTTTTGGTATACGTGCTACGCTTTCACTTGCAGGGTTTATGGCAATTACGACTAACTTTAATGGAACAGCTCAAAATAACTTTGTAGCAAAAGCAGTAAATACACTTACCTCATCAGATGTAAGTGTAAGTTTAAGTTTTTTAGTTGATGCTAGAGCAGCAGCAGTAACTTTAAGTTTTACCTTTGGCTCAGGAACAACAGGTACTTCTCCAGCTGGGTATGTATCAGTATATAGAATACAATAATTTATATGATAAATAAAGAAAACTAGATTATATAACAATAAGTGAAATAATATCTAAGAGAATATTTATATGCAAAAGAAAGATATATAAGTTATAAACTTTAGAAATATGTTAAAATCTCAATCTATTAAGTATTCAAATTTTCAAATATGGATATTTAACTAGATTGAGATTTATTATGTATAAAAAAATTATCCTAATATATCTGACATTTTATAAAGTCCAGACTTTCTACCAACTAAAAATTTAGCTGCAACTATAGAACCATCTGCAAAGACTTCATCAGATTGAGAATGGTGACTTAATGTAAGAACTTCATTATCACCTGCAAATATAACATCATGGTCACTGATTATATTACCACCTCTTATAGAGTGTATTCCAATTTCATTTGATTTCCTTTTACAATCTCTACCATATCTTCCATATCTATTTTCACTTTCAGGTAAGACCTCTTTAATTGCATTGGCTATCATATTAGCAGTACCACTAGGAGCATCTTCCTTTCTGTTATGATGCTTTTCTATGATTTCAATATCAAAGCCTTCTAACATTTTTGATGCATCTTTAACTAATTTTATTAAAATATTTACACCTAGAGATGTATTTGAGGATAATAATATAGGAATATTTTTTGATGCTTTTTCTATTTTATTTAATTCATCCTCATCATATCCAGTAGTAGCTAATACTACAGGGGTATTGTTTTTTAGTGCGTATGATAAGATTGGGTCTAAAGTTTCATGATGTGAGAAATCTATTATAACATCAGCTTTTTCAGTTACATCAGTCATTGTCTTAAAAAGTTTCGTATCACCATGATAAGTATTTTCATCAGCAGACCTAGCTACACCACAAACTAACTCTAATTCACTATCTTTTTTTACACATTCTGCTAACACTCTTCCCATCGTTCCATTATAACCGCTAATTATAACTTTTAACATAAAATCCTCCTATGAAATTAATAAAAATTTGTTATATTTCTATAAGTTTATTTTATCACTAATATAATTTATATAAAATAATATTAGTCATAATAAACTTATAATTTGCTGGATATTAAAAAATTTTATTTATATTTAACATATATTAAATATAAGTTTGTATATCTTAAAATTTACTTAAAAATCAATATTAATATATTAAAATCAATAAAGATACATCTTTAAAAATATATAAATTTAGAGTATTAATTTTAAACCCAACAATTTGAGCATTAAAAGTGATATTATTAAATTAGAAGTATCTTAACTTAATATAATAAGATGGGAGAGGTGGCTATGTTAAATGAAGAAAAAACTTATCAAGAAAAGGATGCTAAAGCATTTAATGGAGTAGTAGCTTTGATAATGATTATCTTGTTTTTAGTAGTTTCAATAGGTGTTATGGTTTTTGGAATAATAAAACTTGACAATGGATTTACTGGAATAGGTTCGTTTATGTTAGTTTTAAGTATTTTATTTATAGTGATAGATTTTATACTGTGCTTTGGACTAAAAATGATTAACCCAAAAGAAGCTATAGTTCTAGTTTTATTTGGGAACTACTATGGAACTATAAAAAAAGAAGGATACTATTGGGTAAATCCATTTTGTTCAGCAGTAAATCCAACATCATCAGGAATTAATGTATCAAAATCTTCATCTACTGAAAAAGTAGATATATCCTCTAATCCAAGAGGAAAGAAAGTATCTTTAAAAACAATGACTCTTAATAATGAAAAGCAAAAAGTTAATGACTTATTAGGAAATCCTATTATAATAGGTGTTGTTGTAATTTGGAAAGTTATAGATGCAACTAAAGCTGTATTTAATGTTGATAATTATAATACTTTTTTATCAATTCAATGTGATTCAACTATTCGTAATGTTTCAAGACTTTATCCATATGATGTGTCTGAAGATGGTGATGAAAAATCTCTTCGTGGTAGTAGTCAAGAGATAGCAGATAAATTACAAAAAGAATTACAATCTAGGGTAGATATTGCAGGAATTGAAGTATGTGAAGTAAGAATTACTCACCTTTCTTATGCACCAGAGATTGCAGCGGCTATGTTACAACGCCAACAAGCAGAAGCTATAATAGCAGCACGTAAAAAGATTGTTGAGGGGGCTGTAAGTATGGTAGAGATGGCATTAACTAATTTAAGTGAGAATAATGTCGTGACTTTAGATGAGGAACATAAAGCAGCTATGGTGAGCAATTTATTGGTTGTTCTTTGTGGTAATAAAGATGCACAACCAGTAGTAAATAGTGGCTCAATTTATTAGTATAAAAGTAATATCATTAAATTAAGAGTATTTAATTAATATGTAATAAAATCAAGAGTGCTTAGCTTGTATATAAGAAAATCAGTAAATTAAGGATATTTTAATTAGAGTGTAAGAAAATCAATAAATTAAAAATGTTTAAATTGCATGCAAGTAAATTAAGGTGATGTAACAAAGATAAATTAAATAGCTATAAAAAAGAGGGTGTCTCTAATGAATTAAATTCATATAGAGACACCTTTTAATCAATAATATTATTTTATAATTAGTCTAAGCTTCTAAGGTCTTCCATAAGTTTAGTCTTGTCAGCCGTTTTTTCGTCTTTCATTTTTATAACTTTAGCAGGAGAACCAGCAACAACAGCACCAGCTTCTACATCAGTAGTTACAACAGCACCAGCTGCAACAACAGCACCTTTACCGATTCTAACACCTTCAAGAACAACTGCATTAGCTCCTATTAAAACATCATCTTCAACTATAACAGGAGTAGCAGAAGGTGGCTCTAAAACACCAGCAACAACAGCACCAGCGCCTAAATGAACATTTTTACCAAGAGTACCTCTAGCACCAATAACAGCATTCATATCTACCATAGAACCTTCACCGATAACAGCTCCTATATTTATAACAGCTCCCATCATTACAACAGCATTTTTTTCTATAGTAACCATATCTCTTATTATTGCACCTGGTTCGATTCTTGCATGTTCACTTAAAGTATTTTTTAGAGGAATAGCAGAATTTCTTCTATCATATTCCACATGAGTATCTATTATATCGTTACCATGTTTATCTAATACTTCCATTATATCTTCATAGTCACCTACAAATACATAAGAACCATTGTTTCCAAATACTTTAAATTTATCAGTTGATTGGAAATGTAAAGAGTTAGTATTTACATATACTTTAACAGGTGTTTTCTTTTTAACTTCTTTTATATATCTTGCTATTTCATAAGCATCGTTTAAATTTACCATTTGTTAATTCTCCTTGTATTTCATTATATTTCTTTTATTATATACTCAGATATACTAATTTATCAACTTTAGTATATACTTACTACTATTTATTTTTTAATAGCATTATTATTTTAGCATAATATTGAGTAAATTTATTTGTTATATCATATATTTTTACTTGTTTATATTTTTTACTTGTGATATAGATTTTTACTATCCTAACATGCTATCCATGTTATAAAATCCTGGTTTTTGTTTAACCAAGTATTTAGCAGCAGCTATAGAACCACTTGCAAAAATACCACGAGATTGAGCTTGATGACTTATTGTAAGGACTTCATTATCTCCAGCAAATAGAGCATCATGTTCACCAACAATATTTCCACCTCTTATAGCATGGATACCAACCTCATTTGGTTGTCTTTTTGCACTACGCCCATATCTACCATAATTATTTTCAACGTTTGGTAAAACCTCTTTTATAGCGTTAGCAATCATAACAGCTGTACCACTTGGGGCATCTACTTTTCTGTTGTGATGTTTTTCTATTATTTCTATATCGAATCCTTCTAATAATTTAGCTGCATCTTTAACCAATTTCACTAATACATTTACACCAAGAGACATATTATATGATTGGAATACAGGAATAACTTTAGCCGCTTCATGTATTCTATTAATTTCTTCATCATTATATCCAGTAGTAGCAATTACTAAAGGAGTTTTAGTTTTTAAAACATAAGATAAAATATTATCTAAATTAGAGTGATGAGAAAAATCTATAACTACATCAGCTTCTTCAACTATAGTATTCATATCTTCATAAATTTTAAGATTGCCTTCACAGCTATCCATACCTCTAGCTGCAACACAAACTAATTCTAGTTCACTATCATCTCTTATAGTATCGGCTAAAATCTTGCCCATTTTTCCATCATAACCAGTTGCTATAACTTTTAACATAATTTCCTCCTATGATTAAGGGCTAACTTTTGACCAAACTTAGTCTTTTATCATGCATTAATTTGTACTATGCATTAACTTTTAGTCCAAAGTTAACTAATTCTTTCTTTAATACCTCTAAGTTTGCTGGGTCCATTTCTGCTAGAGGAAGTCTTAAATCTCCAACATTGAATCCTAATAAATTCATTGCAGTCTTAACTGGTATAGGATTTACTTCTATAAATAAAGCAGCGATTAAAGCATCCATACCAAGTTGTAATTTTCTAGAACCTTCTATATCGCCTTCAAAGAATTTAGCTACTAAATCGTGTGTTTCTTGAGGGCAAACATTAGCAAGTACTGATATAACTCCTTGACCTCCTAAAGACAATAAAGGAAGTATAGTATCATCATTACCAGAGTAGATAGCAAAGTCGTCTGGAACTAAGCTAGCTATTTCTGCAACTTGTCCTAAGTCCCCACTAGCTTCCTTTACAGCAACTATATTATCTATCTTAGCAAGTTCAACTATGAGACTAGGGCTTATATTAACACAAGTTCTTCCAGGTACATTGTAAAGTATAATTGGAAGTTTAACACTGTTAGCGATTGTTTCAAAATGACGTTTAAGTCCAGCTTTATTGGCTTTATTGTAATAAGGAGTTATTATTAATAGAGCATCTACTCCTAATTTTTCAGCTTCTTGACTTAAATTAACTGAGTGCATAGTATCATTAGAACCACTTCCTGCGATAACAGGAACTCTTTTATTAACTTTTTCAACAACATACTTAATAGTAGCAAGTTGTTCTTCATCAGTCATAGTATTAGCTTCGCCAGTAGTACCACAAGCTACTATAGCATCAGTACCGTTAGCGATTTGGTATTCAACTAATTCACCTAATTTGTCAAAATCAACTTTGCTATCCTTTGTAAATGGAGTAACTAGAGCAACAGCAGAACCTTTAAATATCATAAAAAATCAATCCCCTCTTTTTTAGTTTTGTGTTTTATATTACAGTTACTTCTAATGCTTATCTTTACTTATTATTAATATTTTACAAAATCATATATTTATACAAATTTGTATACTATACTAAATCATATGATATAGCCATTTCAGCTATTTGGATTGCATTAGTTGCAGCACCTTTTCTTATATTGTCAGCAACAACCCAAAGGTTTACACCATTATCAACACTAAAGTCTCTTCTAATTCTTCCAACAAACACTTCATCTCTATCATCAAATTCTACAGCAGTTGGATATTCATTTTTAGCAGGATTATCAACTACTACAACTCCTGGAGCTTCTTCAAGTGTTTTTACTAAGTCTTCTAATTCAAATGGATTATTAAACTCAATGTTTATAGATTCACTATGACCATTTTTTACTGGAACTCTTACAGTAGTTGCAGTTATTTTTAAGTCGTAGTTATCAAGTATTTTCATAGTTTCGTTTACCATTTTCATTTCTTCCTTAGTATATCCATTTTCAGTAAATGAATCTATATGAGGAAGACAGTTATAAGAAATTTGATGTGGATAGAATCCAGTAGGATTACCAGTCATTCCTTTTTCTAAATCTTCAACCCCTTTAACACCAGAACCAGATACAGCTTGGTAAGTAGAGTAAACAACTCTCTTAATTTTGTATTTGTCATCAAGAGGTTTAAGAGGAACCATAGCTTGTATAGTAGAGCAGTTTGGATTAGCTATTATACCTTTATGTTTTTTTATAGCTTCTGGATTTACCTCAGGAACAACCAAAGGAACATCTGGATTCATTCTCCATTGACTAGAGTTATCTACTACCAAGATTCCATTTGATGCAGCTATTGGAGCATATTTTTCACTAATGCTTCCTCCAGCAGAGAATAACGCTATTTGTATTCCTCTATCAGTAAATGAAGTTTCTTTTAATTCTTCTACTATATATTCTTTACCACAAAACATTACTTTAGAACCAGCAGATTTAGAAGAAGAGAATAAAAATAGATTTTCTATTGGAAAATTTCTTTCTTCTAATACTTTTAAAAATGTTCTACCTACCATTCCAGTAGCACCAACTATTGCCACATTTACTTTTTTCATATTAAATTCACCCCAATTTTTAATTATTAAAACATTATTTGATTTTAGCTATACAAGTAAGATATGTTAATATTTTTATATGTCTAAAAACTTTAATATTATATTAACAACTTTAATTATATACAAAAAACGTACAAAGGTATACTTTGTACGTCTAGTTTATCACTCAAAGTAAACCCTGTAGCTCATCACCTATACAAATAAGTGACAGTATTACACATCTTATGTGTAATCCCAGAAAATATTATTGCAAGAAATATTTTCTTCGGCTATAAATCCTTTTTCCAATCATTAACGCTTGCCAGCTCCTATTGGATACTCTTATTTACAGCTACCTCTACCCTAGGTTAATAGGATATTAAAATTTGATTATTCTAATAATAATACATATTTTAGAAAAAATCAACTTATTTATAGAAATATTGCTAAAATTTAAATCCAAAATTTGTCAATTCTTGTTTTAAGACATTAAGATTAGCTTCTTCCATTTCAGCTAAAGGAAGTCTTAAATCTCCAACATTAAAACCTAAAATATTCATAGCAGTTTTAACTGGAACTGGATTTACTTCTATAAATAAGGCGTCAATTAAAGTATCCATATCAAGTTGTAATTTTTTAGAGCCTTCAATGTCACCTTCAAAGAATTTAGTTACTAAATCATGGGTTTCTTTAGGGCATATATTAGCAAGTACAGAGATAACACCACTTCCACCTAATGATAATAGAGGTAGTATAGTATCATCATTACCGGAGTATATAGCGAAGTCTTTAGGCACTAATTTAGCTATTTCTGCAACCTGAGCTAAATCTCCACTAGCTTCCTTCACAGCAACTATATTATCTATTTTAGCAAGCTCAGCCACAACAGATGGCTTTATATTTACCTTAGTTCTTCCTGGTACATTATATAAAATAATTGGTAATTTAACGCTTTTTGCTATTGTTTCAAAGTGAAGTTTAAGACCTTTTTCATTAGTCTTATTATAGTAAGGAGTTATGATTAAAAGACCATCCACTCCCAATTTTTCAGCTTCTTGGCTCATATGAACAGACAACATAGTATTGTTTGAACCAGTACCTGCTATAACTGGTATTCTCTTGTTGACTTTTTCAACTGTATATTTTATTACAGCAAAAATCTCAGATTCACTCATAGTAGTAGCTTCACCTGTTGTTCCACAAACAACTAGTGCATCTGTGTCATTTTCAATATGGTATTCGATTAATTCACCTAATTTTTCAAAGTTGACATTGTTATCCTCCGTAAATGGGGTAACTAAAGCAACAGCAGAACCTTTAAATAACATATAATCAAATCTCCTTTTTTATTTAAATTTAATTTTTTAAGTACAATAATAATTATAGTACAAATTAATTAATTTTAATAGGTATAGTTAATATCTTAACTGTATAAAGTAAGATATTTATATTATATTAATATTAAAAAAATTTAAAATAAATGTTTTATTCTCAAAATATGCATATTAATTTAATAAAATATACCAAAATGGAAATAAAAAATAAATTTTATGCGAATTTAATAACTAATAATTAATATATTTAGGTTATAATAAATATGTGCGTAAAAATAAATAATAAGCATTAACATAGAAAATTTAGGAGGAATAATATGGATACTTTAAAGGAACTTTTTAAAATAGGAAGTGGACCTTCAAGTTCTCATACTATGGGGCCACAAAGAGCAGCGGAAAGATTTAAAAATGAAAATCCAGATGCAGAAAGTTTTAGAGCAATATTATATGGTAGTTTAGCTGCTACAGGAAAAGGTCACTTAACAGATTATATAATTGAAAAAACTATAGCTCCAAAGAAAGTTGAAATCGTTTGGGAGGAAGATATAATAAAAGATTTTCATCCAAATGGAATGAAGTTTGAAGCTTTAGATAAAGATGGAAATGTGACAGCTGAATGGACTGTATATTCTGTTGGTGGAGGAACTATAGCAGAAGAAGGTCAAAGAAACAGTAAAAGCAATAGTATATATCACTTAGACACTATGGATGAAATAGTGAAATGGTGTAAAGAAAATAATAAAACTTTAGTTGATTTTGTGTTAGAATGTGAACCATCTGATATAAAAGACTATATAAAAACTATAAAAGATGCTATGAGAAAATCTATTGATGATGGACTAAGCACAGATGAAGTAATACCAGGTAAATTATTATTAAAAAGAAGAGCAAATAATTTTTATAAAGCGTATCAAGAAGATAAAAGTTTTTCAACACTTGTATATGCATATGCACTAGCAGCTTCAGAGCAAAATGCTTCTGGTAATATAATAGTTACAGCACCGACTTGTGGTTCTGCTGGGGTAATACCAGGAATATTCTTTGCAATGCAAGATTTTTATAAATACGATGATGAAAAAATAATTGAAGCATTACTTGTAGCTGGAATAATTGGAAATATAATAAAAACTAATGCATCAATATCTGGTGCAGAAGTAGGATGTCAAGGTGAGGTTGGAGCAGCTTGTTCGATGGCAGCAGCGGCAGTAGCGTATTTAAAGGGTGGTACTATAGACCATATTGAATATGCAGCAGAGATAGCACTTGAACATCATCTAGGAATGACTTGTGACCCTGTATATGGATATGTCCAAATTCCATGTATAGAAAGAAATGCAATGGCAGCTCAAAGAGCTTATGATGCAGCTAAGTATGCATTATTAACTGATGGCTCACATTCTGTCTCCTTGGACCAAGTCGTTGAAACAATGAAAGAAACTGGTATCGATATGATGGATAAATACAAAGAAACTGCAAAAGGTGGACTTGCTAAACACTTCTTCTCTTGCTAAAATTAAAAATTTTTCAATAATAATTCCCCTGTTTTGATTTATGAAACAGGGGAATTATTATTAATGGTGAATTATTTAATAATGCAAAATATTTTTATATTCAATTTAGTTTTTTATTTTTAAATATGAAAGTATATTATATAATATTTTAATTATAAGAGATATAGAAATATTTTTATAATAAATTATAATTTGGAGGAGATTACATGAGAGAGGCATCGTATTTACAAGAACAACTTTACAAGCATAGGAATGCATTAAATCCTATTGCAGAAATTGGAAGAAAAGAGTATAAGACTTCAAAATATATAAGGGATTATCTTGACAAAATAGGAGTTGAATATGAAGTTTATTTAGAAACAGGAATAGTAGGTGTGATAGAAGGTAAAAGACCAAGAAAAGATATAGCTTTTAGAGCTGATATAGATGGTCTTCGTAGTGAAGAAGGTGTAAAACACTTATGTGGCCATGATGGACATGCTACTATATTGCTTGGATTAATTGAGTATTTAAATGATAATAAAGAAGATTTAAATGATAATGTTGTATTTATATTCCAACCAGCAGAAGAAGGACCAGGTGGAGCAAAAGCATTGATAGATGCAGGTGTGCTTAAAAAATACAATGTGGATGAGATATATGGGCTTCATATATACCCAGAATTACCAGAAGGTTATGTAGGTACAAGAGAAGGATACTTCATGGCTCAAATAGGAGATATTGATATAGAAATAGTATCTAAAAGTGGACATGGAGCTATGCCACAGAATGGAATTGATGGTATAGTGATAGCTTCAAACTTTATAAGTTCACTTCAAACTATAGTATCAAGAAATATAAGTCCAATAGACAATGCAGTGTTGACTATAGGTAGAATTGAAGGAGGGGCTAGAAGAAATATAATAGCTGAAAATATAAAGATGGAAGGCACTATTAGATGTTTTAATCCAGAAGTGTATGAGAGAATGAAACTTAGAGTTAAAGAACTAGCTAGAGGCTTTGAATTGTCTTATAACTGTAAAGTAAATATAAATATTATGGATGATTATATAGCTGTTAAAAACGATAAGGACTTATATAAAGAGTTTGTAGAAGCTGTTGGAAAGGATACGGCTATAGAATTAGACCCACTTATGATATCAGAAGATTTCTCTTATTATCAAAAAGAAGTTCCAGGACTGTTCTTTATGTTGGGTTCAAGAAATGAGAAAAAAGGATTTGTAAATGGACTTCATAATATAAACTTTAACTTTGATGAAAAAATATGTGTGAATGCACTAAATGTCTATGCAAAACTATTAAAATATAAAAAAGCAATAGATTAAAATATATTCAGTTTTGCAATGAATAAGTTGTAGATAGCTTAGAGAAAAAGGTCAATTTTTTTGGTAAGACTGTAAATAACATATATTAAAATTATAAATAACACATACTTAGAAAGAATAATTTTAAAAAGTTATAAGTTTAAAATACTTATATTTAAAAACATATGAATTGATAAATACCCCTTACTTATTTGTATAAATTTCTTTTAATTGACAAAAATACAAATAAGAAGGGGTGATTTTTTTGAAAGAAAATATGAAAAGAGAAAAGAAGATAACTAATGGCAAGAATACTAAAATATTGACAAATGATGATATAATGAAATATGAGATAGCCTCTGAACTAGGTCTTATGGACAAAGTTGGAGAACGTGGGTGGGCAGGACTTACAGCTAAAGAAGCTGGAAGAATTGGAGGTATGCTTACATCACGCAAAAAGAGGCTGAGAAAGATTGTGGAGGGGCAGAATAAAAAGGATGAGTCAATATAGTGATTTTGCGTTTGTATATGATGAACTTATGAATGAAGTTGATTATGATGGATGGGTTAAATATATAGAAGATATAATAGCTAATGAAGGTGTAAAAGTAAAAAATATATTGGAATTAGCATGTGGTACAGGTAATCTCACAATTCCATTAACTAAAAAGAGCTATGATATAGCTGGAATTGATATATCTGATGAAATGCTTAGTGTAGCAAGAGAAAAGGCAGAAAAAGAAGGCGTAGAGTTAGTTTTACTTCAACAAGATATATCAGAGCTGGACTTTGATATATCCGATTTGGATTGTGTACTTTGTGCTTGTGATGGATTTAATTATATAACTTATGATGATGATTTAGAAAATGTATTTTCAAAAACATATGAATTATTAAAGAAAGATGGAATCTTTATATTTGATATAAGTTCATTTTATAAATTAGCCAATATATTAGGAGATAATATGTATGGAGAAAACAGAGAAGATATAGCTTATATGTGGCAAAATTACTTTGATGATGAAGAAAATTTGATTGAAATGGAACTGACATTTTTTATTAAAGATGAAGATGGAAAGTTTGAAAGATTTGAAGAAGTACATCAACAAAGGGCATATACTGAGGATGAAATAATTGATATGCTTAAAAAATCTGGATTTAGGGATATAAAATCTTATGGAGATTTTACATTTGAAAAACCTAATGAAGAAAGTCAAAGGATATTCTTTGTATGTAAAAAATAAAGCTTTTCTTGTTGTGTACAAAAAGAAGTGTTATTAATATAAAATATTATTGGTAAAAATAAAAAAGGTAAAGTTTTCTGTATTAAAAATTAAAGTAATTTAAAGTAGTAATATAGAAAAAAATAATAATATAGAAAAATAGTATGATTAACAAAATGTGGAGGAATACAGATGAAAGATTATGTACTAAGAGCGACATCAGGAAATGGTCAAGTTAGAGCATTTGTTGCAACTACTAGAAATACAGTAGAAGAAGCTAGAAGATTACATGAAACTACAAAAGTAGCAACAGCAGCACTTGGTAGAACATTAACAGCAACATCTATAATGGGATTGATGATGAAAAATGACAGTGATAAATTGACTGTAATAATAAAAGGTGGTGGACCAATTGGAACTATCATCGCAACAGCAAATTCTAAGGGGATAGTAAAAGGCTATGTAGGAAATCCTCATGTAGAAGTTGAAGATTATCCAAATGGAAAGTTGAATGTTGCAGCAGCAGTGGGGACAGAAGGTGTTGTAAAAGTTATTAAAGACTTAGGTCTTAGAGAGCCATATAATGGAACTTATCCATTAGTAAGTGGAGAAATTGCAGAAGACTTTACTTATTACTTTGCAGTGTCAGAACAAACTCCATCAGTGGTAGCTTTAGGTGTTCTTACAAAAGAGGATGAAGTTGAGTTTGCTGGAGGCTTTATAGTTCAATTAATGCCAGATGCAGAAGAAGAAACTATCGCAAAATTAGAAGAAAATGTAGCTAAATTACCTTCAATAACTAATATGTTAAAGGAAGGAAACTTACCAGAAGATATATTAAATAGAGTTTTAGATGGTTTAGAGCCTAAAGTACTTGATACTTGTGAAGTTGGATTTGAGTGTGAGTGCTCAAAGGAAAGAGTGAAAACTGCTTTAGTGGCAATAGGGAAAAAATCTTTGGCTCAAATAATAGAAGAAGATAAACAGGCAGAAGTTGGATGTCAGTTCTGTAACGAGAAATATATGTATAGTGAAGAAGAGTTGATTGAAATTTTAAAGGAAATGTAGAATAAAATGAATGTGGAATATTAAAATAGTAGCATTAATAGTGAAATATTAAAATATCAGTATTAATATAGAAATTTAAATATAATTCATTAAAAATAAGAGTTATATGTTAAAAGATGTTAAGAAAGAAATCTAAGATATGTTGAGAAAGATAAACTTAATAAATTTTAAGAATTAAAGGGCTTTCTAATTGCAGTATTTGTAATATTGCGATTGGAGAGCTTTTTTAGTTTATTGTGCCTTGTGTCAAAGATTGTATAAAGCTACAAATTATTGTAAAATAATTTGTGTATTTTAACCTATTTACAACAAAAATTTACAAGATATTTGAATTGATAAAAAGGAGAAAATTTTAAGAATGGAAAACAAAAAAAAGCACATAGTCATAAGTATATTAATACTGTTTATGATATTTATAATGGCTATTAACCTTAATGGTAAACTTGAGACACCTATTCCACAGAGCAATAGCAGAAAATTTAAATCTAATGCTGTATTTTACCCACAGCATCAAGATGATGAAGTCTTATGGGGAGGAAGTGCTATTGTTAATGCAATAAAACAATGTGGAACTGATAATGTATATGTTGTGTTGGTATCAGATGGCTCTGGAGTGAACGTTTTTAGAGCTAATACTAAATTTAGAAATTTAACTAGGAAGCAAAAGGAAGAGCTTAGGAACAATGAATTTAAGTCAGCACTAAAAGAGCTTGGAGTAAAACAACAAAATATAATTATACTTGCTGATATAGATAAAAAAGAGGGGACACATTATAAGTTAATGGAAAAGACAATATTAGATTTTGAACATAAATTTAAGGGGGATGTCACTCATATAGCTCATCATTATAAGTACGATGACCATATAATGCATAGAAAAAATGGGGCAGTTTTAAAGAAGCTTAAACGTGAACATAAGATAAAAGATGACTTGTATTTTATAAAACCAAAATATGTAAAGTACATACCAAGAAATGAAAGAACTATTTATAAAGCAACTAATTTTAATGATTATAGTAAGGTCAAAAGTGCGTGTTATGAATATAAGGTTGTAAATTCAAAACGAAAAATGTATGGTATAGGGTATATCTCAGCACATAGCTATTTTGAAAACCTTTTAAATGACCCTGAACTTACGTCTGTGTTAAGTGAAGATTAAAGTAATTTACATAAAGGTATCTTAAAAATATTATTTACTAATGATAAAAAAGTATTTGAGAATAATAAGAATATATTATGATTAGACAAGGTTTAGTATCTCAGTTATGATTTTAAAAATCATTTTGAGGTACTTTTTTTATGCTATTAATAAGTTTATACAGACTTTTTATATGAAATTTTAAACCCTACAGTATACAACCAAGGGATAGGTCACGTGCTATAATTTGCTATAAAAACAATTTAGGAGGTTAAAGTATGGGTAATGAATTTATAGTTTTAAAAGGATGTAAGGAAAATAATCTAGATAATATTTCATTAAAAATACCAAAAAGAAAAATAACTATATTTACAGGCGTATCTGGTTCTGGAAAATCATCTATTGTTTTTGAAACAATTGCAAAAGAATCACAACGTCAATTAAATGAGAGATTTAGTACTTTTGTAAGAAGTTTTTTACCTAAGTATGGAGAAGTTAAAGCTGATTGTATAGAAAATTTATCAACACCGATTATTATAGACCAAAGTAGACTTGGAGGTAATTCAAGGTCAACCTTAGGTACTATCACAGATGTAAATTCCTTTTTAAGGGCTTTATATTCTAGATTTGGAAGCAAGCATATAGGTAATGCTAACATGTTTTCCTTTAATGATGTCAATGGTATGTGTCCAGATTGTCATGGGCTTGGGAAAAAACTAATACCTAACATGAAGCATATTCTTGATATGAATAAATCGCTAAATGAGGGTGCTATTTTGCTTTCAGGTTTCGGAGTGGGTTCTTGGCACTGGAATATATTTGCCAAATCAGGATACTTTAATATTGATAAGAAAATATGTGATTATTCAGAGAAAGAGCTGAAAAAATTTTTATATGGTGAGCCAGAAAAGATTATAGTAGAAGAAACTGGAAAAATAAATATGACATATGAAGGCTTAATGGTTAAGTTTAATCGTCTATATCTAAGTAAAGAAGGAGAAATTTCTGAGACTACTAAGAAAAAATTGAGTAAACTCCTTATAGAAGACAAGTGTCCTGTTTGCAATGGAAGAAGACTTCATGAAAGCGTATATAAATCTTTAATTAATGGCTACAATATTGCAGACTTGACAAGTATGCAACTTGATGAATTAGTTAAGGTTATTAAAGATATAAATGAGCCAGAAGCACAACCTCTACTTAAAGGAATACTAGAAAAACTAAATAACATCATAGATATAGGTCTAGGGTACTTAACTTTAGATAGGGAAACATCATCACTATCAGGTGGAGAATCTCAGCGTGTAAAGATGGTAAAATATTTAAATAGTAACCTTGTAGATTTGATGTATATTTTTGATGAGCCAAGTATAGGTCTTCATCCAAGAGATGTTTATAAATTAAATAATCTTCTAAGAAAATTACGTGATAAAGGAAATACAATTATAGTTGTTGAGCATGACCCAGATGTTATTAAAATTGCAGACCACATTGTAGATGTAGGTCCAAAAGCTGGTAGGTATGGGGGTAAAGTTGTATATGAAGGAAGTTATGAAAAGTTGCTTTCAAGTGGGACATTGACAGGAAATGCCTTAAATAAAGCTCTTTCTATTAAGGAAAATGTAAGAGAACATAGAGGATATTTAGAGGTTAAAGATTGTAATAAAAACAATTTAAAAAATATATCTATAAAGATACCTAAAGGTGTATTAACTTTAGTGACAGGAGTAGCAGGAGCTGGTAAGAGTACATTAATTAAACATGAATTTTTAAAGCAAAATACAGATGCTGTATTAATAGACCAAAGCCCTGTATCAGCTAATTCTAGGTCAAGCTTAGCAACATATAGTGGAATTATGAACGATATAAGAAACAGTTTTGCAAAAGTAAATGGTGTTAAAGCGTCTTTGTTTAGCTCAAACTCAGAAGGAGCTTGTGATAATTGTAAAGGCTCTGGAACAGTACAAACAAACCTTGCATTTATGGAAAGTATAAAAAGCACTTGCAATATTTGTGAAGGAAAAAAATTTAAAAAAGAAGTTTTAGAATATAGATTTCAAGGGCAAAATATAATAGAAATTCTTGAAATGTCGGTTTCAGATGCGATTGAATTTTTTAGTCTAAAACAGATTAAAAAGAAATTACAGTGCATTGAAAAAATGGGAATCGGATACCTTACTTTAGGGCAAACTCTGGATACATTATCTGGAGGAGAGTGTCAAAGATTAAAGCTTGCTAATGAATTAAATAAGGAAAGTTCAGTGTATATATTAGATGAGCCGACAACAGGTCTTCATATGGCTGACATTGAAAATTTTATAAGTATAATTGAAGAGATTGTAGATAATGGAAATACAGTTATCATAATTGAACATAATATAGATATAATTAAAAGAGCAGATTGGATTATTGATATGGGTCCTGAGGGAGGGACAAAAGGTGGGAAAGTAATCTTTGAAGGAACTCCAAAACAATTGTCTAACAATAAAATATCGCTAACAGCAAAATATATAGTATAATAAATAAAATACAATAAATATAGATGATATATGAGTAAATATAATGGGTATATAATATGATAGTTAAGTTTAACAATAATAAATAATATGATAAATATTCAAATTTAATTAAATATAGTGTCAGAAATCCGTTTAAATAGCAAGTTTTTAACGGTTCTGACATTTTTTATTATTTTCATGAAGATTGACAAGGTAGGATTTTCTATTAGTTACTTTTTAGTGTCTACTTGAAAGTTTGATATTATGACCTTAACATGTAATTTATGGAATAATTTACTTAGTGTAGTAAGATGCAGTCTATAACTAAACTATAATTTTATAATTTGAATCTTATTAAGTAAAACTCATAAAAGGAGTGTAAGTAATGCTAAACGATATGCTAACGCTATTATCTGAAAGAAGTGATTTTTTTATAAAACTATCCATCGAACATTTGACAATTTCTATTATTTCTATAATAATTGCAATTGTTTTAGGTGGTATAATTGGTATCATTGTAAGTGAATTTCACAAGTCTTCTAAGCCCATCTTGGGGACTATCAATTTTCTATACACTATACCATCTATTTCTATGTTAGGTTTTTTGATACCATTATCTGGAATTGGAAATACTACAGCTGTTATTGCTCTTACTATATATGCATTATTACCTATGGTTAGAAATACATATACTGGAATTACTAACGTAGATAAAAATATACTTGAAGCAGCGAAAGGTATGGGAAGTACAGACTTTCAGATACTATATAAAATAAAACTTCCACTAGCCTTACCTGTTATTATGTCTGGGATTAGAAACATGGTTATTATGACAATTGCATTGACTGGTATCGCTTCATTTATAGGTGCTGGTGGTCTGGGGGTAGCTATATATAGAGGAATCACAACAAACAACACAGTAATGACAGTCACTGGAAGCATTCTTATTGCTCTATTGGCTTTGTTATTTGATTTTATTCTAGGATTAGTAGAAAGATTTTTACAAAGAAAAAGAAAAAAGAAAAATAGGAAAAAAGTATTTGCCATTCTAGGAAGTCTTATCCTCATAACAACTATCTTTACATCTTATTTTTTTAACTCTGCAAAGACTCAAACTATTCATATTGCTACAAAACCAATGACTGAACAATATATTCTTGGTGAAATGTTGGATATTTTAATTGAAAAAAATACAGATTTAAAAGTAGAAATTACACAAGGTGTAGGCGGAGGAACATCCAATATTCAGCCAGCTATGGAGAATGGAGAATTTGATATTTATCCAGAGTATACAGGGACAGGATGGAATATGGTACTGAAGAAAAATGAATTATACACTGAAAATATGTTTGAGAAATTACAATCTGAATATAAAACTAAACTTAAAATGCAGTGGACTGGGATGTATGGTTTTTCTAATAGTTATGCGTTGGCAGTCAGAAAAGAAATTGCAGATAAATATAAATTAAAGAATATCTCAGATTTGAGAGATATATCTTCTAAATTGACATTTGGTGCAGAGTATGATTTTTATGAAAGAGAAGATGGCTATACTCCACTATGCAATACCTATGACTTACACTTTAAAAACACAGTTGATTTAGATATTGGACTTAAATATCAGGCAATCAATGAGGGAAAAATTGATGTAATGCCTATATTTACAACTGATGGTCAGTATAGTGTTTCAGATGTTGTAGTTTTAAATGATGATAAAAGCTTTTATCCATCTTATCAATGTGGAAATGTTATTCGTTCAGAGGTGTTAGAGGAACACCCAGAGCTTTCAAAAGTATTCCAGATGGTTAAAAATATTTTAACTGATAAAGAGATGGCTAAATTGAATTACGATGTAGAAAATAATAATTTAGAGCCTAGAGAAGTTGCACATGAGTTTTTGAACAAAAAGGGACTTTTATAATTGGAGGAAATATAATGACACCTATTATACAATTTAAAAATATTGAAAAACAATATAATGATAAAACAATCATAAATAATCTAAATTTAGATATAGAAAAAGGAGAATTTTTAACTGTTATTGGGTCATCTGGAAGTGGAAAAACAACACTTCTAAAAATGATTAATGGTCTTATTTTGCCAGATGGAGGAGATATTTTAATTAATAAAACAGACATTAAAAATGAGGACTTAATTAAATTAAGAAGAAAAATAGGCTATTGTGTGCAGGGAAGTGTTCTTTTTCCTCATATGACTGTTGAAGAAAATATTTCATATGTGCCAAATCTCCTTAATCGAAAAAATAAGTTAGAGATAAAAAATGCTGTAGACAAATGGATGCAAATCGTGGGATTACCAAATGATATGAAAACAAGATACCCATCTGAATTATCAGGTGGTCAGCAACAGCGTGTAGGGATTGCACGTGCTTTAGCTTCTTCACCAGAAATCTTATTGATGGATGAACCTTTTGGAGCTGTTGATGAAATTACACGAAAACAGTTACAAAAAGAGATAAAAGAAATTCATAAAAAAACAGGAATTACGATTATCTTTATTACACATGATATTTATGAGGCCTTGATTTTGGGTACAAAAACTTTAGTATTGAATCATGGAGTCATTCAACAATATGATACTCCTGAAAATATTTTAAATGCTCCTGCGAATCAATTTGTAGACCAATTACTGAATGTAAAAAAATCTATAACAAGTTATGATGACTTAAAAGAATAAAGTTAATCCAAAAATTAAATTATGATAATACTGAAAAGCTATTGACCTTGAGTTAACTTTAAGTCGTATACTAAAAATGTAAGAATAGTTAAGCAAGGCATAGGAGGTATTAAATATGGATAGAGAAAGAGATTTAGGTACAGGAGCAGTTTTCCCTATTGGGGAAGAAAACAAAGCATTTGCACAGTATTTTACAGGAGAATGTTATTTAAATATGCTTACTACTAAGGGTGTGGGAATTGGTAATGTGACTTTTGCTCCTTCTACAATCAATTCATGGCACATACATCATAAGGGTGGACAGATTTTACTTGTAACTGGAGGTAGAGGATATTATCAAGAGTTTGGAAAACCAGCTCAGGAATTGCATGCAGGTGATGTAGTTAATATACCACCAGATGTAAAACACTGGCATGGAGCTGCACCAGATAGTTGGTTTCAGCATCTAGCTGTAGAAGTACCAGCAGAGGGAGCCTTCAATGAATGGTTGGAGCCTGTATCTGATGAAGACTATGGTAAACTAAAATAGAATATTTATAAACTTATAAAAAATGAAGAGTGTATATTAGTTAAAATTACTAAATATACACTCTTTTTATTTTGAATTAATGAAAACTTAAGAGAATAATAGTTTTTTAGAAAATAAAATTAGTATAATAAAATAGGAAACTCAATGATTTAATGTGTATAAAAAATATGGAGGAAATAAAATGGAAACTATAATGGTTGTAGAAGATGATATTATGCTTAATAATGGTATATGTTTTAACTTACAAAGTGATGGATTTCGAGTTGTACCAACATATAGTCTAAAAGAAGCTAAAGAGAAATTTGAGAAAGAAAAAATAGATTTAATGATATTAGATGTAAATCTTCCTGATGGAAATGGATTTGACTTGTGCAAAGAAATAAGAGCTAGTTCAAAAGTAGGTATTCTGTTTTTGACAGCATGTGATATGGAATCTGATATTGTAAATGGATTTAAGATAGGAGCAGATGATTACATAACAAAGCCATTTAGTATAAACATATTGATACAAAGAATAAAAGCACTGCTTAGAAGATGTAATGTTGAAATACAAGAAGAGGTCTTATTTGAGGGAGAATTTGAATTTAATTTTGATAATATGACTGTAACTAGAAATAGCGAAAATATAATCCTTTCACCTATAGAATATAGAATTCTAAAGAAATTGGTGCAACATAAAAATGAAATAGTTACAAGACAAGCATTGATAGATGCAATATGGGACAATGATAGTGAGTATATGGAAGAACATGCATTGACTGTAAATATAAATAGATTGAGAAAGAGAATAGACCAGAAAACATCAAAGCATAAGTACATAAGAACTATTTATGGAATAGGTTATATGTGGGTTGGTGAACAAGATGAAAAATAATAAAAGTTTAAATAAGAACTATTACAAGAACATTTCTATTATATATTTCATAGTGTCATGTTTATCCTTAATAATAATAAGAATGCAAACTAACAAAATTTTATATGTGCATCCTGACTTAGCTGAATTTATTGTAAATATTAATTGTATAATTTTAATTTTTATATTTACTATGTTTTTTATATCGTTATTTTTTGTATATAAAATAAGAAAAGACATAGTTGAATTTAGTAGCAATATCATATATAACATAGATGAATTTATATCGGGTAATAAAAATATGCACTTTGATTTAAATAAAGATACTTTAACTGCAAAAGTTCAAAATAAAATTAAATATATGATAGAGGTTATGGAAGTTAAAAACAGCAAGTATTCAGAGGAAAAAGAAAATATAAAAACTTTAATATCAGATATATCGCATCAAATAAAAATACCAATAGCTAATATATCTATGTATAATGAGACTCTAATACAAAAAGAGTTAGATAGAAAGAATCAAGTATTGTTTTTAGAAAACATGCAAAGTCAGGTAAATAAATTGGACTGGCTGGGAAAAGCACTTATAAAAATTTCTAGGTTAGAAACTGGTATTATATCTTTGAATACGACTAAAAGCAGAATAAGTGATACTATTGCAAGTGCATTAAGTGGAGTCTTTTTAAAATTAGAAGAAAAAAATATATTACTAGAAATTGATTTAGATGATAAAATTGAAGTTTGTCACGATAAAAAGTGGACTAGTGAAGCTTTATTTAATATTATAGAAAATGCAGTAAAGTATACCAATGAGGAAGGAAAGATAAGTATAAAGACTGATAAAATGGATATATTCACTAAAATTATCATAAGTGACAATGGAATGGGTATAGATGAGAGTGAAATAAACAATATATTTAAAAGGTTCTATAGAAGTAGAGAAGTTGGGAATATAGAAGGTATTGGAGTTGGATTGTACTTAGCAAGAGAAATTATAAATAAACAGAATGGATATATAAAAGTAGATTCTCAAAAAAATATTGGAACTACATTTAATATTTATATGAAAAATTAGACTTAGCATTTATTTAAAATTGATGTTTATAATATATAACTTGAAAATAAAATCAAAAATTCTTAGAAGTAGTGTATATAGTGTTTATTAGATAACATTATATGCACTATTTTTAGTTTCACTTCAATAAATATCACAAAATATCTCAAAATTGTTATAATTCATATCTAAAATATAACAGCACTGTGAGGATTGGATAGGGGCTTACATGATAATATCTAAGTAAGGAATCAATAAGCGTGAAAGTTTAATATACAATTAAAAAATATATAAAATAAAGTAAGAGGGAGATTTGATTATGAAAATACTGGAGACTAATAATTTAAAAAAATATTATGGAAAAGGTGAAAATATAGTAAAAGCTTTAGATGGAATAAATATAAGTATAAATAGAGGGGAGTTTGTAGCTATAGTTGGGACTTCAGGTAGTGGAAAAAGTACCTTGTTACATATGATAGGGGGACTTGATAGAGCAAGTGATGGAAAAGTAATTGTTGATAATAATGATATATTTGCTATGGATGATGAAGAACTTACAATATTTAGAAGACGTAATGTAGGCTTTATATTTCAAAATTATAATTTAGTTCCAATACTAAATGTTTATGAAAATATAGTATTACCTATAGAACTTGATGGATGTAAAATAGACACTAAATATATAGATGAGATAATAGAAGTTTTAGGATTAAGTCAAAAAGTGGATGACCTACCAAATAATCTATCAGGAGGACAGCAACAGAGAGTAGCTATTGCAAGAGCTTTAGCAACAAAACCATCAATAATACTAGCTGATGAACCAACAGGTAATTTAGATAGCAAAACAGAACAAGATGTGCTAGGACTTTTAAAAGTTACTAGTAATAAGTTTAGCCAAACTATAATTATGATAACTCATAATGAACAAATTGCTCAAATGGCTGATAGAATTATAAGGATTGAGGATGGAAAAGTTGTAAATAGAGGTGAGAACAATGTTACAGAATAACAATAAGGAAATTATAAAAAAGTTAAGTAATAGAAGTTTCAAAACAAATAAAATGAGAAATATAGTTTCAGTGCTTGCAATAGTATTGACAACAGTTTTGTTTACATCATTGTTTACAGTGGGATATAGTATGTTGGACGCTTTTAATAGTTACAAAGCTATGGAATATGGGACAAAGAACCATGTTCAATTTCAAGCTTTAAGTAATAGGCAAATTGAAATTATAAAAAAAGATAGTTCAGTAGACAAAAACAGTATTGGAATAGTAAAAAACATAGCAAGTTTAAAAAATCCAGAGTTTTCAACTCAGACAGTGAATTTAACCGTTTATGATAAAAAAAGTCTTGAAAATGCTGCAAATGTAGAGATGATTGAAGGGAGTTTACCAAAAAATAATGATGAAATAGTCATGCCTACAAAGATATTAGATATGTTAGATATACCTCATAAAATAGGTGCTGAAGTAAAATTAATAATTCCAAAAACTAAAGATGGGGTACTAACTAATGAAAAAGAAACGTTCAAATTTAAACTAGTTGGATATTTTGAATACAAAACAGCTACAGCAATACCTCTTCATGATGTATTTACGAGTGAAGCTTTCTATGATAATTACAAAAAAACAAATGAAGTAGCTCCTACAAGTATATCCTTTAATTTTTTTAATGATAAAGATTTGCAGTCTAAATTTGATAAACTAACTGATAAAATCCAACCTTATTCAGGAAAATCAACTATAAATCCTATATATTTAAGTAAACAAGCAACTACTTTCAAAGAAGTTGTTAAAAATGTATTACCAATAATCTTAATTGTAATGCTTATACTTTTAAGTGGATATTTATTAATTTATAATATTTTTTATATTTCAGTTGTTAAAGATATAAAATATTATGGATTATTAAAAACAATAGGAACATCGCCATATCAATTAAAAAAATTGATTATTAAACAAGCTAATAGATTATGTATAATAGCTATACCAATAGGTTTATTATTGGGATTTTTAATAGGAATAGTGTTTGTTCCTCTAGTTGGTAAGTTTATGGATGGATTAAATAAAACTGCATTTGAATATTTTAATCCGTTAATATTTGTATTTGCCGTTGTATTTTCATATGTAACTGTTAGATTGTCATGCAAAAAACCTGCTAAGATTGTAAGTTCTGTATCTCCTATAGATGCTGTAAGATATAGTGATAAAAGTAATAAGATTAAACGTAAGTCTAAAAGAGGGAAAAGTGGTTCTAAAATTCATAAGATGGCATTTGCAAATGTGTTTAGAAATAGACGCAAAGCTATTTTAGTTTTAGTTTCTATGTCACTAAGTTGTATAATATTTTTGACTGTATCTGCAATTATAAGTAGCTCTAATCCAGAAAGAGCTGCTGAAGGTATGATGTTAGGGGATATAGAAATACGTCATGGACTTGCAGACACTGCTAAATCTGAAGATAACGAAGTTGCTCCAATTGACGAAAATCTTATAAAAGATATTAAGAATCTTGATGGAGTGAGTAATGTAAGTAAGGTGTACAAGGATTTAAGTTATATAGTTTATGAAGGAGATTTAAAAGATGAGATATTGACTCAAAAAGTAGATGAAGAATATAAAAAGCAATTTCTTCAGGGCAGAGACCCAAAAGAAATTGCAGAAAATAATGGTTTTTTAGCCTCAGATACAGTTGGATTATCTTCAGGTAGATTATTAAGTAAACTATCAAAAAACAATATTATATATTCTCAAAAGAATTCTAAAATACTGTCAGGTTCTATAGATGAGAAAAAATTTGATGAAGGTGGATATGTAGTAATTACTGGGCATGAAGGAAGTAAAATAAAAGCAGGAGATAAAATTAAGTTTAGATATTTAAAAGGAGATACTATAGGGAAAGGATATATAGATAAAGAGTTTAAAGTCATGGCAGTTTTTGATGGTGCACAAAATTTTAATATGGGGATGTACATTAATGAAAATGACTTTAAAAATATGGTTATAAAGCCATATATAGAAAATCTGGTAATTGATATAAATGGTGATGTGAAGTCTGTTGAAAATAAAATAAATAATTTGAATAAGAAATACAATAATCCATATACAAAAGTTTATTCAAAAAATATCTATATAGAAGAGGCAAGAGAGAGTCAAAAGGTTATAAAGATTGTAGGTATGAGTGCGGTATTTATAATAGGATTGATTGGAGTGCTAAACTTTATAAATACTATGATAACAAATATAATGTCTCGTAAACAAGAGTTTGCAATGATTGAGGCAGTAGGAATGACAAGAAAACAGCTTCAAAGAATGATAATGCTTGAAGGTTTTTATTATGGGGTGATAATAACTATTGTAAATCTTACTTTTGGAAGTATCGCAACATTTTTAGGGTTTAATATTATGAAATTAAGATATTCTGTGTATGCTTATCCATTAGGGGCGCTTATAATAAGTATATTAATAGTATTTTTGATAACGTCTATAGTGCCTTTAATAGTTTATCATAATGTTTCTAAGGATAGTATTGTTGAAAGAATTAGGGAAGCTGAATAATAATTAAATATAATAGAAACTGAATAATGGTTAAATATAATTCAAGCTAAATAATAATTAAATGTAGCATAAAAAAATATTTTTTTATATGCACAATAGAAAGAGGATGTCGCATTAGCACGTTAAATTTGTTCTGTGATAGCTCTTTTTTGCTTATAATAATACATTTAGAATGCTTTTTTTAATGATGGATATATATTACACATTTGTTTTTTACTATTTTATTGTGCAGTTTAGAAATGTTATGAGTTAACAACACAATAATGTATTTTGATAAAACATTTTTTTACATTGGCTTAAAAATCTTCTAAATTTCATATTTTGCTTTACTTGAGCGAAAGATCCTTCTGCTTGTATACTTCTATTCATTCTAAGCTGACATCCCTCTGGGCTCATAATTATATTTAAGTTTTCTTTTTTCATGAAATAACTTAGACACTTGTAAGTTCCTAGTTTTATTCTCAAGAGGAATTTTGCTATTATTCTTCTTGAGACAACTGCTTTTATACTGAGAATTATGGTATTCTTTAAAAGTGTGACAAGTTATTTCACTTTTATAGCCTGTTTTTGATTTCCTATTTATTATTTTATGAGCAAATAATTTTTTACTATTTTTACAAATATAATAATCATTTGCTTCATTATAGTCTATATTATCAATATGTCCAATATCAGTTTTATATATTCTAGTTTTACTAATTTCATAATTTGTAGGTTTTATGAAAGATAATTGATCATTACGCTCTAAAAATGTATAGTTTTCCTCAACTTCATATCCAGCATCAGCTATTATTTTAGGATATTTAAACTTAGTATAGTCATCAATAAATTTTAAAAATGGTATTAATGCTGTAGTATTAGTAAGTTGATGTACTAAACTTACCCAAACCATATATTCTGAATTTACAGCAAATTGTATATTATATGCTGGTTTCAGTTGTCCATTTTTCATTCTCATAAAAGTTACATCATTATCTGTTTTAGAATAACTATTTCGTTAACCCATTATATGAAGATCTTTAGTATATTTTTAAAATCTATCAATATAATTATTTAATTGCTTGATATGTTTTTGAACAATAGACTTTTTCTTTCCTTTTTCATGAATAAATGTTATTTTTGATTCTTTTGATATTGATAAAGATACTTTAAAGTGTGATATTAATGAAAATAATCCTAAGTTTAAAAACTTATTGAGAAGAGATTTTGTATTATATAATATTAGATGAGGTATAGGTATATACGCCAATTTAGATGATGATCTTTATGATTATCCTAGTAAAGTATATCGTTATGCTATAGCGCTTAGAAATATAAATATATTAGGTGTTTCTAATTCATAAAAAGTTAATAGAATTATTCTAATTGTGAAATTAACAATCTATACATTTATAAATATTGCCCATTAAATTTCACAACAAATGCTTTTATAAAGTGGAATAAATATAAATTACATAATAAAGATGAATATATAATATCTCATCTAGTTTTTAACTTTAAAGAAATAGAATAAAAAAGTAAGTTATTTAGAATGAAAACGAGTAAAATAATTAATAGTTATGAATGCTATTATTTCAAATACAGAAAATAAGAAATAGTTATAAATTAGATACAGTTAATAAAAAAATAAAATATATAATTTTATTTTGATATTTATTTAAAATAAAAATAAAAATTTAATAATTATTTTATGAATATAAATTTATAAAATAAAAGAATAAAAATAAAATAAATGATTTGGATTATATGGTTTAGATAAAATATTTGCTGAATATCTATCTTTAACATAAGAACTATGTTAGTTATGAATATAAATTTTGTAAAATAAGTAAAATTCAGGTACTAATTATACAAAATTTTTATATATAAAAGTTATGTATTATATATTTATGATTATAATTGTTTTATTTTTAATTAAATCTATTCTATTATAATAGAATAGATTGTAAAAAAAATAAAATATTAATAGTATATTGTTGAAAAATGAAAAAAAGATTTCGAAAAAATTATGTTAAAAGTTTATGTAGATGAAAATAAATATTAAATATAAAAAAGAAAAATAAATATTGAATAATTATTTGATTAGTTATAATAAGGCTATTAAATAATAATAAAATTATGTACAAATTATTTTTGCTTCAAAATAACAAGAATACAATGCATTTTTTGAATATTTTGAAAAAATGAATATAATATGTTTTTTATTATATTTTTTTGTATATAAAAAAGTATTGTAATGAGTAAAAAAAAATAGTAAACTGATTTCATAAAAATGATTTTTATATGAATCTTAAGAATAGGGAGGGGTTTATTGGAAATATATAGATTTATTGATTTGGAATCTAAAAATAGAGTTATAAACTTTATAAACTTATATTTCGATGAGATAAAGAAACAGTTCATTAATAAAAGTTTAAATCTCAATTATGCAGAAAGTATATTATTATCTATTGCAGATGGATTTTTTTTATTTAATTCAAATGAAAAAGAAATTTTTGATGAAATAGGATATTTCTTATGCAAGTACATAAAAGAAGATTTAGAAAAATATGGGATATATAAATCTTTAGGAATGCTATCAGGTTTTGGATACACATGTTTTTGTGTAAATTCATATAGTAATATTACTGGTAATTTGAAAAAATTTTCTAATACTTTAAATAACATACTATTAAATGAAGTTTATGAAAATGTAAAAAAATATTACCATCAAGATTTATGTGTTGATAAATATGATTTAATATCAGGTATTTCAGGGAATTTATATTATTTGCTTGATTGTAATTTTATTTTAGATTGTGATATAAAGAAAATTAAATATATAGTTAGATATTTGGTTTATCTTTCTTTATACGATAATGAATTTATTAATTATTTTATTTCAAAATTTGATTCTTTAACTAATCTTGAAAAAGAAAATTCTAAGTTTAAAAATGGATCTTTAAATTTTGGATTATCTCATGGTATTATAGCTCCATTAGTTGCAATATCAAAAGCTTATTCTTTAGGTTTTATTGTTAGTGAAATAGAAGATTCTATAAAGACAATTTATTCATTATATAATAATGAACATTTTAAAATCAAGAAGAATGGATTAGAATTTTGGCCATCTCAAATTTCTATGGATGAATATTTAAATAAGACAGTTGTAAAATACTTTGTAATGAATTCAAGTTGGTGTTATGGTAATTTTAGCATATATAGATGTCTTTATAAAACTCTAGAATATTATGATTTATCAGAAAAAAATAAAAAAAGATATTTGGAATGTTTATATAACATATCAATAATAAATATAGATGAACATAATTTATTAAGTCCTTCATTATGCCATGGATATGCAGGAGTTCTTTGTCAGATTTTACAATGCTACTATGAGACAAGTGATTGTCAATATTTAAAACAGATAAGTAATATTTTAAAAAAAATAGAAAGCTTATACAATAATAACAACTTAATGATTGAGAAAGATTATAAAATATTAATGGATGATAATAACATATTTAGAGAAGGATTTAAGTATGATTTTTCATTATTAGAAGGCAGAACTGGAATAGTTTTATCTTTTCTAAATTTATTTAATAACAATTTAAGTTATTGTAAATTACTACTTATTGATTAAATGGAAGTGATTATTATTAAACTAAAAATCTTAAAAATGAAACAAATAATGAACTTAATTTTAGAAACTGATAAAAAATTTATCTTTATAAGTCTAATATCTTCAGTAATTTTATCAATTATACCATTATTATCTATAAATTTAATGCAAGAGATAATTAATTTATTACAAATAGGTAATAAGAATCTAGAAAAGATTTTCTCTATTGTAGTTTTATATTTGATTATTAATTTGGTACTCTCTATACTAGAGATGTTGTTAAGTTATTATAATAGCAAATTTGGATTAAAATTTAATTTGCATTTAGAAAACTTGATTTTAAGAAAAGCATCAAAACTATCACTAAAAGACTTTGAAGATAGTGATGTATATGACAAGTTCAATAGAGCTCAATCAGAAATTAATGATAAAATTATACTTATGATTAGTACTATGATTGAACTGATAACTATATCAACAACTAGTATTTTATATATTTTGAAATTTATGAGTTTCAATATTTGGATGATGCCTTTTATTATAATTATACCTATTATAAAATATTTTATCATAAACAAACTTAATATTAAACAATATAATATTATTAGAAATAGAACAAATGAATATAGAAAGTCATGGTATTATAGTTATTTAATTACCAATGGAGATGCTTTCAAAGAATTGAAAATAAACAATTTATTTTCTTATTTTATAAAAAAGTACACTACATATAAAATTAAGTTTAATAAACAAGATCTAACATTGGCAAAAGAAAGATTAACTAAAATGTCAATTTTAAATGTATTAGAAGAAATTATTGATGGTATATTATTTGTAATAATAATATATTATGGAATAATTAGAATTATATTAATAGGTGATGTTATTACATATACAAAATTAATAATGAATATTAAAGATAATATTAAGAAATTTTTGAATTCAATGACAACATTGAAAGAAAACAGTTTATATGTAGATATGTTTTTTGAACTTTTAGATATGACAGATGAAGTTGATTTTCAAGTAAAAAAAGATTTAACAAAAATAGATTCTATCAAAAAGATTGAATTAAAAAACGTGTTTTTCAAATATAAAGAGAAACAAGATTATATATTAAAGGATATAAACCTAGTTTTAGAAAAAGGAAAATCTTATGCAATTGTAGGTTTAAATGGAAGTGGAAAAACTACTCTGGGAAAATTAATAATGGGATACTATTTCGATTATAAAGGTGAAATTTTAATTGATGGAATTAGTCTTAGAGATATAGATATGGATTCATATAGAGAAAAAATGGGTTTTTTATTTCAAGACTTTCTAAGATTTGAAGCAACATTCAGAGAAAATATTTACTATGGAAATTTAAATCTAATTGATAATGATATAAATTTAGACAAGATAACAAATAGATTTGATTTAAATAAGATTTTAGAGGGTGAGAATGATAAATATGATACTCAACTGGGATATTGGTTTGATTCTGGAAAACAAATTTCAATGGGACAATGGCATAGAGTTGCATTAGCAAGAACTTTTGTTAAAGATGCAGATGTATATTTGCTAGATGAACCAAATTCTAGTTTGGATCCTCTAACTGAAAATAGCTTATCGAATTTATATTCTGAAGTTTTTGAAAATAAAATAGGGATAATAGTAACTCACAGATTCATAAATATTGTAAAGAAAGTTGATGAAATAATAGTCATGGATAGTGGCATTGTTATAGAGCAAGGAACACATGAAAGCTTATTGAAATATGGGGATTTGTATTCAAAGCTTTATAAAATACAATTAGAAGGAGATGTTTTTTATGGAGAATGCTAATATATATAAATGTCATGATGTTTTCATGGTGAGAACACCATCTTTGCCAATAAACATATACTCAGAATTGGATAGCAAATATAATGAAAATGTAGAAAAACTAATTCAGGATTATAATTTATACGATTTTTTTGGAGAGAATTTACTTATATCAAGTAAAAATTTATATGATTCTTTTAAAAAATATACTATTAATAAAGAAGAAGGTAAACAAAAAAAAATAAGGAAATATAATGAAAGTATTTTGAAATATTTGATAAGATCATCATCAAGACCGACTCCATTTGGAGGACTTAGTAAGGTTGGATTAGCAAAATTTACTGGTGAAAATGAAAATGAGAAAAATAAATTAATAAGTATATCTAAGGATTTAGTAGTTAAAAAAATTAGTGTTGATAATTCTTGGTTTCACTATATAGTTAATTTATTTGAAAGTGATAGAGATATCTTAATTCAACTTAACTTAAAAATAAATCCATTATGTTATAAATATGGAAATAGATTTAAAAATCCCTATTGCTCTAACTTAGGTAATGAAAATAACATAAATAGAAATAACATTAAATATTCAAACTTAGTAAAACAGATTAAGGAAGAACTAAAATCTTTTAAAAGTTTTAATGAACTATGTTCATCTATATTGGATATGTATGAAGGAATTGACGAATCAATTGTTTATGATACTATCATTAAACTTATAAAAAGTGAATTTATACTAACTGAGTTGAGAACCGATTTGTTGACTTCAAACCCATTAAAAAAACTAATTTCGAAACTTGAGTTAATAGAATTAAATGAAGAGAAAAAAATAATTTTATCAAAATTAAAGGAACTGGATTATTTAATATTTCTTTATAATAATTGTAATTTAAATAATATTAATAGTATTTTTTCTATAATGGAAAGTATACATAAAGTAAATTCATACTTAATGTTGAATACTGGGATTAAATTTAATAATAATTCAATCAATCTTAATATAAAAAAAGATTTAGAAGAATTTGTAAATATTTTTAAATACTTATATGTTGATAAGAAGTATATAAATGAGAATAAACATTTAGAACAAGAATTCCAAGAAAAATATGGGTCTAATACAGAAATTTCTTTTATAGAATTTATTGACTCTAATGGTTTTAATGCAATAAATAAATTTAGATATAAAAATGATTATAATAATATAATGTCTGAAAGAGAAGAAAAAATAAATGATTTATTAGATAAAAAGTTAAGCTTATATCAACTAAATCATAATGATGAAATAGTAATAGAAGAAAATGATATAAAAGATGATATTAAGTCATGTATTGATTTACCTATATCATTTGATTTAAATATTTTTATAACACAAGATAAAATGAACAAATATAATTACTTTCTTGGTCCTAACAGTGGGAGTATCGAAGGGGGTGCTATGTTTCAAAGATTTGAAGAAGTTTTAGATGAAAAATTATTTGAGGAGCATAGGAATATATATGATGAAAAAAATGAAATAATTGATAATGATCATATAATAGCAGAAATAAAAGAAATAAACTCTTATGGAAGGATTACTAATATATTCAATAAAACAAGAAATTATGAGCATTATATAAACTGTGGATTTCCTTCTAAAAGTATTGATTCAGATATTAACATAGCAGATTTATCGGTAGGTGTAGATGATAATGATTTATTTTATATTAAGTACAAAGATAATAAAAAAATAAAGTTTGTATTAGATAATATGATAAATCCAAACTTAATAAATGATGTAGCATATATTTTATATCGTATAACAAGTAACTATAATAATCACTTTTTATCTAGGATATATATGTTCAAAAATATTAACAGATTTTACATACCAAGAATAAAAATTGGAAAGGTCATAGTTTTTCCTAAGACATGGATATTAAACTCTCATGATTTTTCAATAGAGAATCGTTCTAAATTTCACTCTGAGTTAAAAGTATACATAAATAAGTTTTCTATTGATAAATTTGTTTATTTAAAAAATGATGATAATCGTTTATTGATAAATTTGGAAAAGGAGATATATAGTGAAATAGTATTATCTTCATTAAGAAAAAATAAAGTAATTGAACTTTGTGAAGTTGAAAGTAATCTTATTGATGGGAGCATAGTAACTGATGAGAATAACAATAACTATGTGTCAGAATTTGTATTTACATTTATGGTAGAAAATTATAAAAAAACTAAACCAATAAGACAAGGTAAAAGAGTAATAAATAATTATAGATGTTTTAATTTATTTTCAGATGGGTGGATTTATTTCAAACTCTATGGTATAGGAGATAGAGATCTAGAAATATTAAATTCTATTGTAGATGATTTAATTCCTAATTTAGATAAACACTTATTTTTCTTCATCAGATATTCAGATACTATAGGAGAACATTTAAGAGTACGATTTAAATTTGAGAACAAAGAAAGTTCTTTAAATAATATAACAATAATTAGTAATTGGATAGAGCAAATACAAAATGATGGAATGATTAATAAAGTAATATTTGATGTTTATGAGAGAGAAACGAATAGGTATGGAGGTTTCAATCTTATTAGTAAAGCTGAAGAACTATTTGAATCTGATAGTAAATTTGTAATATCATTATTAAATCATTTTGATACTTCAAATCAAGAAGAGTTAGATAAAATTTATCTATTTGGAGTGATTTCTATTTTAAAAACATTAACTCAAAATCTAGAAGAACTATATGAAATGTTAAGAATATTTGATGACTTAGAATATAGAAAAAATTTTCATAAATACGACTTTAATTATGTTAGCTTTGTTGAAAATATTATAAATGAAAAATTTGAAGGATTTATGGAAGAAGAACAGTTGTTAAAAGAATATCTACATAGGAAAAATAAACTAATTCAATTTAAAAAATTAATTTACAATGAAGAATCAATTGTTAATATTGATGATCTCAGAGATGTACTCTTATCAATATCACACATGTTTTGCAATCGTCTACATGGTAATAGAAATTATGAAAAAAGAATTTTATCATTAGCTTTTTTGTCAACTAATAAAATTATTAATCAATTAAAATACAAACAATAATCATGTAAATAACAAATGCTTTGTAAATATATAAAAAATACAAGGAGATGAACGTAAATGGGTAAATTTGATGATTTTGATATTGATTTAAAAGAAAATAAAAATGGTAATGATGTAGAACCTCGTTTAACTGGTGCTGTATGCTTTAGTATAAATGTATCACTTGAAGCTTGTACAACAGTAATGTCAAAAGTTACATGTGGAGAGAGTGGTAATTGTAATATTACAAAGATAAGTAAATGTACAGGTAGATAATTTAATTAACATTTATGATTAAATAAATTTTATAAAGCATTTGTTATAAATATAGTATTAGTAGTCCTTTACAAGTAAAAATATAGCTGAGTTTGAGTTTTGTAATGAATAGGCTCAGCTATATCATTGGTTAATTTCAATTCAATTTTAATGATTAACTAAATAGTTTTATTAAGCAATAATACTTAAAAGAAAGTTTATAAAATGTAGAAACATATTTTAGTAGTACAATATATTTTATCAAAATTTATTTAAGATATAAAAATCACTGATTGTTATTTAATAAACAAATTATTCTAACAATTGCTAGTTTGAATAACAATAATTCAAAAACAAAAGAAATTATAAAAACTTAAATAGTAATCATGTAAGTAACAGGTGCTTTATGAATATATAAAAATACAAGGAGATGAATATAAATGGGTAAATTTGATGATTTTGATATTGATTTAAAAGAAAATAAAAATAATGAGGTACATGCAGAGCCTCGTAAAACTGGTGGAGAGATATGCTTTAGTATAAATGTATCACTTCAAGCTTGTACAACAGTAATGTCAAAAGTTACATGTGGAGAGAGTGGTAATTGTAATATTACAAAGATAAGTAAGTGTACAGGTAGATAATTTAATTAACATTTATGATTAAGTAAATTTTATAAAGCATTTGTTATAAATATAACATTAGTATATCTCTATAAGTAAAAACATAGCTGAGTCTAAGTATTCTAATAATTATTATAAAAAATTTAGACTCAGTTATATCATCATTTGATTTCAATTTAATTTTAATGATTTTTATACATTATTTTTTATAAAAAATTAAAAAGGGAGGTTATGTTTATTGAATTTACAATCAAAATGGATAAACTTTTTAAATCCAATATATATTAGTAATGAAAAAAAAAGAAAAAAAATACAAACTATAATATTTTTTTCTATAACTTATGGTTTATCCTATTCATTAGGTCTACTATCAATATGTTTTAGAGACTCTATAGATCAAGAAAGTTTTGCTGGATTTATGATGATATTACCATTATCTTCAGTTTCTATTGCAAAATTTTACACAGAAGGAAGAACTAATGATAAATATGATTTTTATTCATCAATAATATTATTTTTCATTACCTATTTATTTTTTTTTATTATTGAATTATTAAATTTAATAAATATTAATCAATTTCAATTAGTGAATTCTAGTTTAATTTTAATAAGTAGCTTATGCGTTATTGTCTATTCTTTTAGAATAAAAAGTTTACATATTTTGAAAAATTTTAAAATAGGTATTTTACTAATTTTTTATTTTATATTTTCTCAAATTGTTTTTGGAGTAATAATAAGTGATAATCAATTTAATTATAAAAATTTCTTGAATTATATATTCCTTCCTATAGTATCATTAACATATATTTATCCTTTTTTATCTGAAGAATATGGTTGGAGATATTTTTTACAAAGTATTTTTTTTGATAGATTTGGTAAAAAAATAGGTATTATAATGGTAGGAACCTGTTGGAGTTTATGGCATTTACCATTACAATTTACACTATATAGTCCCAAAGCTCCAATAATTGGATCTATAGCCCATTTGATATATGGTATTGGACTTTCTATATTTTTAGGTTATGTTTATATGAAAACTAAGAATATATGGTACTGTTCTATAATTCATGTTTTAATTAATAGTTTAGGTGTCATTTTCAATGACTCTGAAATGGTCATTAGTTATCATACTATTATAAAAAGATTGATATTTATATTATTGTTTTATATTCCATTTCTACTCACAAAAGAATACAATAAAGATTTATAACTAATTTATATAAAATAAAGTTTCAAATAAATGTTTTTATAGAAAACTCATTATAACAGTGAAAAATAAATAATTCTATATTTAAATTTAAAAGTATTGTATAAGAAATTAGTTTATAGATGATTTTAATAATATATTATACTTTATTAAAATTTACATTAAATATACAAAAAATTATTAATTTTTTATTGAATTAAAAAAGTTAGATATACTAAATTTTTCATTGAAAAATTTTAATGTGAGGTGTTTATTATTAAAAAGAATATTGTAGCAATTACTGGCTCAAATAATGCTAATTCCAAGACAAAGAAAGTTACAGATAAAATACTTGATGAACTTATAAAACTTAATTCAGGGTATGAATATAAGAATATTTTATTAGGTGATTTTGATATTAAGTACTGTATTGGATGCCAAAAATGTTTTAAAAATGGATTTTGTGAAATGGATAACTTTGATAATTTTACTCTTATTCGTGAAGATATGAAAAATGCAGATATTATAATTTTTACTTCTCCTGTATATGTTGATAGTGTACCTGGAATAATGAAAACATTTTTAGATAGATTATCGTATCAGTGTCATATCTTAAGTCTTTCAGGAAAATTAGGTTTTACTTTAGCAGTTGGAGATCAAGGTGGAACAGAAAAAGTTAATGAGCATTTAGATAGTATGCTTAAACACTTAGGTGTTAAGGTATTATCGAGCTATAGTTTTTTAAATATAAATGATTCAATTCATGAAAAAACATCTTTGATAGCGAAGGATATATTAAAGAAGACACAAGAGAATTATGGATATTCTAATTATTATCTAGAGCGATTGTTCAAAGCTTATAAAGTAGAATATATATCCGAAGCCTATAAGAATAAAATATCAAAACATAATGAAATAAAATTTTGGAATCAAAATTGGATAAAAAAAACTGATTCATTTCAAGAATTCGCTATAAAAAAAAGGAGTATAGATCATGATTTTACAGAAAAGTAAGATTGAACTAGAAAATGAGTATTTTGAGAAAATTAAATACATTATTGAATGGTATATGTTGTCTATAAAAGAAGAGTATATAAATGATTATATACCACCATTTAGATATGAAGATTATTTAATTACAATTTCAGAGTTTTTGCCATTGATAAATAATGAGAGTAGAGAAGAATATATAGAAATGGGATATAGTTTAGCAAAAGGGATAAAACATAAATTAGAATATGAATTTGAAAATTATAAAAATCCTTATATGTATTCTGATTTAGGATATATGGCTTTCTCAGTATATTTATTTAATAAAAAAACTGGGCTTTTAGAGAAGTTTTTATACTCACTAAATAATTTATTGCTAAATGAATGTTATAAAAAAGTTATAGTTCTAACAAGTAATAATATATTTGATGTAAATACAAAAAATACTGATTATGATTCAATATATGGAGTATCAGGAGTATTAAACTATCTTTTAGAATTTAAATGGAGAGATGAAGATCTTTTTAAGATAATAAAACTTGGGGAATATCTTATGTCGCTTTGCCTTGAATATGAATATAAAGGATATATGGTTCCAAGATTTCATATTAAACCTGAAAATTTAATAAATGAAAAGTATAAATATATATTCCCGGAAGGAAGTTTAGATTTTGGTATGGCTCATGGTATGTTAGCGCCTTTGATTTCAATAACAAAATTGAAAAGTAAGGTTGAAAATATAAGAGAAATTGATAAGGCTATAGATAAAATTTTCAACTTATATGATGTATTTTTAAATAAAGATGATGGGTATTATAAATGGCCATCACAATTATCTATTGAAGACTATTTAAAAGAAGAAAGTAATTACAATTCTTTTGCAATGTCAAGGTGGTGTTATGGAGGGATTAGCATAGCTAAGGGATTGAGAAATGCTTCTTTAAACTTAAAAAATGATAAATTAGTGAAGAAATATGATAACATATTAAAGAATTTATTGACATATAAATATGATGAGTATTATTTGACTACACCTATTTTATGTCATGGTCACAGTAGTATTTTATCTGTAATGACAATAATGTATAAAGAAACTAATGATAAAGATTATTTGTATAATCTTAATATGACCTTGAAAGAAATATTTCAATTATTTGAACCATCATTAAAGTATGGTTTTAAAACATTAGATGATTCAATAATAGATAGTACTTCATTTTTAGAAGGAACAACTGGAATAATCTTATCATTAATTTCTATATTAAGTAAAGAATCTGATTATGAGAAATTATTATTTTTATCTTAAATTAAAAAATTTAGTATAAAAGATATAATTTTTAATTTTACATCTTTTATACTAAATTAGTTTATCAAAATATGTGTGAAGCTGAAGGCTCTAATGTTTTTGGATGTAATTGTCTTATACTGTATTTTTTCAATATTTATAAAGTTAAAATATTACCAAGAATCTGTATTAGAGCAAAATGTAATAATGTTTATATGAGTAAGTGAATATAGTATAAGGATTTTGGCTTTGTACATAAAAATAAAAATACTTGACAAACCATTGGAATATTAATCGTGTCCAAATACATATTAGAGGAGACAAAATTATAGAAGTTCTAGAATCATGAAAAAATATTAGAATAATAGATATAGAAAAGAACTTGTAAGCTAGGGTAGATTTCTGGGTTTAAAATAACGTATTTAATTTATTTGTATAGAACAATTAAAAATTTACTTATTGAGATAATTAAAAAATAACTGTCACAGAAAAAATAATTTACTCATGTGACAGCCATTTTTGATATTATGTTTTTGTTTTTTATCTGAAAAATTTAAAATAAAAATGTTATTTTAATAATCTAAATAAAATTTATTTTAATATTAATTTTTTATTTTCTTAATATATCACTTTTAGTCAGTCCATTTGATTTACCTTGAGGAGTCCAATGATAATTAGACATAGATTTAAATAGAAATCTAGGAAAGTTAGGTGATATAAAAATATTATCTTTACTAGAAGTGTTACTATCTATGTTGTTACTAAGTATATTCTTTGATAGTTCTCCTAATGAAGTTCCTAAGCTTTTTTTTGGACCTTTACCTAAAGGAGTAGATTGTAATGAACCTAGCATTTCTCCTCCACCAATTCCTATCCCTTGAACCCATGTAAAGTTAACCCTTTTACACCAATTTTCTATCATTTGAATTGCTAAATGAGTTTGTTTCCCTTCATAGAATCCACAGTTAACTATTGCATATACTGGAATAGATTTTTTATTTAGTTTCTTCGCACATTCTTCACATTCCTCTAAAAAACGAATTAAATGAGAAGGAATGCCATCTACATAAAGAGGAAATGCAATTATTAACCTATCACAAGTAAGTATGGCTTCAATAGCTTTAGGATATTTAGATACATTGTCTATTTTAAATGTGAGAATGTCATTATCCTTTTGTATAAGTTTTTCTACTTCAGATAAAAAGTATTGTGAATTATTTTCTTTTACTTTTGGGCTTCCATTTATCATTACTATATTCATAAAGATTCACCTCTTACATCTTGTGGATTTTTAAAAAATGAAACAGAATGTTCCTTCATATTGAGATTTACAGCATTTGCACGTACTAGATTAGTAGCAGTGTCTTTTTCAGTATCTGTAATACAATCCCCATAGAATAAAGCCTTTAAATTTATCTGTTTTTCATATCTATTTTTATGATGCATTTCATTATTCTTTATTACAAAGTATGGAAGGAGATAGCTTATACTTCTATCAAGTATATTTTTGACAAATGGGCTAAATCCACCATAACAACATCTACTTATTATAATAAATTCATCAGAATCAGCTATCAATTTACCCATATTTCTGTAATAGTCTTTTATGACACATGTAGTAGGTGTTTTAATCCAACAACCAAAACAACCAATACACTTGTGGATTTCTTCAGTGTTTGAAAGTATTTTTATATTGTTATCAAGTTTAGGTAATAAATTATCTAAATCTTTTTCAGTTAAATCATGTATTAAAAGTCTCATAAGTTTTACCCCCTTTATATTATGTAGGTTGACTTTTGTAATTCTATCCTACAATTTTTTTTAATAAATTATTACACCAATTAATTACAAAACTATAATAGTCAACGCCATAAATCATTGTGAAATACATACATGTGTATTGGTCAATACAACAATTTTGTTCTACCTCAGTTTTTTGTGCATCTAATTTATTTAAAAGTAATTCAATTTCAGCTATCAACATTTTTAAGTTTGTTTCAATTATTTCTTTAGGTAAGTACTCATAAAAAAATATGTTAACAAGGTGGTTATGCTTTGTCTTAGAAAATTTAATTGGTTTTTCTAACCACTCGAGAAAGTATGATTTCCCTATATCAGTTATGGAATATAGTTTTTTTAATTTGCCCCCATCTATAACTTCGCGATAGTAGATATAATCTTTTTCTTCTAATCTTTTAAGTGCAGGATAAATACTACCAAAACTAGCATCAAAAAAGTATGAAGTACTTTGTGACATCTTTTGTTTTAAATCATATCCACTTAATTCTTTTTCCATCAGAAATCCTAAAATAATGTATTCTAACATAGTGCCTCCTAATATCGTTTATGTATATATTGTTTAGTTATATATCGTTTTGATATATTAATTATTACAAATAATGGGTAGACTGTCAATATGTTTTTAAATTAAGTTTTAAACAGAAATACAGATTATCGCTTAAACACTAGGTTTATTATCATATCTTAAGTTTTAAGAGTTGAATTTACCACTTACATAAGAACTTTGACATGACAATATGATTAAAAGCATATAAATTATTTGAATAGTGCACAAAACCGCAGATTGTATATAATTCACTAATTAGTGAATTATATACAATCTGCGGTTTTTATTCGCTGAATTTATAGCCAACACCCCAAACAGCCAATATATTGTGGATTGTCTGAGTCAGTCTCTATTTTTTTCTTAGTTTTGTACAAATGACGACGTTAGATTATTAACCTTTTATGGTATTGTCATAGCTCCAGATGCTTTCGTATAGCTGTTTTTTTGCAAATTTAACTACTTCCATCCAGTTATAACCTTCTAGTCAATTTCAAATTTTCTAGTCAGTCAATGATAAAGATAAACTGAAATTTGGGAACTCCATGTTATGCCCATAATAGATTTACTTGCTAGATAACAAAAATAATTTTTTTGTAGTGCTGGCATTCACTTTTATCGTTGCTTTCACTGGAAAAAGAACATTTCCGCTATTGATATAGGTGCTAACATTCAAAAATCCCATACCTTCAAATGCCGCCTTTAATAATGGCATTGACACTTTGTTTTTACAACTAATGTTTATGCCACGAAAAAGAGCAATATATTTTTCTAACTTAAAGAACCTCCATCTATTATAAATAATCTTTGATTCAACTTTCAATTTGCATTTACATCCAACGCTTAAATACTACAATTTCAGCATCAGAATCATAAACGCTATACTCAGATACCATGAGATATTTTTCATCAGCAATAATTCCATAATATCTGTCACTGTCTTTTTTGCTAAGCTGATTTCCAAAGTAAATTTTATTATCGTCCCAAAACTTTACAAGCTGCCCTTTTGGCAAGGTATATTCAATGTTAATGAAAGAGCCTTTCAGTGCATTAAGTTCTGTGACTTCTTCCATATCTTGTATATTAAGTGCATTAAATGCTGCAATCAAATTCTTTTTGAATTTGTATAGAGCATCTTTACCTTCTTTCAAACATAATGCAACCAAGCACTCTGAACCAAAAGGATGACCTTTCGTTTCAGCACATCCATTACAAGTGTTACTCAATTCGCATTTCCTACAATCAACTCCGCAAATAGACTTAGTCATTTTTAATTTTCCTCCTTAAATTTTATTTTATCGAGTACGTCTTATCTACTTAGTTTGGATTTTACAGTGGATAGGCGTACATCTTTTTCACAGGTCTAATGTACTTAAAATACTGGTCTGGGTTATAATAAAAGTACATGATTCTTCCAGGGGTAATATCAGGACAGTAACCCTTACCAATGTAATCAAAAGTTGCCATAGCCATTTCAATCTTTTCTTCAACACTACAATTTTCCTGTTCATAATTAAATGGACCATGTTCAAAGATGATATACTCGGCTTCAGGAATATCAATCATAAGCATTTGTGGCGGAAGTTCCCCTTTATAATCAAAAGGAAGTCGTACGCCCCAACACTCTGTACGGAGAATACCCCAATCGCAGAGCCTGCCATCTGGACTGTTTATATAAGCCATAATCTGACCACTTCCACAGTTAGCTTCGCTTCCACCATCATCATCCAATTTACCCTTGATGCTGTCGAGCAAACCACAAATTGTTTCGTGGTCCTGTCCTGGAATAAGGTTTTGTTTTCTCCAAAAATCCCAATACCCGTTACTTTCATTGTTTTTAATGTACAAAAATTTATGTGCAGGTATGGTTGCAAAATAAATCTTGACACCATCTGTTGATTTAATCATTCCTATTTCTCCTAATCCTAAAAAGTAGCGGTCAAAAGGGGTTATTTTTGTACGAAGAACGACTGGCTTAGGATTTTTTCGATATTCACTTGGTGTTACACCATAAGTTCTTTTGAAAGCTCTGGTAAAAGCTTCATGTGATGAAAATCCATAATCAAAAGCAATGTCCAATAGACTCTTATCACTGTCCCTAACCTCTTTTAATGCAAAGGCTAATTTTCTATTCCGCAAGTAATCTCTAAACTGCATACCCGATATTTCTTTGAATTTTTTCGTTGTATAAAATTCAGAATATCCTAATTTGCGAGAAAGAAAGCGTAACGTTAAGACTTCGCCGTTGTAATTTTTAATACATTTGTCAATCTCGTCAATGATTATCTGAATTTGTTGTTGCCACTCATACATTTAACTATTCACCTCGTTTCAATTACCCTACATTCATTATAACGAAATAGAGAAGTTATGGCTTGATTTTACTTGTTGTCATTTAATTTTAATTCTGTGGATTTGCATCTTGTCTAATTTACTATATTATGTCACATTGACATGACAGCTTAAAAGGAATTAAGAATTAGGAACTATTGACAAAGTGTAAATTTAGCAGTAAAATAATTGCATGAGCAAATAGATTGTTGCGCTCGCAACAAAAATATAAATAACAATATTAAGGAGAGAACATGAGAGAGCTATTAAAATGGGTTTCCATTATAAATAGATATAACGCAAACTATATTGATAGGAAATTGGCTGATATTGGAATTAATAATAGCCAATATTTTTATGTATTACACATATGTAGTAATCCAGGTATTACACAGGATACTATATTTAAAAGAATTCTTGTAAATCCTAGTAATATAACAAGAGCTTTGGCAAACCTAGAAAAAGAAGGGTTTATCACTAGAGAACCAAGTGTTAAAGATAAAAGAACATGGCATCTGTATCCTACAGAAAAATCTTTGGCATGTTATGATGAAATAATAAAAATAACGAATGGATATGTAGAGGAATTGTTAAGTTCATTTAAAAAAGAAGAGCAAGAGTTGTTCATGTCAATGTTAAAAAAGACTGCTTTTATAGCTATTGATATGAATGAAGAAGCAAAATTGGAGGCGAAGGAAGATGGAAGAAAAATATAAAGAACCATTGGAGTATGAGAAAGTTTCAAAATTATTGACTAAGTATGCAATACCTAGCATTATAGCAATGTTAGTAAGTGCGTTATATAACATAGTTGACCAAATTTTTATCGGGCAAGGTGTTGGAGTGTTAGGTAATGCTGCTACAAATGTTAGCTTTCCACTAACAACAATATGTACTGCAATTGCTTTATTATTAGGTATTGGTGGAGCATCTAAGTGCTCATTAGAATTAGGTGCTAAAAATTCAGAAAAAGCTACAAAATCAGCGGGAAATTCTATTTGTCTAATGGCTATCTTTGGAATAAGTTTGTTTATAATAGTATCAATATTTTTAACACCACTATTGAAATTCTTTGGTTCCACATCAGAAATATTACCTTATGCACACACATACACAAAGATTACATCAATTGGATTGCCATTTCTTATAATGTCTACTGGAATGAGTAAGTTGATACTTGCTGATGGAAAACCAAAAGCTTCTATGTTTTGTATGTTGGTAGGAGCAGTTATTAACACAATTTTAAATCCACTATTCATATTTGTGCTTGATATGGGAATTGCTGGGTCTGCTTTAGCTACTGTTATTGGTCAACTTATATCTTTTGGCTTTAGTGTTTATTATGTAATGAATTTTCAACATATTAAACTACATAAGAAAAGTTTTAAATTAGAAAGTATAATTTATAAACATATATTTGCGCTAGGTTCAAGTTCATGTTTTAACCAATTAGCAATGACTGTAACACAAATAGTTATGAATAATACGTTGGCATATTACGGAGCTAGGTCAGTTTATGGAAGTGAAATTCCACTTGCTTGTGTTGGTATCATTATTAAAGTAAATATGATTTTTATATCTATAATTATTGGTATATCACAAGGGATGCAACCAATTATAGGATACAATTATGGAGCTGAAAAATATAATCGTGTAAAAGAAGCATATAAGTTAGCAGTAGGAAGTGCAACTGTTATATCTGTTATTGCATTCTTATGCTTCCAATTCTTCCCACGACAAATTACATCTATATTTGGTAATGGGAATGAAACTTACTTTATATTTGCAGAACATTATTTTAGAACTTTCTTGTTCTTAACATTTATAAATGGTGTTCAAATAGTATCATCAACTTTCTTTACATCAATTGGAAAATCAGTACTGGGACTTTTTACTTCTTTGACTCGTCAGATTCTGTTTTTAATTCCATTAATAGTGATTTTACCAATGTTTATGGGTATTGATGGAGTAATGTATGCGGGGCCAATAGCGGATGCCGCTGCTGCAATGGTATGTATATATTTTGCAGTTCATGAAATGAAATCATTGACTATAAAGCAAAATAAAGTAGTGAGTAATCATAAGGAGATTGTAGAGGTATAAGATAATCTTCAATAGTTCTAACAGCATAGTAATCAAATTATTTTTTATGGTAAGTAAATTGTTTTTATTGAATTTACTTACCATATTTTAATTATAAATAGTTATTTATCTCCATTTAGTTACATCATTTAACTTTAATCTAGGTCTTTTTGCTGGTTGTTCATCAGGATAACCTAACGATATTGCTGCAACCAATTGACTATCTGTATCTAACCACTCACATAATTCACGATATGCAAAGTACACATCACAAATCCAAAGACTACCTAAACCTAATTCTACAGCTGTAAGAGACATATTTTGAATTGCAGCTCCAATTGATTGTATGTTTGCCATCTCATAAAAACGTTCTTCAGCAGATAAGTTTTCTAAAGGTGACTTTCCCAACTTGTTTAAAATAAAAATTGTTATGGGAGCTTGTTTCATAATTTCAACAGTATAATTTGCTCCTGCAATATGTTGACGACTTTCTGGAAGAAGTCCATTGTTATCAATTTCATTTTGAATACCTTTGCTCATCGCTCTAAGCATAGATTCTTTTTCTTTTTCAGTGACAACAATAAATTTCCATGGTTGTCTATTTTTAGATGAAGGTGCATCTATTCCAGCTTCAATTATTTTTTCTATAGTTTCATGTGAAATATTTTGATTTTTATATTTTCTAATGCTACGTCTTTTCGATATAGAATTGCTTATCATTATAGTAACCTCCATTTATTTTTGTTAATTTTTCCAAGTAAGGTTTTTATTTAAAAGATTATATTAGTTTTAAAAATATATTTAGATAAAATCTATTTATATAAAATATATTTACGTTATGTTTACAAAAAACATATTCACATATAGAAGAATTGTTTTAATTATTTTATCATTAATTTAGAAAAAAGTCATTGTCTTTAGAAGTAGAACATGAGAATTCTGGTAAAAATAACACTGAAAATTTAATGTAGCTTTATCAAGGTATTAGTACTTGTATATTTACAACCTAGTGCAGAAAGCTCACTCTTTTAGGTGTGGATGGATAGCATAGATAGTGTATAAAAATATTGACATTAAGGGATTAACATACTATAATTATTTAAACATAAATATAAACATAAACATAAAAACAAAAATAAATACTTATGAGGTGATGTAATGAGATTTGATATGGATAATCTGTTATATATACTAATTTATATGACATTATTAGTATCTATCCTTGGATGCATAATTTACTTTTGTAAAGACCTCTTATATCATAAAATTAAATATGTTTTAAGGAAAAACATATTTATAAATAGATTTACATATTCTGAAAAAAGATTGCCTAAGCATTATATTGTTTTTCAAAAATATGATATTTGGAGGTATTATAGTATATTTTAATTTGAAATGATTCTATTACAGTTCAAGAATTTAAAATAAAAGGAGAGAATAGAATGGATTTCATTTCAAATATACTACAAGAGGTATTAAATATATTATTTAGTTTTACAGGAGATTTTGGGATTGCAATAGTACTTATAACTTTAATAGTAAAGTTGATGCTAATGCCATTGTCATTAAAACAAAGATTTTCTATGAAAAAACAACAAGAATTGGCAGAAAAGATGGAACATATAAAAGAAAAATATAAGGATAATGCTAAAGAACTTGAAAAGCAACTACAGATGCACTCTGTGGAAAGTATGAAGAGTATGATTGGGTGTTCCACAATTTTACTACAAATGCCAGTAATATATGCACTGTATCATGTATGCTTAAACATGCCAAAGGGATTTACGACAGTTATAATTCCTTGGATTGCTAATTTAAATACAGCTGATAATTTATTTATACTACCTTGTATATACACATTAACTATGCTAGCTCCAAATTTAATAAATTATATACCATATTTTAAGGTGAGTTCTCAAAGAACATTTAATAAACAAACGATTATAATGACTACTATAACGAGTCTTATAATAACTGTTAGAACTCCAGTAGCCCTAGGTCTATATTTTATAACAAGTGCAATTTATGCATTAATTGAAGAGATTTGCTTTAGAATATATTTTAATCAAAAAAATAAACTAGTATTAAAATAATATAATAAGTATTTTATAAATTCTTAGCCTGCCAACATGAATCAAAGTTGGCAGGCTATTTTTATAAATTGGTAGGTTATTTTTATAAACATATTATTTTCTAAAAAATAGTTACAAAATAAATTAATATAAACTAAAATAAAGTTAAAAAACTGAGATGATAAAATAATAATGGCTAAAATATTAGTAGTAGAAGATGAAAAAAGAATGCAAGATATCATTGTAGAATATATGCAAAAAGGAGGATATACTTGCATAACTGCTGATGATGGAGTAGAAGCACTTACAATAGTGAAGAATAATGATATAGATTTAATGATATTGGATATTATGATGCCATATTTAGATGGATTCTCAGTATGTAGAGTTTCACGTGAAATGACTAATATACCTATTATTATGTTGACAGCTAAAGGTGAAGAAGAAGATAAATTAAAAGGCTATGAGTATGGGGCTGATGATTATAAAATGTTATGATGTATGAGAGTATCTCATTAAAATGATTTTTTATAAAAAGATTGTTCAAAAACTTCATGATTTCAATAATCACAGATTTAGGAGTATAGAGAAGCTTTTTATCAAGAATAGGAGAAATATTTTATTTTCAACATGGTATAGTGGGGAAGATGTAAGCCTTAAATGTAGTTAAAGTAGAGTAGTTAAAGAATTAAGAAGACTCAATAATTAAGAATATTATAGAAAGGAATAATGTATTATGAAAATGCCCAATAAGATTGAAAATATTATGTTTGCTCCCTGTGGGATGAACTGTAAAGTCTGTTATGAACATTGTTATTCAAAGAAACCTTGTCAGGGATGTTATGCAGGTGACTTGGGGAAACCAGAACATTGCAGAAAGTGTAATATAAAAGAGTGTACAAAGATAGAAAAGATTACATACTGTTTTGAGTGTGAAAAATTTCCATGCAAATTGGTCAAAAACTTGGAAAAAAGTTACAATAAAAGATACGAAGAGAGCCTTATAAAAAATAATATTTTAGCTAAAGAGTCTGGAATAACTACTTTGATGGAAGCAGAATTAAAAAAATGGACTTGTATTTATTGTGGTGGCATTATTTCTTTACATGACTCTGAATGTTCTGAGTGTCATGCTAAAAAGGAATCAAAATAATAATAGTCTTATTGGCATATAGCTTTTCTCCGTTTCATTTAATTCTTGATGAAAATGAATATGTAAATGAAACGGAGGTCTATAAAATTTGAACTAGGTTAATTAAAACTATTGTAGTGATTAAAACTATCTTAGTGTATTATGTATAAAAATCAAAATAGAACAATTAAAATTTATCTAGTATATTACCTAGTTTATTTAGTGTATTACTTAATTTTTTTAGTATATTATTTAGTTTCTTTAGCATATTATTTAATTTCTTTTGATTTAAAGATGCCTTGCTTATAAAATTGTCCTGAATAAGGAATAGATAAAGCAAAAAATGCAATTATTACACCTGAAACAATAATCAAGAAATTAATAGATACCATATCAGCAAGTGGTCCAAAGAGTATCATCCCAAGAGGTATAAGACCAGTATATATAATAGTAGGTAAGCCCAATACACGACCTTGCATTTCTGGTACTACATGTTCTTGCAACATGGTCATAGCTGTTGCTTGAATAATTGGGATTGAAAAACTGGTAAAAAACATGAATATGAAAAATTGCCAAGCTTGTGTAACAGAGCCCAAAATAATAGAAAAGATAGCATAAGATAACATTGCCAAGAAAAATGTCTTATTTCGATTTTTAAAGCCACCAAATATTCCTATAACTAATCCACCTAGAACCATACCTGAAAAGCCAATCATTTCAATAATAGATAGATAAATATACCCCTTACCAAATGTACGCTCAATCAATAATCCTATAAGAAAGCCTGATGGTACGCAAAGAAAAATGAAAGCGCCATAAGTAAAAACTACTTTTCTAATAAATTTATCCGAAAAAGAGTATTTTATTCCAGATATCATGTCTGTTAAAAATGATACTTTTTCAGTTTGTTTTATTATATTATGTTTAGATATTTTAATGAAGCAGAGTAATACAATAGCAATAATTGCAGTAATAATATCAATTAAAAGTACTTGAGATATTTTATTTCCTAGACCAAGAATTGCTGCGGATACAATAGGAACTATAAATTGAACTATAGATTGAAGACTGCCATTCATACCATTAAAACGCATTAAGTGTTCCTCTGGCACAAGTTGAGGAATCAGTGCATTTACAGCAGGTGTCTGTACACCACTTCCTAAAGAACGAATAATAGATACAACAGCAATTGCGATTAATTCATTTTCTCCTTTAATTCCTGACATCATAAGCATAAGTAGTATTAGTGTAGAAGCAGCGATTATAGTATCAGATACAATGATGAGTATTTTTCGATTATAGTAATCTGCCCATACACCTGCAAAAAAAGATATTAGCATTTGTGGTATGAAGGAGCATACAGTTAAGATTGTTACCCATATGCCTGATGACGTTTGAAGTGTGATATACCATATCATTGCCATCTGTACAAGTGATGAACCAAATAGGGAAATATATTGGCTCACTAAAAAGGTAAGGATTTTTTGCTTCCATGTAAAATGAGTATTTTTGTTTTCCATTCTATTCCTCCTTTGATTTGTGTGTTTAATTTTTCTTGCTCTTAAGAATAACACACAAATCAAAGTATGGAGTTAGAGTGGAGGGTTAAGAAAATTGTTCTTTCATGCTTTGAAGATGAGATTTCATTGATTTTGCATTGTATTCCGCCTCTTTCAATGAGGTTATCAATTTGTCACATACTGAGATAATTTCATCATCGTCTTTTGGAGTATCAATAATATTTTTAATATTAGCATTGGGATTACAAGACAAAGCATTTAACATTCTTAAAATAGCTGAAAGAGAATAGTTTGCAGAGCGTAACGAATTAATAATTTTAAGGCGCTTTATATCTTCATCAGTATATACACGATAACCATTTTGCTTTCTTTTTACTTTTAATAACCCGTTCATTTCCCAATTTCTTAAAGTATCTATTGTAACCTTTAAGTGTTCTGAGGTTTCTTTTCTAGTTAAAAATAACTTGTCTGTCTCTTGTGTGTTTCCATTTAAAATTTCTTTAACAATATTGATTGCTTCCTCAGCATTTGATTTTTCTATTTCTAATTGTTGTAAGTAATGACTAACAAGAGAAATAGCTTTGTCAAAATCTTTATTTGCTGATGTTCTGACAATCTCAATTGCATTTTTTCTCAATCCTCTTTGTGTAACTTCAATTTTTAAGGCTGTACGAGCAAATTTAAATTGCTCTATATGAAAATCGTTAAAAATACGATAGCCATTAGGATTACGCTTAGGTTTAGGTATTAGTTCAAGTTCTTCATATAAACGTACTGTATTAGGATGTATACCAATTAAATCTGCTATTTCTGATGTTGTGTAGGTATTCATTTATATTCAACTCCTCTTGTGTGTATATAGCATCAACAATAATATCACTAAACGAAAGTCTGGTGTTATAGTGGAGGGTTGTTATAATAATTCCATATACAACTATTCTATTATAGAAGTAAGTATATGTTTTTTAATAAGCTGCCATCTATCACGAGGTTTAAAAACTATCTTAGATGGTATTGCTATAACCAAATCGTACTTTGGTATACAACAGATGGCATTTCCTCCAGCTCCCATTGCTGAATACCAAAGAACTCCATCTTCTTCACATAGCCACCATAGATAACCATACTCATTGGAATTCATTTTGGTTGATTCTTCAATCCATGATTTAGATATAATACGTTTATTATTCCAAATACCATCATTTAAATACAGAGAACCAAATCGTAACATATCTCTGGCACTCAATGTAAGTCCCCAGCCACCAGCAGTATTACCTTGTCTGTCTTTTGCCCAACCTTTAAGATTTTTTCCAAATAAATCTTCAAAATCAAAATTTTCTATATCATAATCGGGTATTTCTCTCATACCAATAGGTTTGAATAGATGTTCATTAGCAAACTCACGAGCACACTTTCCTGTAGTATTTGTAATAATAGCTGAAAGTAGGTGAACTCCAGCTGAAGAATATTTGAAAGTTCCAATGTTTTTGTTTTGACCAAGTTGATTTAGGGCATATTTTACCCAATCTCGTTGTTTAGAAAGTCTCTCTAATGATTCAGTTGTATTTTTAAAAGGGTATGGTGCAGTCATCGTAAGCAAGTGGCGTATAGTTACTGCTTTTTTGTATATATCAGCAGGGCTACAATTATATTCAGGAAAAAAATCAACAACTTTTTGCTCAACATCCTTTATATAACCCTTGTCTATTGCGATACCAATTAGGGCTGATATGATACTTTTTGTGACAGATGCAACATGAAAAGTATCGTCAGCATTATAACCATTATAATATTTTTCAAAGACGATACTTCCTCTTCTTGCTATGATTATTGCGTTTATATTGCTATATTGTGAGATTATTAAAGGTTCAAGCTGTGAAAGTTTTTTTGAATCCATTCCAACACTTGAAGGGTCTATATTTTCAAATTTCAAATCTAAGCAGTAGCCTTTATCCATTATAAATACCTCCCTGTTATAGACTTTGAGTTTTCTTTTAGTTGTTGAGGAGAACCCTCTGCAATGATATATCCGCCTTTGTCTCCTCCTTCTGGACCAAGTTCAATAATCCAGTCACAAGTATTTAGAACTTCTATATCATGTTCAACAACAATTACAGAATTTCCATTTTCGATTAATTCATCCAACAATTGAATTAGTTTAGCAGTATCATACAGACTTAGACCAGTAGTGGGTTCATCCAACACATAGAGTATATTGCCTTTTCGTTTTTTACCAATCTCTTTTGCAAGCTTGATTCTTTGAGATTCTCCACCACTTAAAGTAGGGGTAGGTTGACCTAGCTTTATATAACCCATACCAATTTGTTCTAGTACTTTTAAGTGTGAAACAATATTTGGAGTATCTTCAAAAAAAACAACAGCTTCAGATACACTCATATTTAAGACATCATAGATATTTTTATTCTTATATTTAATGGATAGGGATTCATCATTAAATCTTTTTCCATGACACTCACTGCATATACTGTCCATACTTAAATTATTTCCCAACCAGATTTTTTCATATCCACTACCACTACACTTAGGACAAGCACCTTTTGAATTGAATGAAAAATGCCCAGCAGTGAAATTTTGTTTTATTGATTCTGGTTGACCTGCAAATAAAACACGTATCTTATCCCATATCCCAATATAAGAGGCAGGAGTTGAGTTCATATTTCTACCAATAGGAGTTTGAGATATTTCTGAATATCCAGAGATATATTGTGTACCACTTAATTTATCAGCAATAGTTTCTACAATTGTATAATCATCCTCATTACTTACTTCATTTTCTTTAATAGTGGTTTTATTATTACTTGCTTGATTGTTGAAGTAACTTCTAAGAAGAGGGAGTAATGTATCTGATATAAGGGAACTTTTTCCACTACCAGATTTTCCAGCTATTCCAACCATAGCACCTAAAGGTAATGATGCAGTAACGTTTTTAAGATTATTTGTACTTGCATTTTGAACAACTATACAATGCATTTTTTCAATGTCCGTAATATTTTTAGATGATGTTCTAGTAGGCATGGAGTATTTTCCTGAGATATATTGTCCAGTAATTGATTCATTTGACTTAAGTAGACCTTCTAAATCTCCTTGATATATTAATTGTCCACCTTCAATACCAGCTTTTGGCCCTATATCAATAATATGTTCTGCCATACTAATTGTATTTTTGTCGTGTTCAACTACAATGACAGTGTTACCTAAATCTTTTAAATCTTTAATGGATTTTAGAATGTCGATTTTTTCGGATTCATGTAATCCCGCAGTTGGTTCGTCAAGTACGTAAATTAATGAGTCCATCTCTGAATCAAGGTGAGAATTTAAAAATAGCCTTTGTATTTCTCCGCCACTTAAAGTTGACATCTCTCTGTACAAGGACAGATGACCTAGTCGTGCCCTTATTAGATTATTTGTCTTAATTAAAATATCAGCTATTAAATTTTTACCTAGAATAGTTAGTTTGTCTTGATTCAATAATGACTTTAGGAATTCATGAACTTCTAAAATGCTCATCTTTCCAAGTTCACCAATATGCTTTCCATTTAATAAAACTTGGCGTGCTTCTTCACCAATTTTAAAACCATGGCACTCAGAACAAGTAGTCATTCTATAAATACCATTTAAGTCTTCACCTCTTTGGTGACGACCATGAAGTACTTTTGCTAAAGAAGAACTTTGTTTTCCATTTTCATAGTGACCATATAGTACCTCGTTTTGTACTTCCTCAGGCAATTGTAAGAATGGTATATCTAAGTAATCTTTGAACTTCTTAGATAACACTCTCAAATATCCTGGTGTGATTTGGGCTCTATCCAAAACTTTTTTTAGGGTAGTGCGCTTATCCAAGATAAGTTTTTCAATATTAATCTCAAAGTATGCTCCACGTCCAGAACATTTCATACACATTCCATCTGAAGAGGTATATGAGAAATAACTTGGTCTTAAGCGTTCTTCTTTATTACCACAATTATTACAAATAAGATTGTTGTCTACAGGAGTGTTACACGCAGAACATATTACTTGTCCTTCTCCTGAATATAATAGTGTAAGCATACTAATAATATTGGTTCTAGTACCTACTGTTGAACGAGGATTACTCTGACGGATGATATTTTGTTTAACAGCTATAGTAGGAGCTAATCCTTGAATATTGTCAAATTTATTCTCATTATCAATGCCTGAAAGTATGCCTAAGGACTGTAAGTACTGTTTACGCCCCTCCTCAAATACAATATCGAACATAAGACTGGATTTACCTGAACCACTAACACCTGTTGCAACTACAAGCTTATTTTTGGGGATAGAGATATTTATATTTTTTAGGTTATGTATTTTTGCACCTTTGATTTTTATTTCTTTCATTAATTCACCTCATTTTATTAATTTTATCAAACTATAAAATTGGTATGTTTTAATCATTAATATAAGAAGAGGTTAAGCGAAATCATAGTATTAAAAAGGCTCTATAGGTAAATATATATCAACTATATGTTTATTTTGTGGGTGACTATTTGGGTCATTAAGATATACTTCAAAAGGAAAAGAATTACGTAGTTTATGCTCATCATTTGATAGCCATTCATTATACATAAAATCCCAAGCATCACTATATTCATCTTGAAAAATACTAAAATGTCCCACCAGATATTTCCCAGAAGGTATTGTAATATTGCCAAGGTCGCTATTTTCTTTGACAACAATATTATCTGGAATTGTCATACAAATACTAGTCCTCAAATGATGTTCTTGTGTAAATTGAGGATTATCATGATAAATAGCTAATATCTTTGTCTTTTCAAGTTCAATTAGATTCTGCTCATTTGCATAATCAAAGAGTTTTTCTACAATCTTTGGAAAGTGACTGGCCAAATTTCCATATGACCCAGTGTATCTAATATAAGCTGTATTTACATTATCAAGTTCTAAGATTTCAATTTCTCCCTTAACCTCTCTCTTATTTTTAGATTTAAGTTTTGATATGTGTCTATTATACTGAGAAATTTTATATGGTTCTTTGCAATTCTTGCTATAATTGTTTCTATATTTTATAGGGCTTATCTTATAATAATTTTTGAAGGCTCGCGAAAAAACTGCGGAATCAGTAAAACCGAAATAATGTGCAATATCAGTAACTGTCATATCAGTACGATGAATAAGAAAAGAAGTGGCTCCTTCTAGTTTTAACCTATTTACATACTGTGACAATGTTTCTTTTTCTATCGCTTTGAAAATTCTATGAAAATGAAACTTTGAAAAACCTGCTATATTAGAAAGCTCTTCAAGAGAAAGAGAATCATACAAATGCTCTTCTATGTAGTCTTGTACTTTGCAAATACGACGTAAGTATTCTTTTTTAATTTGGGAATCGGTCATAAGTATACCTCCTTATTGTAAAAATACATATTTTAAATACCCTTATTTATAGTAAATAAAGCGTTGAGTATGTGAAATTTAAAGTAAAAAAATGTTAAATAGATTTTTTATTAGGAGTTTTTCTTATATATAACAACAATTTATATTATAAGAGAATTTCTATCTTACTTTGTAACACTTAGTATAACATAGTGATATATTTTTAGATTGTATATTTGATTATACATTTATATAAAGTTAGAGACTATAACATAGACAAAAACTTAATATCTAGTAGGGGTGTAAACTTTGATACTAAGAACAATATATCAATTTCAAGAAAATGTTTACTAAATAATAAAATATTTATATTAAAAAAATTATTAAATTTATTGTTTAAATAAAAAAGTTAAATCTCATCTATTAACATAGAGCCTTTAAAACTTTAAAATGAAAAATATAGAAGAATGATTTTTAATAAAATATAATCATCTAATAAATTATTAAGAAATACAAAAATACTTACAAACAACTATTTATTTTAATTGGGGGAATAAGAATATGAACAATGGTTTTTATCAATTAAATTCAGCAGTGTTATATTTTAACGAGCGAAGTGATGTAAACAAAATAAGGTTTAATCACTATATAATGAGAAAAGAAAACATACAAAGATTAAGGGGAACTTTACCAAGGGGACAGTTTATGATGACTGTAAGAAAGGCTGCATCTGACCTTGATTTATCAATATCTACAATAAGTAGGCTTGTAAATGAATTTATAGATTTAGGAATATTGAGACTAATAAGTCGAGGAGTGAAGGGAAATTGTTGCTCTGTATATAGTTATATATGCTCTGAAAGTAATGATACAGGTGTAATAAAGAAACGTAGAAGTTTTTTTGAAGATATATTAGAAAATATTAATGAAACAAATAATAGTATCCAAAAGGTATCAAAACATGAATATAAGTATGACAAAGATAAGACCAGTGATACCAATATGTATAGCTATGTAGATAAAGAGTATAGACAATGGGGTTATGACCCAGAACTTCATACTGTAGATGAAACAGAAGATGTAACAAAGAAAAAAGAATTATTAAAAAAAAATTTAAAAAAAGAGTTATTAAAAAAGAACTCCAAGAAAAATACTGATGTGGAAGAGGAATACTGTTATATAGAAAGTATTTATGAAAATATTATAAAAAAGTTAAATAAAGAGTCAGGGGAAAGTTTTAGGTTTGATTCAGAAACAGATAATAAACTTATAGCTGAAAGAAGAAAAGAAGGCCATAGCTTAGAAGATTTTTATAAAGTTATAGAATCAAGAGTGAAGAGCTGGAAGGAGACTCCTACACTAGTGGATATAAAACCAGAGACTCTGTTTGGTCATGAATTCAAGACTTACTTAAATGAAAAGTGATTATAGTGGATAAGAAATATAAGTTTAGAAGAGATATACTAGAATAGATATTATGAAAAATCTAAAATTCATATATAGTTTATGTTCAGATATATTATATGTATAGAAAATAGGGTTATTAGTGTTATTAATAATAAAAAATATTACTGGAATTTTTAAAATTCCAGTAATATCAAATTTAAATTACAGCAATATCAAATAAGAAAATTTTTATAAACTGTATCATTAGAGTCATACACTATATTGTATCAACTTCATATTCTAATATTTTTCCAGTGATTGCACTGATTGTTATATCATATTCATTATTTCCCTTTATTATTTCGCCTTCATATTCTTTATCATCTTTATCATATTCAAATTTTACTATTTTACCACCAGGTACTTTGTTTAGCATTATTGACTTAGCTTTTTCAATGCTAATTATAGAGTTATTGTTATTAGAATTAGAATCACTATTATTGTGATTATTATCAGAGTCATCATAATCATTATCATCATAATCATCGTCCATATCAATATCTATAATTCTTCCATCAAATGCATTTATCTCTATTTCATATGTTTTATTATCTTTTACAACTTTAGCTTCATATTCATTATCGCCAGCATCATATTTACAGTATATTAAATTACCATTAGGAATGGCATCTAGTATTATAGATTTAGCTTTATCTAAAGATATATTTTTGACACCTAAATTATTATTTATATCATCATCTTTTTCAATTTCTATTATTTTACCAGAGTAGGCGTCTATTTCTACTTCATATACAATATTATCCTTTATAACCTTACTGTCGTATTTATTATCATCTTGGTCGTAGTAACAAACTAAAACATTACTTTCTGGAACAGCTTGTTTTAATATTTCCTTAGCTTCAATTAAAGATATTTTTTTAGTTTTATTTCTTATATCGACATTTTTTAGCTTTAAGATATCCTCAAATGCTTTTTGGTTATCACCTCCGCCAACTTGTGTTACTTCTTTTATGTCTTTATTGTTAATAAAATCTTTTTGGCTGTTTACAAGAGTGCCATTAGATATTATTACAGGAGAATTTTCTTTGGCTGCCAATACTCCTATTGATAATGCGTCTACTAGTGCATTTTCCTTGTTCATACCATCTTTAGTAACAAACACATTTTTTATACTTTTGGTTTTGTAAAATTGTTCAATAATTTTGGCATTGGTATTGTTTCTATCTGAACCACTGATTCTTTCTTTATTCGGATATTTTTTTACTGTATTGTCTGATAAAATCTTATTTCCACCAACTATATAAGATTTTTTTATAGACCTATTGTTTAAGAAATTTATACTGCTATTATTTCTGTTTTCCTCTGATACTAGTATTATAGGCATATTATGTATTGCTGATGGAGAAGCTATGCTAACTGCATCAGATAACCCCTTTAATCCATTTACAACTGCTACATTTTCCACTTTTTTTATTTTATCTATTTCTTTAAGTAAATTTGTAGACATTTCATAGATATTATTTCCTACTATTTTATTTACCTTTATGTTGAGTGATTTTATTTTATTTTCTACTTTATTAGATATACTATTTCCACTGTCCACTATATATACATTATCTACGCCAAGTCTTTTAAGTTCAGTTTTAGTTGAACTTTCTATACTATTATCATTTACTAATAGTATAGGAGCATTTTTTAATTTAGCAAAAGGATTTGCACAAAGTGCACTTTGAATAGAGTTACCATTGACTATAATTGCTACCTTTGATTGAACCCATCCTAATTTACTCACTTCTACAGCCGTTTCATATCTTGTTTTACCTATTAATCTTTCTTGCTTTGTTACGTTGTTTGCAAAGATTACTGAAGAGCTAGAAAAAAACATCATACCTGCCACTAATATAGCTAAGTTTTTCTTATTCATATTTTTTACCTCACAATCCTTATATTTTATTATTTAGTATGAACTAGTAAAATATAATCTTAAAATCAACAGATAAGATTATTCAATATAAAGCTTTTATTTTATTATTTAACATTGTATCATAAATCTTTGGGAAAATGTTTTTGACATTGAATATATGTAAATCAGGATGGATTATTTTTATCATTTGATAAATAGGTTTTTCCCCATTATTTCATGTGTTCTAAAACAGGGACAAAGCTTATTCCTAAATCTGTTAGGAAATATTCTACTTTAGGTGGAATTTCTTGATAAATTTTTATAGTATTTAATTAAAAAATAAAAAAACTATTGACTTGAAGTTAACTCTAAGTAGTAAAGTATAATTATAGAAAATTTATAAATATTTAAAAACATAAATTAAAGTAGAGAATACATAAAGGGGGAAGCAAGACAATGGAACAAAAAAAATTAGGGTTTGGGTTAATGCGTTTACCAATAAAAGACGAAAATGATGCTACAAGTATTGATATGGACTACTTAAATAATATGGTTGATACTTTTTTAGAGAGAGGATTCACATATTTTGATACAGCATATGTATACCATATGGGTAAAAGTGAAATAGCACTTAGAGAATCTCTAGTAAAGAGACATAAAAGAGAAAGTTTTACCGTAGCTACAAAACTACCACTAATGGCTTTAAAAACAAAAGAAGAGCAGGAGCCTATTTTTAATGAACAGTTAGAAAAATGTGGTGTAGATTATTTTGATTATTATCTTTTACATAACATTGGTGTATCACATTATGAAATAGCTAAAAAATTTGACAGTTTCAAGTTTATTGAAGAAAAGAAAAAAGAAGGAAAAATAAAAAATATTGGTTTTTCTTTTCATGATAGTGCAGAACTATTAGACAAAGTATTGAATGAGCATCCAGAAGTAGATTTTGTGCAGTTACAAATTAATTATTTAGATTGGGATAATGAAAGCATACAATCTAGAAAGTGTTATGAAGTAGCAAAGAAACACAATAAACCTGTTATAGTTATGGAACCAGTAAAAGGTGGTACACTAGCAAAAATACCAGAAAGAGCCGAAAAATTATTTAACGATTATAATCCAGATATGTCAGTGCCATCATGGGCAATTCGTTTTGCAGCAAGTAAAGATAATGTCATGATGGTTTTAAGTGGAATGTCAAATATGGAACAACTATTAGACAACACAGGGTATATGCAAAATTTTGAACCATTTGTACAGGAAGAATATGATGTTATAAATGAAGCAGTGGAAATTATAAATGAAGCAATCGCAGTTCCATGTACTGCTTGCCAGTATTGTGTAGAAGGATGTCCAAAAAATATCGCTATTCCAAACTATTTTGCTTTATACAATGCAGAAAAGCAAGCTCTTAATACTGGATTTTCAACACAAATGGTTTATTATAATAACTACATTAAAACTTATGGAAAAGCATCAGATTGTATTGGATGTAAACAGTGTGAAAAAAATTGTCCACAACATATTAAAATTGTAGAATCTCTAAAGAATGTAGCAGAAATATTTGAAAAATAATTGCTACTATAAAATAATTAATGATATATAAAGAACTTGAAGTTAATTAAGTATAAGTGAAATAATTAATGTTATATAGAAAAGTTGAAGTTAATGAAATATCAGTAAAATAATTAATGTTATATAGAAAAGTCGAAGTTAATGAAATATCAGTTAAACTATTTAATCCGATTTTAAATTATACAGTATCAAGAAAGGAGGAGGATTTGTATGACAATTTCAGAAGTAAGTAGAAAATACGAACTTTCAGCAGATACTTTACGATATTATGAACGAATTGGTTTAATACCACCTGTAAATAGAAATAAAAGTGGAATTAGGTCTTTTACAGAAAAAGATTGTGAGTGGGTTAATTTCATCAAATGTATGAGAAGTGCAGGACTTTCCATTGAGACATTGATTGAATATGTAACTATGTTTCAACAAGGGAACAAAACTATCAAAGCGAGAAAAGAACTTTTAATAGAACAACGAAATCAGCTTTCTAGAAGAATTGAAGATATGCAGAAAACTTTAGAACGATTAAATAGTAAAATTGATGGATACGAGGATAAAGTTATTGAAAAAGAAAAAACATTAAAAAATAATAGTGAGAGTCAAAGAACGGAGGTATTGTCTTATGAATAAAAGTGTACTTGTATTGTCTGCAAGCCCTAGAAAAGGTGGTAATTCTGATTTATTATGTGACCAATTTATGCAAGGGGCATTAGAATCTAAAAACCAAGTAGAGAAAATATTTTTAAAAGATAAGGATGTTAAATATTGTATAGGATGTGGAGTCTGTTACGAGAAAGGTGGAAACTGTTCACAAAAAGATGACATGGAAGAAATTCTTGAAAAAATGATTAAAGCAGATGTGATTGTTTTGGCAACTCCAGTTTATTTTTATACTATGAATGCACAGATGAAAACTATGATTGATAGAACTTGTTCGAGATACACTGAAATTTCTGGAAAAGAGTTTTATTTCATCGTTGCTGCAGCCGACAATAGTGAGCAGGCTATGGAAAGAACATTAGAAGGATTCAGAGGATTTACGTCATGTCTAAATGGTGCTAAGGAAAAAGGTATAGTGTATGGCATAGGAGCTTGGCATGTAGGTGACATCAAAGAAAGTGTAGCAATGAATCATGCCTATGAAATGGGCAAGTCAGTGTAGTGAAGAGAGATTTTTAAGAGTATCAGATTTACTAAATTTTATTGATAGAGTGAGTTCAGAATAATCTAGACAAAATAATCTTGATAAAATAAATAGTAGACTAAAATGTATTCTACCATTTAGAGGCTGTAAGTAGATTTGTGTAAAACAAATTTACCTACAGCTTTTTGTTGTATATAATTGGTAAACTAGATAATTAGTTTTTTCATCCATAGCATCAGTCTTCATATTTTATTATCATATCATAAATATAAATACTAATTTTATAAAGTGAATAAATTATAAAATAAATATAAATAAATTATATATAAAATATAAACGTTTTATAAACAAATCAACTACTGATAAGATGAATTTTAATGATAGTATAGGAGTTACAGGAAGTATATGATTATAGTTAAAATGCACTTATTCCTGTAAATACAAACAATTTAAATTTTAAAAGGAGGAATTAATCATGGCAATTGAAACTAAAACTCCAGACTGGGTTAATGTGCTGGAACTAAACAGTGAAATAGACATTACTGGAAAAAAAGATGTAAGTGATATGATACAAGAAATTGTTTCTGATGAATCATTAAAGGATTCCGTTATATATTTTCCAAATGGTGACTATTTATTTGAAAAAGGTATCAAAATTAGCCAACAAATAACACTTCAAGGAAATTCTTATTATGGGGGAGATGTTCCAGAATTAAGTGAAAGTGAAGAAGATAAAAAAACATTCATAGGAGCAACAAATTTTATAACTAGAGGCGTTTCTAATATGAGTATCATTACATTAGCAGAGAAAAATCAAACTGTAAAGAATATTAACTTTTACTATGATAATCGCGAAAAAAATAAATTACCTGAAGATGTATCTGCTATAACAGAAGGAGAAGGAGTACAAGGTCTATCACATTTTGAACATCTATATATTTCTGGATTTTCAGGAACAGGAATAGAAATTCCACTTTATGCTACTGCAAATGATATTACTGTTACTTCATGTGGTCTTGGTATAAAACTTGGAGAAAAATCAATGCTTTCTAGTAGTAAGATTTATGGATGTAAAAAAGGAATGGAAATTACAACTGGTGTCAGCTTAAACAACATAAGAATAGAAGACATTCAAGAAGTAGGTATTGATAATAAAGGGCTTGGTTTCAATCTTATTATGAATCTTGCAGTTGATAAATGTGGATACTGCGGATTTATGTTTGAAAAAATGTCTCATAGCCAGATAACTGCAAGATTTACTAACTGTAGCCAATATTATAAAAATGTTGACTATGATACTTATAAGAATCTTCCAGACAAAAAAGAAGAGGCTTATTCTATATTCTATGGAGACACTTTAGATAACTGCAATATTGTATTGGTAAATAATAATGTTGATACTCTAGAAAATGGTTTAGAGCGTAAAATACATGTAATTAAAGCAAATGATACTAAAAATGTAACTCTAGAATGTGATGCTGAGGCTGATAATTTTATACAATGTGCAAAAGGAAACTTATTATTAGAAAATGGTAGGAATACTTATAAGTTCTATGATGGTGAGATTTGTTCTGTAGGTGGAGTTCAAATTGCTTATACTCATAAAGATCAAGGTGATTTTATTAGAATAATTGACAATACACTTAGTATAAGAAATAATGCACAGGATTTAATAGTACCTAGATTAAGAAAGAACACTGTTATATCTTCAATATTAGATTCAGAAGAAGAAATAAGTAAGTTGCATAGTGGAACATGGGAACAAATTGGTGTAAAAACAGTTAATGGACAGCCTATGTACTATTATAAAAAAATAGAAGATTAGTTTCAAAATGAGGAGGTAGTGAATTATGGGAGAACCTATAATAATTAAAGAAACAGATGGATGGATTAATGTTTTAGATTATGGAGTTTGTAATAATGAAAAAGAAGATGTAAGTTCTAGAGTACAAGAAATCATAAAGGCTGCACCAGAAGATTCTATTATATATTTTCCAAGTGGGAAGTACTTATTTACAAGCGGTATAGAGATTAACAAACGATTAACACTATGTGGAGATACCTATTTTAGGTCAAATAATGCAGGTAATCCAGCTTTTAATTCAGGGGCAACACAATTCTCTTGTAACTTTGATAAAAAAAAGATAGAAGAGGGTAAAATAGAAAGTTTCGCAGTGATAACAGTAAAGGGTGTAAAACATTGTATTAAAAGTATTTCTTTCCAATCAGATAGCTGCTATAGACCTAGCGATAAAGTTGATAATACTCATAACCCTCCTGCAAATGGAGAACCAGGACTTCATCATAAAATAATTTTAACATATGAAGGAAAATATATATCAGCAATTGTGTGTGATAATGTATCAGAAGGATCTGGTCATTATGAGAATCTAGACTTTGGTGGTTTTGCTGAAATTGCACTTGAAATGCCTAATAATTCTACAGCAAATGATATTACTATTTTTACATGTAATCGTGGGATTAGTGCAGGAGAAAATTCAATAATTACTAATGGAAAGACTTGGGGATGTACTTATGGAATGAAAATTTCTACTGGAACATTTATAAATGGTATGAGAGTAGAAGAAGTTGGTAAAGTTGCTATTGACAGTATTGGTAAGGGCTCAAACTTTATAACAAATATTACAATTGACCAATGTGGCTATTGTGGATTCAAGTTTAATTCAATATCTAATACCCAAATATCAGGAAATATCTCAAGATGTGGACAATATTATTTTAATTTTAGCTATGAGGATTATTTAAAGTTAAATGATAAAGATAGAATTGAAGAAGCATATTCTTTGTTATATGGAAATTCAATAGAATCAAGTAATATAACAATAACAAATAATAACACAGACTATTGGGAAGATGGTGGGGATGTTAAAGATGAAAATGGTAATACCAAGTTTAAGGAACATAAGATATATCTTATAAAAGCATTTGAAACCAAAAATGTATTATTAAGATGCACTATAGATGCTACTGATATGGTTCTTGAATCAGAAAAAGGAAATTTGATATACAATAACAAAGGACAAACAGTTATATTCCATGATGGGGAACTTAGTAGTGTCAATGGTATTGGCATATCTGAAGAAGATTATGGTGATAAAATCAAGATAAAAAAAGGCGATATGTATATAAATGATAATATGAAGATGTATAGCCCACAGATAAATGACATCCTGACAACAGGAAATAATACAAGTGATACAGTTGCTACCTATTATGGTGGAAAATGGGAGAAAGTTGGCGAAAAAGTAGAGCTTGGAACGACGGTACGATATCATAAAATGATAGAGAAATAAGTAAATAATATTCTAGTATTAAATAAGAAAGGAATAGATAATATTATGGAAGAAATTAAAAATAAAAAATGGATTAATGTGTTAGAAAGAGAGCCTAAGATTAAAAACGATGGTTCGGATGATGTAGGACCTTTTATACAGAAAATTATTAATGAAACAGAGTTTTGTGTTTTGTATTTCCCAAAAGGTAAATACTTATTTAAAACTGGTATCACGATTGATAAAGAAATAACCTTACATGGAGATTCTGATTCATCAACACCTGCTACACAATTTATAACACATGGAATTCCTAATATGAGTATTATCACATTGACAAAAAGAAAACAATGTATTAAAAATATAAGTTTTTATTCTGATAGCTGTGATGTACTCGTTAATGATGAACCTCCAACAAAGGGTAACCCAGATTATCATTATAAGATTGAAACTAAACTAGAGGGTGTGTCAGCGATTAAGACTGATGATATAGGTAATACCGAGAGAGGTCTAGGTCATTATGAAAATCTTTATATAAGTGGTTTTTCAGATATAGGAATTCAGATACCATATTATTCAATTTCAAGTGACATTACAGTTTCATCTTGTGGATTAGGTGTTGATACAGGTACTGATGTAATTATTTCCAATAGTAGAATATCCAAATGTAAAAATGGAATGAGAATTAGAACTGGTACTAGTATAAATAATGTAAGGATTGAGAAAATACAAGAAGTTGGTCTAGAAAGTAGTCGAGTTAAAAACCTTGAAGGATATGGTAGTTATAAAATCAATAATATTACAATCGATCAATGCGGACATTGTGGTTTTGCATTTGGTACGGTGATAGATTCTTATATATCTGGGATTATAAGAAGATGTGGTCAGTATTATTATAATACAGATTATGATACTTATTTAAATATGGAAAATAGGAAAGAAGATGCATATTCATTATTCTATGGAGATAGTCTTAAGAATTGCCATGTTAATTTGATTAGTGATAATAAGGATAATTGGGATGATGGATTAGAATATAAACATAAAGTTTATGTATTTAAAACTACCTATATGGTAAAATCTACATTGAAATGTAACATATATGCTCATGATTATATAATAAAAGCAGCAAATGGCGGTGGAAATTTAAGATTACAAAATAACTTCAATGATTATATATTTATTGATTCCTCTAGCCCAGAAATTGCTAATGGGATTAGCACAATGTCGCACCACGAAAACGGAAACTTATTACTATTAAACAGTGGTAAGTTGAAATTTGGAGATGTTGATAAGAAAAATGACATATTTAAATCCAATCCTGGTTTGATTGTTAAATCAACAGAGTCAGATATTTGTCAGATAATACATACCTATGGAGACTATTGGGAAAAACTTGGTTCTGAGCTTATAGGAAAAGAAACTGTGTATTATTATAAATACATTTCTGAAAATCCATTATAAATAGCATAAAGAAATGAATCCTGTTATAGGGATTCATTTCTTTATGTAAAATATTTTATAATAAATTTTTAGTCTATATCAAGCATTTTTAAGTACTTTTCATTAACTTTATATACATCATTTTTTCTAGATAAAATCTCTATTTCTTCAAGGTTCTTAAACACTTTCATTAACTAGTCAACTAATTCGATTTCCTCTATTCCAGCCTTTAAGTATCTACTTTTATTATTTTTAATATAGTTTTCTAATGTCATAGGATAGTTATCTTTACTACAAATATATTTTAATATATGTTCTTCTGTTGCTGATAGAGTAATATCATTTTCAAATAACTCCTTAAGCTTATGTATCTAAAACTTATTATATGATAAAGTCGATATCGAAATGTAACGTAGATGCTTATGATTATATAATAGAAGCAGTACATGAAGATGGGAATTTAAGATTACAAAATAACTTTAATGGCTATATAGTAAAAGCAATACATAAAGGCTATAATTAGATTTACAGAAAAGTAAATTTATCCACAGCCTTTTGGTATACACAGTTTTTCAATATGCACAGAATTTTGATATACATACAAATCTATGCACATTTTTATCATTTATTTGATATCTAAATTTATATGTGTTTTAGTAGTTGTTTTGGTTTTAATAGTTAGTAGCATATTAAACAGATTTCTGCATAATATCATTCTCTTTACTAATTAACTTTTTTAGATTTTTCCAATCTATTTCTTCCATATTAGCAAAATAATGTCCACTTCCTACACAAGTTATATAGGACTTGCCATCTAATTCAAATGAAGAACCACCAATACATTTTGGATTACATTTTTTACAAGTACGAGTTTTTGTAATACTATCTTTAATAGTTTTAGAACATTCCTCCACAGTATCTCTATATGTATTTAGATTATAAAGGTTTGCTTTAACTCTCCATTTTTTCTCATTACATTCAATAGTAAATAGACTACGCTTTGGTTTTTTAGTTGAATATAATATACGATAAGAGCGAGCTCCTGTTCGTGGTTCAATCTTGCAATCGAGTGATTGACCAAGCTTATGAAAATCATAAGCAATATTATAATCTTTCCCACTTAGTACTTTTAGCATTTCTTCTGTTGTTTCTGCTGTTAATGGACTTTTGTTCATAATTAAAAACCCCCTATATAAATAAAAATTTTGCATATAAATAGTAGCTTTATATACAAATAAAAACTAATAATAGTATAGTCAATCAAGTTATCAAAATCAATAAAATAGCTGTAATCTTACATTATTAGGCATGAAATGAGAGGTATTGTTTTGTAGAGGTAAAGACTTAATAGTATGAAAATTCACTCAAACATGGTACAATTCTATAAAAGATTTAAAAAATAAGAAGGGAGAAAGTTGCTGAAATAATCTTATACTTTACTTATATTTTATAAAATAAACGTATATCTTATAAAATAAATGGGGTCATTAAAAAATAGTTTTGTAAGTTTTCAGCAGCAGTAGTGGAATGATAATTTTTTGGTTACTATTATACTTGGCTATTATATTTTCAATAGGTTCTATGATAACAAAAGTAAATAAGGTCTGGATTAAAGTGTTGCTATTTGTAGCAGTAGGATTGTCAACCATAGTTCTTTCATACATGATAGCATAATAACTTAAAGCTTTAGAACTATTTAAATAAAATTCGCAAATTCTCAAAACAAGAATTCTCAAGTTGGTAAAATTCCAGATATGAGAAAAAAATTAGTACTATAAAAAAACTATTTTCGGATTATTTTTTATGGAAAGGTTTCAATTTAGGTGTTTTAAGTGGTTCCATAAAGTTTTATGAATAAAAAGAAATTGGCATGCTAATTGCTTTAATAAATATTAACATGAACACAAATAAATATAATAATCTGAGTATTGATTATTTGAAACTTTGGACTTGATTTCTTGTCTAGAGGTTCATATTAATATTGGTGTTTAGGAAATTTTATTTTCCTGTAAATATAACTTAATAATAGGAGGTGAAATCATGTCAAAAGTAGTAATAGCTACAGAGAAAGCTCCAGGAGCAATTGGACCATATTCTCAAGCAATACAAGTTGGAAATATAGTTTCTACATCAGGTCAACTTCCAATAGACATGAAGACAGGCGAGTTAGTATCTGACCCAAAAGAAGCAACAAAAGCTTCTTTAGACAATGTAAAAGCAATACTAGAACAAGCTGGTACAACTATGGATAAAGTATTTAAAACTACAGTTTTCGTAAAAGATTTAAAAGATTTTAATGATATTAACGAAGTGTACGCTACATATTTTAAAGAAAATCCACCAGCAAGATCATGTGTACAAGTTGCTCAATTACCAAAAGATGCAGTTTTAGAAATTGAAGCAATGGCAGTATTATAATAATAAAACCAATGACAAAACTAATGAAAATTAAAAACTAATAAAAAAAGTCTACAATTAAAAAGTTTATATTAAAAAAGTCTATATAAAAATCTATCTAAATATTTAACTATTGAGCTTTTCTTATATAACATATATTTTTGTGCCAAAAATATATTTGTTATAGGAGGAAAGCTTTTTTTATTTTATTATTTGTGTATTATAATTAAAGTAATCCTAATATAAAACAATCTTTTTATAATTATTATTATGTATTTCAATGTAAATATATAAATAAGTAATGTTTTATATATATTTTAAAAATTAACTATATGTTAAAATATAGCTAAACTGATAATTTAGTAAATTAAATTCTAATGGGGGAAACTATGGTAAGTAAATTAAAAGAATTTCAACAGGAAATGATAAAATACACTGAAACAGTAGCTAGCGTGTTAGATGTAGATATTGAAATAGTTGATGATAGATTAATAAGAATTAGTGGCACAGGTCTGTATAAATCAAAAATAAATGAAAGCGTTGTTACTGAAGGTTTTCTTTATGATAAAGTTATACAGACAGGTCAGGAGTTAGTCGTATTAGATATATGTGATAATCAGCTTTGTATAGAATGTTCCCATTACATGAAATGCCTAAATAAAGTAATAATAGCAGTTCCAATAAAATATAATAATCGTACTATAGGAGTAATTGGTGCTATTAGTACAGATAAAACTAAAAAAGTAGAAATAAGTGCAAAAATAGATAATTATTTGAAGTTTGTCAATCATATATGCGATTTAATTTCTATGAAGATAGAAGAACATGAAGTGTCAAAAAGTAGCAGTAGAAAAATGAACATGATGATAGAAATAATTGAAAATGTTGAAAAAGGTGTTGTTATATTAGATATAAATAGCAAAATATCTTATATAAACAATATTGCTTTGAAAAAATTAGATATTGGAAAAGATATAATAGAAAATACAGTAAAAATAGTATCTGTTGAATCTTCTTCAAATGGACATGAATTACTAGAAATTGATATTGATAACAAAATTTATAATATAAATGCCAAAATAATTCCTGTATATCCATATATAAATCAATATGACAAGATAATTATATTTGATAAGACATATATAAACCATAAAGGACATGGGAAAGTCAATAGTGGATGGGGAAATAGTGATATAGAGTCTATAATTGGGAACTCAGAATCAATGGTGAAAGTTAAAGAGAGAACTAAGAAATTAGCAAAGTCAAATTCAACAGTTCTTATAACTGGTGAAAGTGGTACAGGGAAAGAGCTAATTGCTAGAGCTATACATGCTGAAGGAAGTAGATGGAATAAGCCATTTATTGCTATAAACTGTGCTGCTATTCCAGAAAACCTTCTTGAAAGTGAGTTATTTGGCTATATAAAAGGTGCATTTAGTGGGGCTAGTAGTGGAGGTAAGGTTGGTAAGTTTGAACTTGCAAATGAAGGGGTCATATTTCTTGACGAAATGGGAGACCTATCTATGCCTTTACAAGCAAAGTTACTTAGAGTTTTGCAGGAAAGAAAATTTGCAAGAATTGGCTCAAATAAACTTATAGATTTAGATATAAGAGTAATTGCTGCAACGAATAAAAACTTACTTAAGTTGGTGAATGAAGGTAAGTTTAGAGATGATTTGTACTATAGGTTAAACGTAATTCCTATAAATTTGCCACCTCTTAGGGAAAGAAAAGATGATATTGAAACTATAATGATGAAATTTGTTTCCAAGTATTCTTTAGAATTAGATATAAAATTGAATCAAATAGAAAAAAATGTAATGAATATGTTGGTTAATTATAATTGGCCGGGAAATATAAGAGAATTAGAAAATGCAGTTGAATATATGATGAATTTAGTTGGAGAAGATGGAATAATCTATAAAGATATGCTTCCATTAGATATTTTGAACTATTATAATATTGAAGGAAATAGTTTTAAGAGTAATAATGAGGTAACAAAGTTTGAAGATGATATAGTCGGGGGAATAGTAGAAAACCAAGAAAAAATACTTTCAATTAAAGAATTGGAGTTAACTTACATACATAAGTTGTTAAATAAATATGGAAGAGATACAAAGACAAAAAAGAAAATAGCAAAAGATTTAGGGATAGGTTTAGCTACATTATACAGAAAACTAGAAGAGGAACAACAATAAATTAAACATAGAAAATAGTTTTAAATGTATGGCAATGTGATTTGTAGGTCAATAAAAATAAAGCCTCTATAATAGAAGTGTCACTAGAAGAGACTAATATAGTAATAATACTATATAAAAATAAAATTATAAGCTTGTAAGATATTGAGTCAGTATAAATAATAGAAAATAAAAGTTTGAGCTTATAAAGTACAAATATGTAAAACATAAAAATAACAGTATTATAGAAAGCTAAAATAAAAACATAAAATATAGAAGGTTATAACAATATAAATATAGAAGGTAAAAATAGTAATATACAAGACAAAATAACAGACATATAGAAAAGTAAAAGCATAATAAAGGAAAATAAAAACAAAGAAACGGTTTCTCGAAATGATAATTCTCGTATTGATAAAAATTTCCCAATATGAGAATTTTTTCTTTTATAAATCTTATTTTTCACACTCAGATTTTACAACATTTAAATAAATTTGAAAAAAGTATGTAATTCCAACATAAAAAAAATATTTTTAGAATAAATAATATTGGCACAGTAATTGCTTTATATAAAGACACAAAGATAAAAAATTAATAATGACATCGAAAAATTTGAAAGGGGAATATAAAATAAATGAGAGAAATAAAATGGAAATTAAATAACTTACCTAAAGCAGAGGAAAAAGAAAAAGGAATTGAATTTTTAAAGGACGAAGAAATTGCAAAAGCTAAAGCATTTCATGAGAGTTTTCCACAATATGAAAAAACTCCTTTAGTTAAATTAGATAACTTAGCAAAATTATTAGGAGTTAGCGGAATATATGTTAAAGATGAATCTTATAGATTTGGATTAAATGCATTTAAAGTTTTGGGTGGTTCTTACTCTATGGGTAAATACTTAGCTCAAAGATTAAATAAAGATATATCAGAGTTAGGATATGAAAAATTAACTTCAAAAGAAATAAAAGACCAATTAGGAGAAATAACTTTCTTTACAGCTACAGATGGAAATCATGGTAGAGGAGTTGCTTGGACAGCTAATAAATTAGGTCAAAAATCTGTTGTATTAATGCCAAAAGGTTCTTCTGAATTTAGATTAAATAAAATCAAAGGAGAAGGTGCAGATGCTAGTATAACAGACTTAAATTATGATGATGCAGTAAGATTAGCTAATGATTATGCAGAAGCTGATGACCATGGAGTAATGGTTCAAGATACAGCATGGGATGGATATGAAGAAATACCAGCATGGATAATGCAAGGATATGGAACTATGGCTAAAGAAGCTATAGAACAATTAAAAGAATATGGAGTAGATAGACCAACGCATGTATTTGTGCAAGCAGGAGTTGGTTCGCTTGCTGGTGCAGTTCAAGGATATGTTGCTTCAATATATGATGAATGCCCAATAACAGTAGTAGTAGAAGCTGATGAGGCAGATTGTTACTATAAATCAGCAGAAGCAGGAGATGGAAAACCAAGATTTGTAGGTGGAGATATGCCAACTATAATGGCAGGTCTTGCTTGTGGAGAACCAAATACTATAGGATTTGAAGTATTAAAAAATTATTCATCAGCATTCGTTTCAGCACCAGACTGGGTTTCTGCTAAAGGTATGAGAGTTTTAGGAAATCCTCTAAGAGGAGATGAAAAAGTAATCTCTGGAGAATCTGGAGCAGTTACAACTGGAGCATTAGTTTCAATACTTGAAAGTGAAGATTTAAAAGATTTAAGAGAGGCTTTGAAATTAGATGAAAACTCTAAAGTATTATTAATAAGTACAGAAGGAGACACTGACCCAGACAAATATAAAGATATAGTTTGGAATGGAGAATACCAAAGTAAATAAAAAATTTAAAATAAAAAATAAATAAAGTCTAAATAAAAGTTTAATAAGTGAAATATTAATAAGTAAATAAGTAAAATACCAATAAATAAAGTGAAACATCAATAAATTAAAAATTATATGGGGGAATATCAAAATGTTAAATGAAATAAGAAAAAAACAATTAACTGAAGTATGCCAAGATTTAATAAGAAATGCTAGTTATTCAGGTCAAGAAGAAAATGTAGTAAAGGCAATTGAAGAAAATTTTGCTATGCTAGGTTTTGACAGCTGGTCAAGAGATAGATATGGAAATATAATAGGATGCATAAAAGGAAACAAACCAGGGAAAAAAATATTATTTGATGGGCATATAGATACAGTTCCAGTTCCAGATGCAAGTAAGTGGAGTGTTCCTCCTTTTGAAGCAAGAATAGTAGACGGAAAAATATATGGTAGAGGAACTTCTGATATGAAGGGTCAAGTAAGTGCTATGATGGCGGCTGTTTCATACTTTGCAGAAGATACTAATAAAGACTTCGAAGGTGAATTATATGTAGCAGGAGTTGTTCATGAAGAAATATTTGAAGGAGTTTCAGCTAGAGAAATAAGTAAAGCTGTTAAACCTGATTATGTTGTAATCGGAGAATCTTCAGAACTAAACTTAAAGATTGGTCAAAGAGGTAGAGGAGAAATAGTTGTAGAAACTTTTGGTAAACCAGCTCACTCTGCTAACCCAGAAAAAGGTATAAATGCAGTTTATAAAATGGCTAATGTAATTCAAAGAATACAACAATTAGTACCTCCAACTCATCCAGTTTTAGGTGATGGAATATTAGTTTTAACAGATATAAAATCTTCTCCATATCCAGGTGCATCAGTGGTGCCAGATTATTGTAAAGCTACTTTTGATAGAAGATTATTAGTTGGAGAAACAAGAGAAGGAGTACTAGCTCCAATACAAGCATTATTAGATGAAATGATGAAAGAAGACTCAGAATTAAATGCAAAAGTTTCTTATGCATCTGAAAAAGCTGACTGTTATACAGGAAATACTATAGAAAGTGAAAGATTCTTCCCAGGTTGGTTATATGATGAAGATGATGAATTTGTTCAAGCAGCATACAAAGGATTAAAAGAAGCTGGAATAGATTCAGAAATAACTCAATATTCATTCTGTACAAATGGAAGCCATTATGCAGGTGAGGCTGGGATAAGAACTATAGGATTTGGTCCTTCTAAAGAAAATCTTGCTCATACAATAGATGAACATATAGAGTTAGACCAATTATTCAAAGGTGCAGAAGGATATTATGGAATATTAAAATCAGTTTATAAAAAATAATTAGGAGATGGTTTTGTGAGAACTTTAATAAAACATGGGCTTATAGTAGATGGAAATAAAACACCAGCATATGAAGGGGATATTTTAATAGAAAACGAAAAAATATTAAAAATATCACAGGATTTAAACGAAGAAGCTGACAAAGTTATAGATGCAAAAGGTAGAGTTATATGTCCAGGTTTCATAGATACTCATAGCCATTCAGACCTAGTGATTTTGGTTAATCCATATAATGAGGTAAAGATTAGACAGGGAATTACAACAGAAGTGTTGGGCCAAGATGGAATATCTATGGCCCCTCTACCTCAAGAGCATATATCTTCTTGGAGAAAAAATTTAGCAGGCCTAGATGGTGAAAGTGATGAAATTGATTGGAAATATGAAACAACAGAAAACTATTTAAAAATGATGGATGAAAATGGGGTAGGGTTAAATGAAACTTATTTAGTACCTCATGGAAATGTAAGAATGGAAGCAATGGGGCTTGAAGATAGACCTGCCACTAAAGAGGAAATTCAAAAGATGTGTGAAATCACAGAAAGAGAATTAAGGGCAGGAGCTATAGGATTATCAACTGGACTTATATATATACCTTGTGCGTATTCATTGACAGAAGAAATTATAGAGATGTGTAAAGTAGTAGCAAAATACGATGGAGTATTTGTGGTTCATCAAAGAAGTGAAGCAGATACAATTTTAACATCAATGGAAGAAATTATAGAAATTGGAAAGCAATCAGGAGTAAAAGTTCACTTCTCACACTTTAAGGTTTGTGGTAAATCAAATTGGAAGTATATACCTCAAGTTATAGAACTTTTAGAAAAAGCAGAAAAAGAAGGTATAAGAGTATCATTTGACCAATATCCTTATGCAGCTGGAAGTACAATGCTTGGAGTAGTTTTACCTCCATGGGCACATTCGGGAGGAACTGATAAATTAATAGAAAGATTAAGTGATGAAAACGAAAGAGCAAAAATGAAAAAAGATATAGCAAATGGAATCGAAGGTTGGGATAACTTTATAGAATTTGCTGGAATAGACCAAATTTTTGTAACAAGTGTAAAGACAGAAAAAAATCAAGATACAATTGGTAAGAGCCTGCTAGAAATTGGAAAGATGAGAGGTAAAGACCCATTAGATGCAACGTTTGATTTATTAAAAGAAGAAGAAAATGCAGTTGGAATGGTAGATTTCTATGGATTGGAAGAACATATAATAGGTTTTATGAAAAGAGACGAGCAAAATGTATGTACAGATGGTCTTTTAGCAGGTAAGCCACATCCAAGAGCATATGGTTCTTTCCCTAAAATACTAGGAAGATATGTTAGAGAATTAAATGTACTAACAGTTGAAGAAGCTGTTTATAAAATGACTAAAAAAGCAGCAGTAAGCTTTAGTATAAAAGATAGAGGTGAACTAAAAGAAGGATATTTTGCAGACTTAGTTATATTTGACAAGGATACTGTTAGTGGATGTGATGATTTTATCAATTCCATGCAATATCCGACAGGTATAGATTATGTAATTATAAATGGAAATTGTGTTGTTGAAGAAGGAAAATACAATAAAATTAAAGCAGGAAAAGTACTTAAAAATTAAATCTTAGCTTTAAGGAGGAATAAATTTATGATTTTAGTGGGGAATGGGAGGCTAATAAGCCAAGATTCTTTAAATCCCTATATGGAAGATGGATGTGTTGTAATAAATGACAATCTGATTGAAGATATAGGTACTACTGAGGAAATGAAAGCGAAATATCCAGGACATGAATTTATAGATGCAGGCAAGAAGATAATCATGCCTGGTCTAATAAATTCACATATGCATATATACAGTTCATTTGCTAGAGGTATGGCAGTTCCAGGAAAACCATCTGAAAATTTTTTAGAAATATTAAACAATTTATGGTGGAGACTTGATAAACAACTTACACTAGAAGATACAAAATACAGTGCATATGCAACTTATATAGAATGTATAAAAAATGGTGTCACAACAGTTTATGACCATCATGCAAGTCCAAATGCAATTGAAGGTAGTTTATTTACAATATCAGATGTTGCAAAAGATTTGGGAATAAGAACATGCCTTTGTTATGAGGTATCTGATAGAGATGGTGGAGATACAATACAACAAGGTATCAATGAAAATGTAAATTTCATAAAATATGCTCAAAAAGATGATACAGACATGATAAAGGGAATGTTTGGTCTTCATGCTGCATTTACATTGTCTGATGATACATTAAATAAGTGTGCCTCAGAAATGGCTGGTCTTGATACAGGTTATCATGTACATGTTGCTGAAGGATTAGCAGACTTACAATATAATGTAGATAAATATGGAAAAAGAGTTTTAGAAAGATTTAATGATTTTGGTGTTCTAAAAGAAAAGACTATAGCAGTTCATTGTATATATATAAGTACAGATGAAATCAATCTTTTAAATAAAACAAATACATTTGTAGTTCATAATCCAGAATCTAATATGGGAAATGCAGTTGGATGTTCTCCTGCAATAGAATTACTAAAAAGAGGTGTTACAGTAGGTCTAGGAACTGACGGATACACTAGTGATATGTTTGAATCGTTAAAGGTTGCTAATATAATTCATAAACACCACTTAAGTGACCCAAGAGTTGGATTTGGAGAATCACAAACAATGTTATTTGATAACAATAAAAAAATAGCAAAGGCTTATTATAAAAATGACCTAGGCATACTTAAAAAAGGTGCTTATGCGGATGTCATAGTAGTTGATTATACACCACATACTCCATTGACAGAAAACACAATAGGGGGACACATCATATTTGGAATGAGTGGAAGAAGCGTGGATACAACTATTATAAATGGAAAAGTACTTATGAAAGACAGAAAATTGGTAAACATTGATGAAGAAAGTATTCTAGCTAAGAGTAGAGAACTAAGTCAGAACCTATGGAATAGAATCTAAATAATTGATAATGACATACAAGTAAGAGACAAGAATATAAGTGTTAAAAATAAAACTTAGACAAAAGTAGAATTTAAATGAAGTATATAGATAAAAAATATATGGAATAGAATATTAAACTAAATATAGAAGGGAGACCCAACATGTCTCAAAATGAAAGCCCTAAAATAGCTCCAGTAGATGAAAGGTTACCTGTATCCAAATCCTGGGTATTTTCACTACAGCACGTTTTAGCAATGTGTGCAGGAGCGGTAGCAGTTCCTATGATGATAGGAAGTGCTGCACGACTAGATCATGCTAGTATTGTTTTTTTAATAAATGCTTGCTTGTTTATGGCAGGTATAGGAACACTCATACAAAGTGTTGGTATAGGAAATATTGTAGGCGCTAAAATACCAGTAATTGAAGGAACTAGTTTTGCCGCTGTGGCAGGTATGACAGCAATAGCCTCATCATATAGTGATTCTCAAGTTGCAATACAGACAGTATTTGGCTCTGTAATAGTAGCTGGACTATTTTGTATATTACTTGCTCCAGTATTTGAAAAACTAATAAGATTCTTCCCTAGTGTAGTTACTGGAACAGTTGTTATGGTAATAGGTATTTCACTATTCCCAGTTGGGATAAAGTGGATAACTGACAACAAATTGGAAGCGGTTGAACCAAACTCATTAGCATTAGCTTTAGCAGTATTGGCGATAACTTTACTTTCATTTAAGTTCTTAAAAGGAATTTGGAATAGTACAGCGATATTGGTAGGTATAGTACTTGGTACATTACTTTCTATGGCAGTTGGAATGGCTGATTTTAGTGCAGTAAGTGGAGTTGGTTGGCTTAACTTAAATGTACCTTTAAAATTTGGAATGCCTAGATTTGAACCATCTGCAATATTATCATTATGCTTAATTATGTTAGTACTTATGACAGAATCAGTTGGTAATATGATAGCTATTCACGAAATGGTAGACAAAGAGGTAACTGGTAAAAATATTAAAAGAGGTCTATTTGGAGATGGAATATCTACAGCTTTATCTGGAATATTCAATTCATTTCCAATAACTCCATTTGGTCAAAATACAGGAATTGTTGGACTTACAGGTATAAAATCAAGATTTATTGCAGTTTATGCAGGGGTAATATTGCTAGTACTTGGTTTCTTACCAAAGTTTGCAGCAATAATAGGAGCAATACCTAAGCCTGTTCTTGGTGGAGTAGGATTTGCAATGTTTGGAATGGTAATGGTTGGAGGAGTAAAAACTCTAAGTAAAGTAAAATTTGATGGAACTAAAAATGGAGTGATAGTAGCAGTTAGTGTTGGGTTATCTATGATACCACTGACAAATCCTGATTTCTATCATAATTTTCCAACTTGGGTGCAAACGATATTCCACAGTGGAATAACAACAGGAAGTTTATCAGCAGTACTTTTGAATATCTTCTTCAATGAATTAGGTTCAAAAAAGGAAAAAACTCCTAAGACTGAAGAAGCAAAATAAGAAGAAATAAATGAAAAGCAACATAGACAAAAGAGTATCTAAGCTAAATATTAAAAAATATATTTAATTAAGGGAGAGATAATAATATGGCTAATTTAAAAGTTAATTTATATGGAATGGAATTCTTAAATCCAGTTATGACAGCGGCAGGTCCTGGAGCAAAAGATGGTGATCTCTGTCAAGAGGCAGCAAAAGGTGGAGCAGGAGCTATATGTACAAAAACTATATCTGTGTTACCAGCAGATGTACCAAGACCATGTATGGCAAAAACTAACAGTGGTTTCTTAAATACAGAATTATGGTCAGAGCTTCCAAAAGAACAATGGATAGAAGAAGAATACAAAAAAGTAAAAGCAGCAGGTCTTCCAGTAATAGTAAGTATGGGATATTCAGCAGAACAAATAGCTGAGGTTGCACCTTTAGTAAAACCTTACGCAGATGCAGTTGAATTATCAACTCATTATGTAGGCACAGATGTTGCTCCAATAGTAAATGCTTTAAAAGCTGCAAAAGCTGTTTTAGATGTACCAGTATTTATGAAAATGAGTCCTCATACTGATATTCAAACTATTGCAAAAGCTGTTGAAGAAGCAGGAGCAGATGGACTTGTAATGATAAACTCATTTGGACCATGTATGGCAATAGATGTAAACACAGGATACCCTATAATGGGAAGTAAAGCAGGATATGGATGGTTATCAGGAGCTCCTATAAGACCATTAGCAATAAGATGTATATATGAAGCTTCTCAAGTTGTAAATATACCAATTATAGGTGTTGGTGGAATAACTTGTGGAAAAGATGTAGCTGAAATGATGATGGCAGGAGCAAGTGCTGTTCAAGTATGTACAGAAGCAATCCTTAAAGGGCCTTCTATATATGGAAAAATTGCTAAAGAATTAAATGATTTCTTAGATGAAAATGGATATGCTGATGTTAATGAAATCAAAGGATTAACTCATAAGAAAATGGCAGCTAGAGGATTTAGAACTCATGCAGTGGCTCCAGTTGTAGATGATAATAAGTGTATCAAATGTAAACAATGTGTAACAAGCTGTGTATATGAAGCTTTAGAAGTGACAGATAAATTAAATATAGATGTGGATAAGTGCTTTGGTTGTGGATTATGTGTAACTAGATGTCCAAAAGGTGCTTTAAGTATTTGCTACAATCAAGTAGAAGCTGTTAATGAATAATAATTATATAGAATTTTAGTAATTAACTTAGAGTAATAAATATATTAAGATAATAAAATATATTAGATAAGCAAGTTTATACATTAATAATACAACGTGAAGTTAATAATCTTATGACGTTGATTTAACTAAACATTAGTTTAATTAAATATCATTTTAATTAAATATTAATTTACTGTGTATAAGTGCTCTAATCAAATTACTTTAAGTTAATTTCTTCAGATAAAATAAATTGATACGTTATAAGTAAGGTGGAGTCTATATGGGAATTGTTTTAAAAGGTGGGAAAGTAGTAACAAGTGAAAAAACTTACTGTGCAGATGTAAGAATAGAAAATGAGAAAATAGTTGATATAGGTGTTGATATATCAAAAGAAAATGATGAAGTAGTTGATGTTAGTGATTCTTATATTATACCAGGAGGTATAGATACACACACTCACTTTGATTTAGATACAGGAACTACTAAGACAGCAGATAATTTTGAAACAGGAACAAAAGCTGCAATAGCTGGAGGTACTACTACTATCTTAGATTTTGCTACACAATCTAGAGGTTGTTCTTTAAAAGAAGGATTAGATGAATGGCATGAAAAAGCTAGAGATAAATCTTATTCAGACTATGGTTTTCACATGGCTATAACAGATTGGAATGCTTCAGTTTGTAATGAAATGGAAGACATGGTGAAAGAGGGAGTATCTTCATTTAAATTGTATATGGCATATAAAGGAAGCCTTCAAGTTGATGATGGTGTCATCTTTGAAGCTTTGAGAAAAGCAGAAGAGGTAGGAGGAATTATTGGATTCCATTGTGAAAATGGGGATATAATATGTGAACTTGTGGATAAAGCAAAAGCAGAAAATAATCTATCTCCAAAATATCATCAATTAACTAGACCAGCTATATTAGAAGCAGAAGCAACTTCAAGACTGATGAAGATAGCAGAAGTGGCAAACTCTAAGGTGTACGTTGTTCACCTAAGTTGTAAAGAATCTTTGGAAGAAGTTCTAAAAGCTAAACAAAGAGGAGTAGATGTGATAGTTGAAACTTGTCCTCAATACCTTCTATTAAGTGATGAATTATATGATTTAGAAGGATTTGAAAGTGCTAAATATGTAATGTCACCACCTTTAAGGGATAAAGAAAATAATGAAATTTTATGGAATGCTATTTTAAATAATCAAATAGATACTATAGGTACAGACCACTGTTCTTTTAATTATAGGGGGCAAAAGGAACTTGGAATAAACGATTTCAGTAAAATTCCTAATGGTTCGCCAGGGGTGGAACATAGGATGAGTCTTTTATACACATATGGAGTCTGTAAAAATAAAATATCTATCAACAAGATGGTAGAAGTAACATCGACTAATGCCGCCAAATTATTTGGAATGTATCCTGAAAAAGGAACTATAGAAATAGGTAGTGATGCAGATATATTAGTTTTAAATCCAAATAAAAAATATAAAATAGAAGCAAAAAAACAATTACAAAATGTAGATTATACGCCTTATGAAGGTTATGAAGTAAATTGTCAAATAGAACATGTTTATTTAAGAGGAAAAGAAGTTGTTAGAGAGGGAGAATTAATTTGTAATACTCCAAGTGGGAGATATATAAAAAGGCGTCTAACAGAGGGGGCTAGAGAATGGTAGAATTTATATTAAATGGAGAGAAAGTTGTTGCAAAAGAAGGCAAAAAACTTTTAGACTTCCTTAGAGAAGATATGAATATAACTTCAGTTAAAAATGGATGTTCAGAAGGTGCTTGCGGAACTTGTATGGTCATAATAGATGGTAAAGCAACTAAAGCATGTGTATTTAAAACTGATAAATTAGCTGGGAAAAATATAACAACTATAGAAGGATTATCAGAAAGAGAAAGAGATGTTTTTGCATATTCTTTTGCCAGCCAAGGAGCTGTTCAATGTGGATTTTGCATCCCAGGTATGGTAATTAGTTCAAAAGCGCTTATAGACGTTAATAATAATCCTACTGAAGATGACATAAAAAAAGCTTTAAAAGGTAATATATGTAGATGTACAGGTTATGTAAAAATAATTAAAGCTGTGAGTTTGGCAGCAAAGATATTTAGAGAAGATATAGATGTGCCAAAAGTAAACTGCAAAGGTCTAGTTGGTGAAAGTCTTCATAGAGTTGATGCAGTAGGCAAAACACTTGGATACTCTGAATATGTAGATGATATAAGATTAGAAGGTATGATTTATGGTTCAGCAGTTAGAGCTAAATATCCAAGAGCATTAGTTAAAAAGATAGATATAGAAGAAGCAAAAGCTTACCCAGGAGTTGTTGCAGTTCTTACAGCTAAAGATATTCCAGGAACTATAAAAGTAGGTCACTTAAAGAAAGATTGGGATACTTTAATTCCAGAAGGTGAAATAACTAGATACTTAGGAGATGGAATAGTTTTAGTAGCAGCAGAAACTAGAGAAGCATTAGAAGAAGCGAAAAAACTAGTTAAGATAGATTATGAAGAATTGACACCTTTAAGTACTACAGCAGAGGCTCTTAAAGAAGATGCTCCAAATATACATGAAACAGGTAATGTACTTGTTAAGGAACATTTAGTAAGAGGAAATGCTGAAGAAAAAATAAGGAACTCAAAATACGTTGTAACTAAAAAATACACTACACCTGCAACAGAACATGCATTTTTAGAACCTGAATGTGCAGTAGCAGGTCCTTATGAAGAAGATGGAGTAATAATTTACTCAACAGACCAAGGTGTGTTTGCTACTCAACATGAATGTGCAGATATGTTAGGATTACCACATGAAAAAGTAAGAGTGATAAATAAGATGGTAGGAGGCGGATTTGGTGGAAAAGAAGATATGAGTGTTCAACACCATGCAGCCTTACTTGCATACCACACAAAGAGATTTGTAAAAGTACAGCTTACTAGAAAAGAAAGTATAATTGTTCATCCAAAAAGACATGCTACAGAAATGGAATTTACAACAGCATGTGATGAAAATGGATATCTAACAGGTATGAAAGCAACTATAATATCTGATACAGGTGCTTATGCATCTCTTGGAGGACCAGTATTGCAAAGATTATGTACTCATGCAGCAGGACCATACAATTATCAGGATATTGATATAACTGGAACAGCAGTATATACTAATAATCCTCCTGGAGGAGCATTTAGAGGTTTTGGAGTTACACAAAGTTGTTTTGCTACAGAATGTAATCTAAATTTACTTGCTGAAATGGCTGGAATATCACCTTGGGAAATAAGATATAAAAATGCAATAAGACCTGGTCAAGTTTTACCAAATGGTCAATTTGCAGATGAAGGAACAGCAATGGCAGAAACATTAGAAGCTGTAAAAGAAGAGTATGAAAAACACCCACGTGCAGGTATAGCTTGTGCAATGAAAAATAGTGGTGTAGGAGTTGGGATACCTGATGTGGGAAGATGTAGACTGGTAATAAAAGATGGTAAAGTTCATATAAGAACAAGTGCCTCTTGTATAGGTCAAGGTCTTGGTACGGTTATGACTCAAGTAGTTTGTGAAACTGCAAATTTACTACCTGAAAACATAGTGCATGAAGTTCCAGATACTCACTTGACACCAGATTCTGGTAATACTACAGCTTCAAGACAGACAGTATTTACAGGGGAGGCTACTAAGGTTGCAGCAATTAAATTAAAAGAAGCTTTAGCAACTGGAAAAGCATTATCTGATTTAGAGGGAGAAGAATTTTACGGAGAATATGCAAGTGTTACAGACAAAATGGGTTCTGATAAAGAAAATCCAGTAAGCCATGTAGCTTATGGATATGCAACACAAGTTGTAATGCTAGATGAAAATGGAAAATTAGAAAAAGTAGTAGCAGCACATGATGTAGGAAGAGCTATAAACCCAATCAGTTTAGAGGGGCAAATAGAAGGTGGAGTTGTTATGGGTCTTGGATATGCCTTAACAGAGGATTACCCAGTAGTCAACTCTGTACCTACAGCTAAATTTGGTACATTAGGCTTATTTAAATCTACAGATATACCAGAAATACAAGCCGTAATAGTTGAAAAAAACAAAGATTTATTGGCATATGGTGCAAAAGGAGTAGGAGAGATTTGTACAGTTCCCACTGCACCAGCAGTGCAAAATGCCTATTATGTATTTGATAAAGAGTTTAGAACTGAACTACCACTTCAAAATACGCCATATAGTAAAAAAAAATAACAAAAAAATAAATATTAAATAAAAAAAATCAATTAAATTGTAAATAAAAAAAACCCTTTTGCATAAGGTATATTTTAAATGATAGAATATACATATACAGGAGGGTTTTTCTTTTATAAAATAAGTTTAATAAAATTGAGAGGTGAGCAAAATGAATTTTAATAATAGTCTAGAGTTAACTCAGTCTCAGAAGCTAATCATGACTACACAACTTAAGCAATCATTATCAATATTAAATATGAGTAAGTTGGAGTTAGAAGAAGAGATTAAAAGGGAAGCAGAGAATAACCCATTAGTCGAAGTTGAGAAAAGTGGGGAGATAAATTGGGAAGAATATATAAAAGATATGGAAAAATCAAGACGTTTAGATAGAACAGAAATAAGTTATAACCCTGACAATGAAGTTAATCTAGAAAATTTAGTTAAATATTCGTCAAATTTATATGAGGATTTGAAGTTTCAGATAAGCTTATATAAGCTAACAGATAAACAAATGGAAGTCTGTGAGTATATAATTGATAGCTTAGATGAGGACGGATATTTGAGAACTGAGGAAAAAGTAATTGTTGATACTTTAAAGATAGATGAAGAACTTTTTGAAAAATGCTTGATTAGTGTTCAGCAGTTGGAACCTAGTGGAGTAGGTGCAAGAAGTCTTTCAGAATGTCTGATGATTCAAATGGCAAGCTTAGGAATATATAATGAAATTTTAGAGGAAATCGTTACAAAAGACTTAAATTTAATTGCAAATAATAAATATAAAGAGATAAGCAAGAAGTACAATATGTCACTACAAAAATGCGTTGAACTAATAAATATAATTAAAACATTAGACCCTAAGCCAGGAAGAACCTGTTCAGTAGAAAAAAGTGTATATATACAACCAGATGTAACAGTTGAAAAAATTGATGATGAATTTATTGTGTATTTAAATGAAAAAGACTCCTATCAAATAAAAATAAACAGTTATTATAAAGACATACTAAAAAATTCACAGTCTGACGAAAGTGCAAAAGAATTTATAAAAGAAAGACTAAATTCGGCAACAGGGCTTATGAAAAATATAGAAAGTAGAAAGACTACAGTACTTAAAATTGCAGAAGAAATAGTAAAAGCTCAAGATGAGTTTTTGAGAAAAGGAACAAAATATATAAAGCCCTTAAAAATGAAAGACATAGCAGAAAAATTAGATTTTCATGAATCTACTATAAGTAGAGGTGTAAATGGGAAATATATGCTGACACCTTTTGGAGTATATGAATTTAGGTACTTTTTCAGTAGTGCTATTGAAACTGAAAATCATGAAATGGCATCTAGTACAAGCATAAAAAAAATTATAAAGGAAACAATAAAAGACGAAAATAAAAAGAAACCTTTAAGTGATGACCATATATCTAAGCTATTAAAAGAAAAAGGAATCAATGTTGCAAGAAGAACAGTTGCCAAGTATCGTGAAGAATTAGGAATTTTGTCTTCAAGTAAGAGAAAAGAATATTAGTGAAAAGAGAAAGAAGTATCAGTAAAATTAGGGGAAATGCTAATTAAAATACAAATGAGCATTATACAAATGAATTTAAGTATTGGAAAGAAAAGTATTAGAAATAAAATTAAATATTAGGAAAAATCAGGAATTAGAACGATAACTAGAGTCAAAAAAATACAGAGATAAATAAACTGTTATTGTTAATTTTAAGAGCATAAAAATAAAAACATAAAGTATAAAAACAAAGACATATAGAATCTAGCAGAGTAGAACATACAAGATTGAGTCAAAAATATTAGAATAAAAACCAAAAAATATATGGAAAAAATATTATATAAAAAATAAAAAATACTGTACTTTGAAAATGGTGGAGAAATTGCTATAAAACAAAAAAATAAAAAAGTTTTTGAAAAACTATTGAAATCTATACGCAAATCCTATAAAATAAAATTATCTTGTGGGACTTAAATAAACACTAGGGACAAAAAAAGTCCCTAAAGGAAAGCAATAAGGAGTATGTTATGAAGAACTTATTAGAAATTCAAAAGAAACTAATTCCACAGGCAATTGAACTTATGGAAAGAAGATACTCTATTTTAAGACAAATATCTTTAAGTGAACCAATAGGTAGAAGAACTTTATCAAATGTATTAGAAATTAGTGAAAGAATAATTAGGTCAGAAACAGAGTTTTTAAAAGAACAAGGACTTATAGATGTTGCTGTATCTGGAATGACTATCACTAAAGAAGGTTCTGATTTATTAGATAAACTTAAAGACATCATGAGTGACATCATGGGATTGTCTAAGTTACAAGATAGGGTCAGAGAAAAGCTTGGAATAAAAAAGGTAATACTAGTTCCTGGAAGCTGTGATGAAAATGGAAGCTTATTAAAAGATGTAACTAGATATGGATGCGAGTATTTCTTAGGTATTTTAAAAGATGGAGATATAGTTTCAATAACAGGGGGAAGCACTATGTTAGAGTTTTCAAATGTTATTAAAACTGATAAGAGATATCCAAACTCTACAATAGTGCCAGCTAGAGGAAGTATGGGAACTGATGTAGAGATGCAGTCTAATAGTATAGTTGCTTCAGTAAGTAAGAAATTACACTCTAATTGCAAACTTTTACATATACCAGATGAATTGGACGAGAGTGCAATGAAAACTCTTAGCCAAGTGCCAGAGATTAAGACAACTTTGGAGTATATTAAAAGAACAGACATTTTAGTTTTCAGCATAGGTAGAGCAGATGTCATGGCAAAGAGAAGAAAACTTCCAGAAGATAAAGTTAACGAGATATTATCTAAAAATGCAGTTGGAGAAGCATTTGGATATTATTTCAACAAAGATGGAGAAATAGTTTATAAATTAAATACTGTTGGAATTGATTTAGAGACAGTTAAAGAAGTAAAAGAAACTATTGCAATCTTTGCAGGAACAGAAAAAGTAGAAGCCTTATTAGCCATATCAAATATGCATAAAAACATGGTTCTTGTAACAGATGAAGAAAGTGCTTATAAGATATTGTCATTATTATAAAAGTCGAAAACTAGCACAGAGCTAGACAACATACATTTACTTTATAGGAGGTAGCGAAAATGGTTAAAGTAGCTATAAATGGATTTGGAAGAATAGGAAGATTAGCATTAAGAAAAATGATGGAGCAACAAGATAAGTTTGAAGTTGTTGCAATAAACGACTTAACAGATGCTAAAATGTTAGCTCATTTATTTAAATATGATACAGCTCAAGGAAGATTTAACGGTGAAATAGAAGTTAAAGAAGGTGCTTTTATAGTAAACGGAAAAGAAATAAAAGTAACAGCAGAAAGAAATCCTGCTGACCTACCATGGGCTGAATTAGGAGTAGATATAGTATTAGAATGTACAGGATTCTTTACTTCTAAAGATAAAGCAGAAGCTCATATACAAGCAGGAGCTAAAAAAGTTGTTATATCTGCACCAGCAACTGGAGATTTAAAAACAATAGTATTCAACACAAACAGTGACATATTAGATGGTTCTGAAACAGTTATATCAGGAGCTTCTTGTACAACTAACTGTTTAGCTCCAATGGCTAAAGTATTAAATGATAAATATGGTATAGAAAAAGGATTAATGACTACTATACATGCATATACTAATGACCAAAATACTTTAGATGGTCCTCATCCAAAAGGTGATTTAAGAAGAGCTAGAGCTGCTGCTGGAAACATAGTTCCAAACACTACAGGAGCTGCAAAAGCAATCGGTTTAGTAATACCTGCATTAAAAGGAAAATTAGATGGAGCAGCACAAAGAGTACCAGTTGTAACTGGTTCAATAACTGAATTAGTTTGTACATTAGGAAAAAATGTTACAGTTGAAGAAATAAATGCAGCTATGAAAGAAGCTTCAAACGAATCTTTCGGATACACTGAAGAAATGTTAGTATCTTCTGATATAATCGGAATAAGCTACGGTTCATTATTTGACGCTACTCAAACAAAAGTTATGGAAGTAGATGGAAAACAATTAGTTAAAGTTGTTTCTTGGTATGATAATGAAATGTCTTATACTTCTCAATTAATAAGAACTTTAGGATACTTTGCACAATTAGCAAAATAGTCAGCTTTTAGAAAATAGAAAAGTAGATTGACAAAGTCCGAGTTTGTAGTTTAACACTACGGACTCTGGACTTTTTTTAAGAAAAAATATATAAAATACACCTAAATAATGTTACATACTATATATAAAAATATGATAATATGATATATTTAATAGGGTAAAAGTATGTACTATATTATACTTGGCAATAAAAAATTACTTTATTAAAAGGAGAGATATTTATGTCAATGCTAAACAAAAAAACTATAGAAGATATTGATGTGTGCGGGAAAAAAGTATTAGTGAGATGTGACTTTAATGTACCATTACAAGATGGTGTAATTACTGATGAAAATAGATTAAACGGAGCTTTACCAACAATTCAATATTTAATTTCTAAAGGAGCAAAAGTTATATTATGTTCTCATTTAGGAAAACCAAAGGGAGAAGCTAAACCAGAATTATCTTTAGCACCAGTTGCAAAGAGATTATCTGAAATGTTAGGTAAAGAAGTTGTATTTGCAGCAGATGATAATGTAGTAGGAGAAAATGCAAAAAAAGCTACTGAAAAAATGGAAAACGGAGATGTAGTGTTATTAGAAAATACTAGATATAGAAAAGAAGAAACTAAAAATGAAGAAAACTACTCTAAAGAATTAGCTTCACTTGCTGAAATATTTGTAAATGATGCATTTGGAACTGCTCATAGAGCGCATTGTTCAACAGTTGGAGCAGGAGAATTTTTACAAGAGAGAGTTTGCGGATACTTAATTCAAAAAGAATTAAAATTCTTAGGAGAAGCTGTTGCCAATCCTGTAAGACCATTTACAGCTATACTTGGGGGAGCTAAAGTTTCTGATAAATTAGCTGTTATAAATGAACTATTAGAAAAAGTTGATAATCTAATAATAGGTGGAGGAATGGCTTATACATTCTTAAAAGCTCAAGGTTATGAAGTAGGAACATCTTTACTTGAAATAGATAAAGTAGAATATGCAAAAGAAATGATGGAAAAAGCTAAGGCAAAAGGCGTTAACTTATTATTGCCAGTAGATGTTGTTATGGCAGACCACTTTGCACCAGATGCAACTCCAATAGTAACAGAAGATGCTAATGTAAAAGAAGATTATATGGGACTAGATATGGGACCTAAGACTATAGCAAACTTTGTAAAAGCCATAAAAGAATCAAAAACTGTAGTATGGAACGGACCAATGGGAGTATTTGAATTTGAAAACTTTGCAAATGGAACACTATCAGTAGCCAAAGCTATGGCAGAATTAACTGACGCAACTACTGTAATTGGTGGTGGTGATAGTGCAGCAGCAGTTAATCAATTAGGATTTGGTGATAAGATGACTCACGTATCAACAGGTGGAGGAGCATCACTAGAATTTTTAGAAGGTAAAGAATTACCAGGTATTGCAGCATTAGATAATAAATAAACTACTATATAGAGGAGATTGTAAAATGAGAAAACCTATAATTGCAGGAAACTGGAAAATGCATAAAACAATAAAGGAAGCTTTAGAATTTGTAAATGAAGTTAAAGGAAAAGTTAATGCTGATAAGGCAGAAGCTGTTATATGTGCACCATTTACTTTATTGAAGGATTTAAAAGAAGCTACTAAGGGTACAAATATAAAGATAGGTGCTCAAAACATGCACTTTGAAGAAAAAGGAGCATTTACAGGAGAAGTTTCACCTCTTATGTTAAAAGAAATAGATATGGACTATGTTATAATAGGACATTCAGAAAGAAGACAGTATTTCAATGAAACTGATGAAACTGTAAACAAAAAAGTTTTAAAAGCTTTAGAAGTAGAAATAGACCCAATACTATGTGTTGGTGAAACTTTAGAGCAAAGAGAAGCTGGAAAAACTAAAGATGTTTGTAAAGTTCAAGTTGAAAAAGCTTTAGAAAATGTTCTTAAAGATGATTTAGCAAAAGTAGTTGTTGCATATGAGCCAATCTGGGCTATTGGAACTGGTAAAACTGCAACTGCTGAAGATGCTAATGATGTTATATCTTATATAAGAGAAGTTATAAAAGGATTATATGGAGAATTAGCTAATGAAGTTAGAATACAATACGGTGGAAGTGTTAAACCTTCAAATGTAGCTGAAATAATGGGTCAAAGTGATATAGATGGAGCTTTAGTAGGTGGAGCTAGTTTAGCTGCTAATGACTATTTAGACCTTGTTAATTTCTAAGGAGTGAAATGATGAAAAAACCAGTTGCTTTAATTATTATGGACGGATTTGGATATAATAAGGAAGTTAAGGGAAATGCAATTGCTGAGTCCAAAACTCCTAATTTAGACAGAATAATGAAAGAATATCCAAACACATTAATAAATGCTAGTGGTCTTGATGTTGGTCTACCTGATGGTCAAATGGGAAATTCAGAAGTTGGCCATACTAATATAGGTGCAGGTAGAATTGTATATCAAGATTTAACTAGAATAACAAAATCTATAAAAGATGGTGATTTTTTTAATAATAAAGTTTTATGTGAAGCTATGGACAATGCAAAAGAACATTCTCTTCATGTAATGGGTCTTTTGTCTGATGGTGGAGTACATTCACATATAGACCATCTTAAAGCTATAATCAAAATGGCAAAAGATAAAGGTGTAGAAAAAGTATATGTTCATGCATTTACTGATGGTAGAGATACTGACCCTCAAAGCGCATTGGAATATGCTAAGGAAGTACAAGCTAGTATGAATGAAATTGGAGTAGGTGAATTTGCTACAGTTTCTGGTAGATACTATGCAATGGATAGAGATAAGAGATGGGAAAGAGTAGAGCTTGCATACAATGCCATGGCTAGAGGTATTGGCGAAAAAGCAACTTCTATTGAAGAAGCTATTCAAAACTCTTATGATAATGGAAAAAATGATGAATTTATAATGCCAACAGTTATTGTTAAAGATGATAAAGCAGTTGGAAGTATAAAAGAAAATGATTCAATTATATTCTTCAATTTCAGACCAGATAGAGCAAGACAAATAACAAGAGCTTTAGTAAGTGAAGAGTTTGATGGATTTAAAAGAGAAGAAATTAAAAACTTCTTTGTATGTTTAACAGAGTACGATATAACTATAAAAGAAGTGCATATAGCATTTGGACCACAATCTTTAACTAATACTCTGGGTGAATATCTTGCGAAAAATGGAAAAACTCAATTAAGAGCTGCTGAAACTGAAAAATATGCGCATGTTACTTTCTTCTTCAATGGTGGAGTAGAAGAGCCAAACAAAGGTGAAGAGAGATTATTAATACCTTCTCCAAAGGTTGCAACTTACGACTTACAACCAGAGATGTCTGCATATGAATTAACAGACAAAGCTTTAGAAAAACTAGGAGAAGATAAGTTTGACTTTATAGTTTTAAACTTTGCAAACCCTGACATGGTAGGTCATACAGGAAATATTGAAGCAGCTATAAAGGCTGTTGAGACTGTAGATACTTGTGTAGGAAAATTAGTAGATAAAATAATAGAGCTAGGTGGAAGTGCAATAATAACTGCTGACCACGGAAATGCTGAATACATGTTAGACCCACAAACAGGAAAGACTGTAACAGCCCACTCTATTAATCCAGTACCATTTGTGGTTGTTGGACAAGAATTTGAAGGTGCAAAATTATTAGACGCAGGAAGATTATCTGATATAGCGCCAACTGTTTTAGATATGATGAAGTTAGAAAAACCAGAAGAAATGACTGGTCATTCACTTATTTCAAAATAGTTAAGCTTAATAAGTATTATCTATTAATCTAGTGCCATTTGAAATTTTTGCTAAAGAATTTGAATATGCAAAATTAGGTGCTAGAAATTGAATTAATAAGTTTATAAATTGAATTGATAAGTAGAATAGTAACTTACAATAAAGTAAACTTAAAAATATTTCAGTCTAAGTGAATTTTATAAAGTTTAAGTAAAATGATGTAAAAAATAATAATTAATATATATTATAAAATCAAAAATTATTAGAATCATTAGTTGTAAATTTTGTGTTTCATGTTTTAAGTTTATCTGTATATTTATGTATTGAAGATTGATTTTGGCTAATAGATAAGTTAAAAATTATAAAAAATAAAATAAAAATAGAAACTTTTACAAATTTACCCATCAAATAAATTTGTATCTAATTTTCAAAAATAACTTTCTGTACTATAATATAATAAGTAGATTAAAACTAGTAGACGGATGTTTACAGTAAATGAAAATTTAACTAATAGAAAAATCGAAGGGAGATATACAAATGTCAGTTATTGAATTAGTATATGCTAGAGAAGTATTAGACTCAAGAGGAAATCCAACTGTAGAAGTTGAAGTAGTATTAGAAGATGGAGCAATGGGAAGAGCAATAGTTCCATCAGGTGCATCTACAGGAGCTTTTGAAGCTGTTGAATTAAGAGATGGAGACAAAGGAAGATACTTAGGAAAAGGTGTAGAAACAGCTGTTGCTAACGTAAATGAAATAATAGCACCAGAAATCGAAGGAATGGATGCATTTGACCAACCAGCTATAGATGCAATGATGATAGAATTAGATGGAACTCCAAACAAAGGTAAATTAGGAGCTAATGCTATATTAGGTGTTTCAATGGCAGTAGCTAGAGCAGCTGCTGATGAAATAGGTTTACCATTATTCCAATACTTAGGTGGAGTAAATGCTAAGCAATTACCTGTTCCAATGATGAACATATTAAATGGTGGAGAACATGCTGATAATAACGTTGATGTTCAAGAGTTCATGATATTACCAGTAGGAGCTTGTTGCTTTAAAGAAGGTTTAAGAATGGGAGCAGAAGTATTCCATTCATTAAAGAAAGTTTTAGGAGAAAAAGGATTAGCTTGTGGTGTAGGTGACGAAGGTGGATTCGCTCCAAACTTAGGTTCAAACAGAGAAGCTTTAGAATTAATAGTTGAAGCTATAACAAAAGCTGGATATAAGCCAGGAGAAGATGTTATGTTAGGACTTGATGTTGCTGCTACAGAAATGTACAATAAAGAAACTAAAAAATACGTTTTAGCTGGAGAAGGAAAAGAATTAACTGCTGCTGAAATGGTTGCTTTATATGAAGATTGGTCAAACAACTTCCCAATAATAACTATAGAAGATGGTTTAGATGAAGAAGATTGGGATGGATGGAAATTATTAACTGAAAAATTAGGAAACAAATTACAATTAGTTGGAGATGACTTATTTGTTACTAATACAGAAAGATTAGAAAAAGGAATTGAAAATGGAGTAGCTAACTCTATATTAGTTAAAGTTAACCAAATAGGTACAATAACTGAAACTCTAGATGCAATAGAAATGGCTAAGAGAGCAGGGTACACTGCTGTTATATCTCATAGATCAGGAGAAACTGAAGATTCTACTATAGCAGATTTAGCTGTTGCAGTAAATGCTGGACAAATAAAAACTGGTGCTCCATCAAGAACTGATAGAGTTGCTAAATACAACCAATTATTAAGAATAGAAGAAATGGTTGGAGAGCAAGCTAGATACTGTGGATTAAAATCTTTCTATAACTTAAAAAAATAGTTTTTAAGGATTAAAAAGATAGTATAAAAGATTTTAAGTTTATCTTATAAGAGATAAATGGGATAAGTGTTAATTGATTTTTCAAAGCACTTATCCCTTTTTATATGTAAGCCATTTTTATTAGGAAAATAAATAAAAGCTTTGAAATAATTGCTATAATTAAAAACTATAGATATATTTTGATGGCTTTTGATATCAGTTTTGTTTGTGATTTATAACATAATAGTCTTGAAATGGCTATATTATTGTGATACACTAAAGAGTAATGAAATTTAAGTAATAGAAAGATAGGAGGGGCAAGAATGGGCAACATTTTAATGGGTGTGCAAGTAGTACTAGGGATTTTACTAGTAATTAGCATAATGCCTCAAGATTCTAAGAATGCTTTACCTTCAGAGTTTGGTGGAGAAGGAAGTCAAGCTTACTTTAAACCAAAAGGAAAACAAGCATTTCTTGCTAGAGTTACAAAAATAACAGCAGTATTATTTTTTATAAATGCATTGGCACTACTTATAGTTAAGAAGTAGTGGTATTGTTGAATAACTGGCCATTATTTAATTAGTGCATTTTGGTTACATTTAAAAATTAAATTTAGTTTTTAATAAAAGTACGTCAACATAAAAAAGTACGTAAAATAAAAGCTGGACTAATGATTTTATATTATTGGTCCAGTTTTTATTTTATGAATTGAGTCAGATATTTATAAAATAAATTTTTGATATATCTATTTTTGTTATATAGTTTTTAATATCTAGCTTTTGATATATCTAATTTTTAATCATTCTAGTATGCACAATCAACTTGATAATTTGCAAAATAGATACCATACTAAGCATCATTATTAAAAAAAAGTAGGAACTGTTAGTATATTGTGTATTTGTTAATATAAACTTTAATAAAAGAGTGTTGATTATTATTGTTAAAAGACCCATTAATTTACCAAATAAATTATAGCTCTTTTTTAAAATAGTGTTTTGAATTAGCAGTATAATTGCAATTATAGTAAAAACGATAAGAATAGCTATTAGAGCTATTTTAAGTGATTCAATAGGATAATCTCTTTCAAAGTTTCTGTTAGTGTATGTTACCCACCTATGCATTCCCATTCTTGTATTTGCATATTTTTCAAAAACCTTACATCCTATTAGAAAAGCAATTTGAAATAGTATTGTAATACTATAGAGTGTTTTCTTCATTAGTATTTCTCCTTATTATATTAAATTATAGACAAACTAAAAATATTATATTGATTTATATTATAATGTTTACTACTAAAATATTATAATATAAATCAATATAATTTAATAGTAAGATATAAATAGAATGCTGTATAGAAATTTTGTATAAAAAGTAAGATGAAGTATAGATATTTTGTATAGCCAACATTATGTATAAGCTGTAGAATTATTGAATAGAAAAAAGCTATATGATATACTTTTTAGATGAAAACTAGATAAGATGGAGGGAAAAACGTGAAAAAAAGGTTATTAAGTTTAATATTATGTATAGCTATGATTGCGACTTTATTAGTTGGGTGTTCAAACAACAATTCAAATGAAGCAAGTAATAAAGATGCTAATGCGGAAAAGGTTACAGCTGACCCAGTTGATACAACAAAAGTATTTGTATCACCTAAGTGGGTAAAAAGTGTTATTGATGGAAATCAACCAGAGTCTAAAAATTATGTTATTGCAGAAGGCTCATGGGGAGCAACTGAACAAAATGAAGGCTACTTGAAACAGCATATACCAGGAGCTATTCATATTGATACAGACTCTTTAGAATATGATAATGATGAAGGAGTAAAAGACTTTGATAACTACAATATCAAACCAGCAGATGTAGTTGAAAAAGTATTACTTAGCAATGGTATTACATCAGATACAACTGTTATACTATATGGTTCTGATTCAGGAGTAGATAGAATAGCATTCATTTGTCTTTGGGCTGGTGTTAAAAATGTTAAAGTTATGGATGGGAGTATTGAAGCATGGAAAAATGCAAAATATGATGTAGAAAAAGGAGCAGTAGAGCCAAAATCTCAAAAAGAGTTTGGTGTAAAAGTTCCAGCTCATCCAGAATATGTAATGGATATAAAAGATGTAGAAAATAAATTAAAAAATGACCCTAACTTTAGACTAGTAAGTATAAGAAGCTTAGAAGAGTTCTCTGGAAAAACAAGTGGTTACAATTATATTGATAAAGCTGGAGAGCCAAAGGGTGCTGTATGGGGGCGTGCAGGTACTGATGCAAGCAGTATGCAAGATTATATGAATGAAGATGGAAGCTATGTAGATTTTGATAAAGTATTAGGTTATTTTAAAGATATTGATGTGACAAAAGATACAAATACAGCATTTTATTGTGGAACTGGATGGAGAGCAACTATTCCTTGGTTAATGTGCTATGAAAATGGATGGAAAAACATCACTTTATTTGATGGTGGATGGTGGCAATGGCAAACACAACCTAATCTGCCAGTACAAGTAGGAAATCCTAAAGATGGGGATGTTAAGTATACAACTGTAGGTGAATTATCAACTGATAAAGCTAAAAAATAATATAAAAAAAGAGGATATGCCAATATAATTTTTATAAGTAATAAGCTATATACTATTTTTAAAAAAAGCTTGAAATTTTATGAGTTTCAGTAAAGAATACAAGTTTCAATAGAGAATATAAATTTCAATATAAAAGGTGAACTATATTTATTATAGTCCACCTTTTTTATATTTTTTTGAGTTATGAGTAGTACTTATTTTCTGTATATATTTATTACAATATCAATACATATTTACTATGCTATCAATATGTGTTTCTTACAATACAAGTATATATTTCTTATTATACCAAATTATACTATAGGATATTACTAAATAAGATTATTCTGTTTTAAGATAAATATTATTATAAATACTGTGATTATGGAAAATGCAGAGGTAAATACTACAATTTGTCCAGCAAGTTCACTATCAGAATTCATCTGTTGGGCCATTGTAAATGAAGAAATAGCAGTTGGAGCAGATAACATTATCATAAGTGAAGCTAATTCTACATTTCTAAATCCAAGAAAAATGCCAATTGGTAAAAATATAGCAGGTATAAGAATAAGTTTTCCGCACACCCCCAGTATAATTGGTCTTATATGTCCTTTTATAGCAGAAAAGCTGAAAGACCCACCTAGAATTATAAGTGATAGGGGAGTAGCAATTTTGGAAATATCACCAATGGTTTTATGTAAAAATTCAGGGATTTTAATATTTAAAATAAGCATTATCAATCCTATTACAGAAGCTATTATGAGAGGATTTGTTAAAACACCTTTAATCATGTGCTTTATATTTATTTTACCACCTCTAAAAATCTCAAGTATTATGACTGATAATACATTGAACATAGGAACAATAACTGCAATTAATAAAGATGTAACCCCAATATTTTTATCACCAAATAGTGAGATTGTTACAGGTATACCAAATATAACAAAATTACTGCGAAAGATACCTTGTATTAATGCACCTCTTGTTTTATTATCTTTTTCAATCTTAGGTATAATAAAAACTAAGAGTAAAAAGATTGAAAAAATACTTATAATAGCTACAGCCATAAGTTTGAGGTTAAGAGAACCATTTAAATCCGTATTGTATATATTAAAAAATAATAGTAATGGCAGGAAAGATTTGAAACAAACATTATTCATTTTATTTAAAGTATGTTCATCAAATAAACTTAATTTTTTCAGAACATACCCAAGTGACATTGTGAGAAACAAAGGAAGAACTACATTTATAGATAGAATTAAATTTTCCAAAGTTTATTCTCCATAACTTGACAATTCAATTAAATTTCCATCAGGGTCTCTTAAGTAAATAGACTTCATTTCACCAAAGGCTCCTGTGCGTTCTACAATTCCTTGCTCAATTTTAATCTCATTTTGTTCTAAGTTTGTTTTTGTCATGTCAATATTAGTATTTATCTCAAAACACAAATCAGCACTACCTGTTTGTACGTTTTTGCTGTGAGGTGAAAGTTCATGACCTTTTAAATGGACATTTATTTTGAAATCTCCAGAGTAAAGTTCATATCTTTCATTTGCCATCTTTAATGTAAAACCAAGCTTTTTATAAAAATTTATGCAGTTTTCTATATTATTAGTAGTAATGACCACATGGTCTATTTTTTTTATCATAATAACTCCTCGAAATTTTATATAGATTTATTAAATGTGTTTATATCTTCTTTTAATAAGGCATAAAATAATAATTAGTTAAATATAAGAAATAACCTGAAATTAATTGATTTAATAGTTAAATAAAATATAAAAAATAATTCGAATCCATTGAATCAACAATTAATTAAAATAGAAAAATAATTTAATAGCAATTAAGCTAATCATTAATTAAGTGTAACAAATTAATGATTAGCTATAGTAAATCTAATTAATTAGAATAACTCCCTTTAAGTGTAAATCTATCTAAAATATGCCCATCCATGGCTTCAAAAAACTCATTCATATAAAATCCCTTTTCAAGATTAAGAGTAGTATCAAGGGCAAACACATGTATTTCATAAACATGTGGTCTATCTGGAGGAGCCATACCACCATAAACACTAGCTTCTAATCTACCAATATCACCTAATTTACTATGCCAACTAGTAGTCCCTTGAATAAAATCAGTAGCTGTTATGCTTTCATTTTCCTTTAATTCATCTTTTGTTATATTTGCAGCTAGCCAATGTATCCATGCAAATCCACATACAGGAACTGAATCTTTGTCCTCTAAAAATACAGCAAAGGACACTGTATGCTCTGGAGCATCTTCAAATTTTAGAGGTAATGAATATGTAGGCATACCACCTTTATTAAATTGATTTCCTCTTTTTCCATATTTATCTTCTATAACACCGTTTACTATACCTGTACTAGTTACTTTCATAATAATTTGCCTCCTAAATATATAATAAATTAATAAAAATTTTCTGTAAGTTTATTATATACCAGTTGTAAATAATGGTAAATTACTTACTTTACCATTCTCTAGCATGAAATTAATTCCTATATCTTGCATTATAGCCAAAGCATCTAACATCTGCTTTCCACGAATAGGTGTAAGTGAATATTCAACTTTAAGTGGATATCCTTCATAGGTTTTTTTATCAACCAGCCCAAATTCAATCAATTCTTTAAGTTGTTCAAGCAACATTTTTTGGTTGATTCCATTAATCTCTTTTTCTAGTTTTGATAGAGAAGTTGGACCTATACGTAATCTCCATAATATAATAGACTTCCATTTACCTTTTATCATATCATGTGTTAGTTCTAATGGACATGTATATTTTTCACAAAGCTTCAAGTATAGTCACCTCCAATTTATTTTGCCAAAATACGTTTTGAAGCAAGTTTATATACAAGTTCAACTTTTTTATTTGAAACATCCCATGAGTTTAATTCGTTTTTTACTAAATCTGGATGTTTTTTACTTATGTCTCTGAGAGCATTTCCAACAGATTTTCTTAAGTATTCACTGTCCTCATCTTTTAAACTAGAAAGCAATGATATAGCTACAGTGGGGTTGGTCTTAAAATAGTCTCGGATAGTCCAAACTCTAAGCCCTTCTGTTACAGCTCTCTTTATATTTGGGTTGTCAGAACTTAACCACTCTTTTATCACAGGAAGTGATTTATCATATCCAACTTCACTACAATAATAATCAAATGATTTAGCTAATATTTCTTGTACTCTCCAGTTTTCATCTTTACTCACATTGTTTTTTAAAAATAATAAGGCTTCAGAAATATGTATTGATATAAAGCCTAATATAAACACTGCTAATTCTCTTACTTGATAGTATTCTGATCTATATAAGTAAATTGATAGATAATAACACTTCTTTGAGTCATTATTTTTTACAATTTTTTTAGCAATATTTTCGATTTCTTTAAAACCATTTTCTATGGTAATAATTTTTGCAATTACTTCTTCCAAGTTTATCTCCTCCAATAAGTAGATTAGTTTAAATTTAATATATTATTTATAATAAAAAAATTTATTTAATTTATATAAAATAAAGACTTGTCGAAAAACGTTTGCAAGCCTTTAATATTAGAATAAATAAAAAACAATAAAAAATCAACCTAATTTAACATATAAATTTACTTTTATTATAAGTTTTATATTATAAAAAGTTATATTTAAAAAATTAATTGAGTTATATAAATTTAACTTAATTTGAGTATACTAATAGAATAAATTATTATATAGTAATACTTAGATGGAATGAATATTTTACCAATTCTATATGATGGTGTATAATTAGGTGATAAAGTAGCTGTAATAATGATATTTTAAGTAAATTACAATTGTGCTTATGATAACTTAAACTATTATTAGAGAATTATCATAACTTTTTTAAAGATTTATTAAGATAATTTCAATTAAATATAAAAAACATATAATAATTGATTTAACTTGAAACAATAATAAAAGAATATAAAAAACGGTGTGTGAAGATATATGAAAGGTAATATAGAAGATATACAAAGGGTAATATAATAGAAAACTAAAAAAATAATATAACAAGAAAGTAAAATAGGAGGAAAAAATGATACCAGGACTTAAAGAGAGTTTGTTAGGATTAATAAACGAAAGTGCATATAATCCTCTAAAAAAGGAAGAATTAGCAGAAATTTTTGATATACATTCATCAGAAATGCCAATGTTCTATAATTTTTTAGAAGAATTAGAGGAAGATGGATATATATGTTTTACTAAGAAAAATAAAATAGTATCATCAAATCAAATGGGATATTTTGTTGGTAAATTTACATCACATAAAAAAGGCTTTGGATTTGTAGAATCTGATGTTGAATACACACAAGATTTATTTATCTCAAGTGACAATATAAATGGAGCTATGCATAATGATAGAGTTATGGCAGAGATAGTTGTACCTGCAACTGAAGAAAAAAGAGCAGAAGGAAGAATCGTAAAAATTATAAAGAGAGAAATAACTAAAATAGTAGGTACTTTTCAATCAAGTAAAACTTTTGGATTTGTAACACCAGACAATAAGAAATTTACTAAGGATGTATATATACCTAAAAGATATTTTAGTGGTGCAGTAGATAATGATAAGGTAGTTTGTGAAATTACAGTATGGCCACAAGAAGATAGAAAACCAGAAGGAAAGATTATAGAAATACTGGGTCAAAAAGGTGAAAGAGGAGTAGAAATAGACTCTATAATAAGAGAACATGGTCTTCCAGAAGAATTTCCTAAAAAGGTATTGCAAGAAGCAGAAGCTGTTGCTGTTGAAATTCCAGAAGAAGAGGTAAAAAGAAGAAGAGATTTAAGAGATTTAAATATATTTACTATAGATGGAGATGACGCAAAAGATTTAGATGATGCTATATCAATAGAGGTATTATCTAATGGAAACTTTAAATTAGGGGTTCATATAGCTGATGTTACACATTATGTAAGAGAAAAAAATAAATTAGATAAAGAAGCTTTAAAAAGGGCTACATCTGTATATTTAGTAGATAAAGTAATTCCAATGTTGCCAAAGACTCTTTCTAATGGAGTATGTAGTTTAAATCCATTTGAAGACAAATTAACTCTTTCTATATTTATGGAAATAGACCATAAGGGAAATGTAGTTAAGCATGAAATATGTGAATCTATAATAAATTCAAAGGCTAGAATGACTTATACAGAAGTATCCGATATATTAGAAAAAGATGATGAAAAGCTTAAAAAGACTTTTGAACATGTTGTAGATGATTTTAAAAATTCTGAAATTTTGGCTAGAATTCTTATGTCAAGAAGAGAAAAAAGAGGGGCTATAGACTTTAACTTCCCAGAAGCAAAGATAATTCTAAATGGAAATGGAGAAGTTGCAGATATAAAACCATATGAAAGAAGAATTTCTAATAAAATAATAGAAGAGTTTATGCTTATAAGTAATGAAACAATTGCTGAACATTTTTATTGGATGGGTATACCATTTGTGTATAGAATACATGAAACACCATCTTTAGAAAAAATGGAAGAATTGAGTAAATTTATATCTACATTTGGATATACAATAAAAGGTGATAAAGAAGAGGTACATCCAAAGGCATTACAAGGAATAATAGAGAAGATAAAAGGCAAAACAGAAGAGGGAGCAATCAGTACCATAATGCTTCGTTCTTTAAAACAGGCTAAGTATTCACCAGAATGTAGTGGACACTTTGGGTTAGCTGCTAAATTCTATTGTCACTTTACTTCACCAATAAGAAGATATCCTGACCTTCAAATTCATAGAATAATAAAAGAGTCTTTAAATAATAAGATAAATGGAAAGAGACAAGAGCAACTTACTACTATAGTAGATTATGCATCTGTTCAATCATCTGAAAAAGAGAGAAAAGCAGAATTGGCTGAAAGAGATGTACATGACTTCTATAAGGCTCTTTATATGAAGGATAAAGTTGGTCAAGAGTTTGAAGGTGTTGTATCTAGTGTAACTTCATTTGGAATATTTGTTGAGCTAGATAATACTATAGAAGGATTGATAAGACTTGCAAATATGAATGATGACTATTATATCTATGATGAAAGTTCTTATAGTGTGTTAGGTGAGAGAACCAAGAAGTCATATAAAATAGGTGACCTTGTTAAGATAAAAGTTGAAGGTGTAAATGTAGACTTTAAAGAAATTGACTTTGAGATAGTTGAAAAGATTGAAGAATAAACAAAATATAAAGAATAAGGTTTAATATTTGAAAATAAGAGTAAACAGGAAAAAATTAATATCTTAAAATAAGAGTAAACAGGAAAAAATTAATATCTTAAAATAAGAAAATACAGAAATATTTAAAAGTAGACATGAAAATTTGTAGTGTTTATGGTATGACTAAATGTAGAATATTTGATAAAAAGGAGATGTTTAGACCATATTTAGCATTTAGCAAAAAATATATATTAAAAAATAGATTTTTATAGGAAATAAGTGTATCATTTAGAACTTGAGATACACTTATTTTTTATTTTATATAATTTTGACACGACAACACATGTATTTTCCTAAAAAGATAGAACTAATTTATGCAATATTAGTGTATGTGTGTGCGTAATAAAATTCTTTGGTTCCACATCAGAAATATTACCTCATGTATACTTTGATTTTTAAGATGTAATGACATTTTTTTTAGTGAATTTTCTTGTCAATACCTTTTCTTAGGAGTTAAAATTATAAAAATACTACTTAGGAGGGAAGTAATTATGGGCATGATAGGAAGTTACTTTAGAATAAGTGAAGAAAATATTTTGAAATTACAACAATCAACAGATAACTTAGAGGATTTTATGTTTGAAGATGTACAGGAAGATAGCAGTATTAATATTGATAAAGCATGGCATGCAATTCAGTTTACTCTAACTGGTTGTCCTTTTGGTGGAGATAATGCTAATATTTTTAGTAAATTAGTGTTGAGTGGAAACACATTTATGGAAATTGAAGGAGAATTTTATCCTATGTTAATTACAGCTAATGATGTAAAAAAACTATCAGAGGCAATGAACAATTTGGAAGAAGAAGAATTTAGAAAAAAATTTAGTGTCAGTGAAATGCTAGAAAATGAAATTTATCCTGTTATGGATGATGAAGATGAGGATGAATTTTTTGAATATGTATGGGCTAATTTAATTGAACTTAAAAAATTTATGCAAGTAGCTTCTAATGAGGGACAAGCTGTAATATTTTGTATAATTTAATGATTATTATAAAGCTATTTATCATAAGATTGTAAGTTTTATAAAGTTGTTTACTATAAAGTTGTAAATTTTAATAAAGTTAGATATGAGTAAATGATGCCTTTATAAACGTACATATTGAAACAGCAGTAGAATGTAATCCAATTATAGTAATTTTAAAAGAACTTTTTAAATAGTAATATTATCTTTAGACACTTCAATTATTTTTAAATCACTATAGTACAGAAGTCATTAGTATATAAGCGTATTTATTTTATTTATTAAGAGAAATTAGAATCTTTAGAAAAAATTTAGAAATTTCTAAATAATATCTTAAGTTTTAGAATTTATTATGGAAATATAATAAAAAATTAATAAAAATAAAATACTATAAAATGATTTATGGGGGTGTACTTATATATGGAAATGAAAATATCAGTGTCTAATCTCAGTAAGAGGTTTGGTTCAAAATTGGCTCTTGAAAATGTAAACATTGAAATTGATAGTGGAATGTTTGGACTTTTGGGAAGAAATGGAGCAGGAAAAACAACATTTATGCGAATTCTAGCTACTTTATTGTCAAAAACTGATGGCTCAATAGATATGTGTGGAATTCCTATAGAAAAAACGAAAGAAATTAGAGATATGGTTGGTTACCTTCCTCAAGATTTTTCAATGTATCCAAATATGACAGTGTATGAAGCAATGGATTATCTAGCTGTTTTATCAAATATACCATCAGGAAAAAGAAGAAAAATTATCAATAAGTTATTAAGTAAAGTAAATTTAACTAATCATCAAAGAGTAAAAGTAAAATCTTTGTCTGGAGGTATGAATAGAAGACTTGGAATTGCCCAAGCGCTGATTCACAATCCTAAAGTTTTAATCGTAGATGAACCAACGGCAGGACTTGACCCAGAAGAGCGTATACGATTTAGAAATTTATTATGTGAGATTGCCAATGATAGAATAGTTATATTATCAACACATATTGTAGGAGACATAGAAGCAACATGTGAAAATATAGCTATATTAGATAATGGAAAAGTTATATATAATGGAACAACTGAGGCATTAACAAAACTTGCTTATGGAAAAGTATATAGTGTTGAAGTAGATAAAAAGGACATAGAAAATATAAAAAATAGATTTGTAGTTATAGGTATGTTGACTCAAGGTGGAAAAGCTACACTTAGAATCATATCAGAAGAAAAACCTTTTGAAACAGCAGTAGAATGTAATCCAACTATCGAAGATGGCTATATGCTTATGATGGGAGGAAATAAGATATGAATCTATTTATAAAAGAGTGTAAAAACATATTAAAAAGCACAGTCTATTATGTTTTTATTGTAGTATTAGTAGTTTTCTATATTTCACAACTTGGAAGCTCAGTTTCAGAAGATGTAAGCAAAAATATTCCTAATGAAGGGAATCCATTAGTTGCTCCTCAAAGAGTAGAAAACATTGATGAATACTACTTAAAACACAATCAATATCCATATGGTCAAAAAGAATCTTTGAAGTCTGATAAAGTAATTCCAAGTGCAACTATAAGTTTAATTAGAGAATATCAAGAAAATTCATATACAACATATCCAATGGGAATTATTAAGCATATAAAATTAAATGAAAGTAAGACCCAAACTATAGAGAAGTATATTGAGGAGATAACTGGTAACAGTATTGACAAAGTAAACTCAATTTGGGAAAGTGGAGAAAATATAGAAATAAATTCTTCTAAATTATCATTTGAAAGATTTGAAGAAATAATGCAAAGCATAGATGAAATTTTAGGTGGTGGGTCTGCGTATGCCATTGATAAATTACAAAGATTTGGTATAGTTCCAATTACTTATGAAGAAGCTATGCAAAATTATAACTATACAATTCAAAAAGATAAAGTAACTAATGGTTATGCAAGAATTTTTTGTGACTATATTGGTATAATTTTAAGTATATTTCCAGTATTTGTAGCAGTTTTTATGTCAATGAAAGATAGACATTCAAGAATGAGCGAAATTGTCTATTCAAAACAAGCATCAACATCTAAAATAATTTTATCAAGATATTTTGCTCTTGTATTTATGATGATGTTGCCAGTTTTAATTTTAGGTATAAAAGAATTACTTCCTTTAATTTCATTTGCTAAAGATGAAGGAATTTCTGTTGATAATTTAGCATTTATAAAATATACACTGTGGTGGTTATTGCCAACTCTTATGATAGTTACAGCTGTAGGAGTGAGTCTGACTGTTTTAACAGACACACCAGTAGCAATTATTGTTCAATTAATTTGGTGGTTTTACAGTATAAACTCTATAGGTCTTGAAGGAGATTATCCATCAATGGGACTAATGATAAGACATAATAATGTACTAAATGGAACTGTTATAGCAGAAAACTTTAATACTATTATGAGTAATAGACTTTTAATAGGATTGGGAGCATTAATAATTGTCTTGATAACTACATTTTTATATGAACAAAAAAGAAGGGGGAATCTTAATGTTGGTTCAAAGTTTTCAAAATTATTTAGTTTTAATAAAAGAAAACTTCAAATTAAGCACTCTAATTAATCTAATATGTTCAATTGGTATGTTATGTTTGATTCCATTTATACAAGGGGTAGCAAATTTAGATAGTGTTTCAGCAGCTATATGTCTTGAAAACTATGTTGTAATAGTAGGAATAATAATGATAGTTCCTATATTTTACTTAGAACAATCAAAGGAAATTGATGAGATAGTATCATCAAAATCAGTATCTCAAGTAGTTATACAATTAATAAGAATAATAATGTCAATTATAAGTATGCTTGTGTTAATTGCTGGATTTGTACTGATGTTAAAACATCTTGGAGGCAATTTTCCTATATTTAAATATATTGTGGGGAGTTTTGTATCAGCTATGTTTATAGGAAGTTTAGGTATGTTATTTTCTAATTTATTTAACAATACTATTATAGGATATATGGTATCTATAGGATATTTAATTTTAAATATGATGACTAAAGATAAGTATGTTGGAAATTTCTTTATAATGTCTATGAGTCGAGGTAGCTTTGATGAAAAGTATTGGTTGATATGTGGAAGTATTGTGCTTATAGTTGTATCTCTTTTGATAAAGCCAATAAAGAGAAAGATTGGTTAGTTAGATTAAAATTGTTTATTGTAGGTAAATTAAATAGATTAATAATAGGCATTTTTAGGTTAATAATCAGAACTATAATAAAAGTTATTAGATTTATAATATATGCTATCAATAATTTTATTTAATTGGATTTATTGATAATTGAATGATTTAACGCAGATAAGATTTGAATTAGAGCATTAGGTAAAACGAATATATCTTTAAATATGAATTTATATTTATAAAAGAGGCTATTAGTAGATTTGAGGCTGTAAGTAGATTTGTGTGTAGAAACAAATTTACCTACAGCTTTTTTATATTTACACTGATGTCTTTATATTATAAAATATATCTATTTACTAAATTTTATCTAAAGATGTCAAAAGTATATTTTATATTAACTTTACATGAATGGTTTTATAAAATTTTCATAAAATTTCTATTTTTGCTTAGAAACCTTATTATTCATATTATCATTAGTAGGCATGGCTCCAAAGCTTAGTTTTTCGTACATTACTTGAGTAGGAGCTAACCAAACTGTACCATTTCCAGTAAATGTATTTAAGAAACCTTCACCATTTAAAGCAGAACCAATTAAAGATTTATCTGACTTTGTAACAGAAAAATTAACTCCAGATGTTCTGGCTATTGCAAAGTTACCATCTACTTTTAATTCTTCTCCATTGCTCAATTCATATTCTACAATTTCACTTTGAGGCACAACACATTCTAGAACAACTACACCAGTACCACTTAACTCTATTTGGAAGAAACCTTCACCACCAAGTAAAGCAGAAGAGAAGTTCTTTTGCGTAAATGCCTTTACTTCTATAGTGTCAGAGCAACAATAGAATAGACCTTTATCGACGATTATAGAATCATTATCAAGGCTCATAAATAAATAATGTCTAAAAGAAGGCTCTAAGTAAACTTCGCCAGTACCCTTATATGTAGGTTTCATCATTGACTCATTAGTAAGTGCTCCTGATATTCCTTTTTTGAAAAGACCTCCAACACCACCAATTTTAGTTTCAGAAGATATCTTTCCTTTATAATAGTACAGTGCACCAGCTTCTGTTTTTATTGATGAATTATTTAATTTTATCTTAATTTGTCTAGCCTTCAAGCCAGCTTCTCTAGCAAAATATAGTCCCATTGCCATCATTGGGCTAGAAGCACCTTCAAGTTTTTCAAATTCTAATATTTCAAATTCACTTCTACCATCTGATGTATTTTCTAAAATTTTTACTTTTTTGCTTAAATCCATACAAATTTCTCCCTACTATATTAAAATTTATCTCTAAAATATTATAAGATATAACTATATATTACATTTTTTTTGAAAAATTAGCTACTTTATCATCAAAATTTTACATAGATATTAAGAAATTTTAAGAATATTTATAATTGAAGTATATTGTTTGAGTATGTATTTTGAGTAGTATTTATAATTTGTGGGTATTATATTTTATGGGAGTGTTAAAATTATTTAAAAGTGAAAAGTGAAAAGTGAAAAGTGAAAAGTGAAAAGTGAAAAGTGAAAAGTGAAAAGTGAAAAGTGAAAAGTGAAAAGTGAAAAGTGAAAAGTGAAAAGTAGGTATTAGAGTATTAAAATTTTTGTTTTGAGTTTGATAGATTATTTTTAGTAATTGATTTTGGTTTTGCATTAAATATAGTCGATGAAATTTCCTACAATATGTTGTTATATTATTTAATATATATTGCTTAATTAGTTTAATGTATGAGTTGTCATATTGACTAAAGTACTTGAATATGTTATCATACAGGGTAGTCAAAAGATTTATAGATATAAAATAATTAGTAAATTTTTAGTATATATTAAAGAAATTTCTAGCAAAGAAGGTGAGATTTATATGGCTGGTAAAAAAATATTAGCAACAAACAAAAGAGCAAGACATGAATATTTTATAGAGGAAACCTATGAGTGTGGAATTGAATTAAAAGGAACAGAAGTAAAATCAATAAGACAAGGTAAAGTCAACCTAAGTGATGGATTTGCATCTGTAGATAACAGTGAAGTATTTTTAAAACAAGTTCATATAAGTCCATATGAGCAAGGAAATATATTTAATGTTGACCCTCTAAGAGTGAGAAAGTTATTGCTTCACAAGCATGAGATAAGAAAACTTATTGGAGCAACTACTATAAAGGGGTATTCACTTATACCACTTAGTTTATATTTAAAAAATGGTAAAGTTAAAGTAGAGATTGCTTTAGCAAAAGGTAAGAAGTTATATGACAAGCGTCAAGATATGGCTAAGAAAGATGCCCAAAGACGTATAGAAAGAGAAATGACAGGGAAATATTAAACTAGTTAAAATTGTATTTTTTAGAATAAAATTCTTTATTATCTAGAACATAACATTGATTTTTATTCTTAAAAGTATTATATTATATATACATTAAAAATTTAATAAGAATGGTGATAAAGTTTGCGAAGAGTCTAATGGACTATAAACTACTCAAGGGGGCGTAAAGGTTTCGACGTGGGTTTGGAACTTGAGGCTGCGTGTCGTGTTACTCTGGGTCACGTAAAAACTGGGGAACTTTAAAATAAACGCAGACGATAATTTCGCGATAGCAGCCTAGTTGCTGCTCGTCCCTCTTAGCCCTCCTGCCGGCTAAGACTGGACGTCATTATGCAGGGAACTACTTTGAGGGTGTCTCGACTTAGGGTAGATTAATTGGGACTGGCTAAGCATAGAGCCTGCCACTTGGCGTTATGTAAGGTGAGATATTAGTAAAGTTGGCTACACATGTAGATGCAGCGAGGAAAAGATTTGCGGACAGGGGTTCGACTCCCCTCGTCTCCACCATTAAAATCCACGAAAAGGACATTGATAATTTTATCAATGTCCTTTTTATTGTATAGCTTTAAGAAATTTATAGATAATTATATAATTAAGGAAAAATATGTTAAAATAAAGTAAACATAGAAATTATAAGGGGTTGAAACTATGAAGCTTAAAGATGAACTTAAGACACTTAAAGTATTTACTGATCCAATAAGCGATAATCTAATAAAAAATAGGGTTTATGATACACTTGTATGGAATATAAAGAAAGCTACATATTATAAACGGTTTTTTTATTCTTTTAGTATCATATTACTTATTTTAAATGCTACTATACCTATAATCAATCAATTGAATAATTATAGTATATGGGTAACTATCATATCTAGTATAGGATTTGTAATAACTAGTATATTAACATTAATTAATTTTAAGGATGTATGGTATAGGTATAGAGTAACATCAGAAATAATAAAATCAGAATGTATGAAATTAAACTGTAAAATAGGTGAATATGAAAATGATGATAGAGAAAAGATGTTTTTAAATAAATTTGAGCACATATTATCTGATGAAAGAAATCTATGGATAAATAGTAGATTTAATAATCAAGATAAAGAAAATCTAGAAGAGGTAAGAGATGGTGAGTAATGAATATGATAAAATCAAAACTGCAATAAGTAATATTAAAATTGATGAATACTTTATCAAAGATGTAATATTCTTATTATCAAATTATATAACAAAAAGTAATGATAATTATTTATATAATAGTACATATTTAACAAGTTATACAGATGAGTTTATACAATTCTTAAATATGTTCTTAAAAAAACAACAAATAGTAGAGAACATTAAATCATACATGAATAAAGAAGTTAAGCATAATGATTTACATGTGAAAATTGATTTAACTTGGGAGATTATTAACCGTGAAACTATCATTACTAATATAAGTAGTAATAGGATTGTGGATGATAGATTATATGTAGAAATAATTAGAAAAGATGTAAGTGTGATAGGATTTTACTATATCAAAGATACAATAGAAGGTGAACTTAAGTGTAGTATAGAAGATTTTATTAAAAATTATTGTTTAGAAGGGGACAGTTATGAAACAGAGTGTGCTTTATCGCAGGTTGATTAGTGATGAAAATATATATAGAGCTATATACTCTTTAGAATCATATATATTTGAAAAAAACCTTTTATCAAAAGAAGATTTAAAACGCTTTTATAGGCTGAAAGATAAATTTAATATAAGTGAAATAGAAATAGTGATAAATGAAGTAAGAGATGTTATAAGTAAAATTATATTAGGTGATGATCTATTTAATATAGAAGTATATCTAAGATTTAAGTCAAAGAGTGAAAATTATGATATAAACTTTAGGCCAATACACACAAGTACATTAATTAATCAAATAGCAATGGTGTCGATGCTTAATTTAATTGTGTATGACTATATTACTGAGGATGGCACAAAATTATCTAACATATCAAGGTTAATACCTAATAATTTTTATGGAAATATACCATCTTCTAATCCAGAATATTTATTTTGTAAATGGCAAGACATGTTTAAAAAATACTCATCAGATATAAATGAAACATATTCGGAATATTATAATAATCAAAAATATAAATATGAAGTATCTTTAGACCTGCAAAATTTTTTTCCATCTATTAATCCACTGATAATATATAAATATATAATTTCTAAGCTTCCAATATATATATATGCAAAAGACCTAGAGTTAATTAAAGTATTAATTTTTAAGTTATTATATTTTAATGTAAGCAATTTGAATGGAATAAGACAGTATTACTATAACAATGTAGAATGTAATGATAATTATTCTGTAGGATTGCCACAAGGATTACCTCATTCATATTTTTTTGGGAATATATGTATGATAAATATATCTAATATATTTAATGAAGAGTTTGAGGGTAAATCGTATTATTATGTTGATGATTCTGTTATATTTACTAATGATTTAGATAAATGTGATTTAGATAATAATTTTATGAAAAAATTAAAAATAATTAATAAAAATATAGAAGATATAACACTTATAGAATCAAATGAATTAGATAGCTTAGTATTTATTAGTGAAAAATTAGTTAAAGAGATAAAAGAGTTTCAAAAAAAATGTAATTATAGTATTAAGATACATACTGAAAAAAAGAGTCAATATACTGAAATAAAAAAAGAAAATAACGGAGAAAGATACCTTAACATATTAAATAGAGAGGCATCAATGGGATCTATTCATATTAAATCTATTCTAGATGATAAAGACCAAAATATATTGATTAGTAGATTAACTGCATTTAATGAAATTATTGAAAATGAATTAAATATAATTAGTAATGATTCAAATAAAGAAAGTTATAAGAAAAAACTAGTTAGATTCAGAAAATATTTCAAATTTAGATTACAATTATTGGATTTTAAAAGCAAAAACAATCAAGACGAATTAGTTCAAATGTTAATTAGTGAATTAGATTTTAGTAAAGAAGAACTTATTAGTGGTAATAAAGATTTTAAGGAATTTATAAAATACTATGAGGAAGATATATTTATATCTAGTTTTAGTTTTATTATTGATAATATAAGAGATAAATCTAAATTAGAACAATTATGCAAGTATATAAAAGAGTTTGAGTCTTATTTGTTAAATTATGATAATAATATTCAACTATATTTCTATAAAAATATAAGTACTATTATAGAATTTAATGAAGATAATTATGATAAATATGTAGAAAATAAATATGCTAGCCTTAAATATTACTCATATAAAAATCTACCTAGTTTTAAAAATACTTCAGAAATTGAAAAAAATAAATGGATAAATAAAGAAATATTAAAACTAGAATATAATGTAGAGAATGAGTTAAAAGAATTATGTGAGTTAATATTTAAAAGGGAGAAAATTTATAAATATTTTGAATTAGTAGATAAGATGAGCCAGAGCATTAAAAGAATGTTACTAAATTGTATATTTTCAAACTTATTTAGTGTTGAAATAAGTGATAGAAAAATTATTCAAAAACTAAATAATAAAATTATAAATGTAATTGAATTTAGAATATTAATGATTTTAAGAAATAAAAATTTTAACAAAAATAAATTTAATTTATTACTTAAAAATAATGATTTAGACGAAATTAGAAAGTTAGATTTTTCAATATATGAAGTAATAGATTACTTTTTTAAATATATAAAAGACCCAACATTAATAGATAAACTAATTATAATGCATCAATTTACATCTGACTATTGGAAAAATGGATCAAAATATTTATATTTTTATACTCAACATAACCAAGAGCACTCAACTAATTTGATTAGTAATTGTATCAGAATTATTAACTCAATAGGATATTTTCAAATCTCTGCAAAGGACTACTTTTTGATATTTTGTAGTTGTTATTTACATGATATATCTATGGTATTATATCCAGATAAAAACAAAATATTATATGAAGAAGATATAGAATCTAATGTAATTATGAGTTCATTAAGAGAAGATATAATAAATTGTGATAATATATTAGATATAAAGAATTTAAAATCTATGTTATTAAATGTAAATGAAAATTTAGAAAGTTTTTATGAGGCAAAGATAAGATTTAATCATGGAAAAATAAGTTCAGCGTTTATAAGAAATAATGAAGAATTAAAATTTCTAGAATCTAGTGATAGAGAGGTTATAGCAGAAATATCAGAGTCCCATACATACGATGCCAAAGATGTTTATAAGATAAAATCTAATGCTAAAAATTCTTTGATTAGTAAGAAGTTTGATAAAATTATACTTAGACTTTCAGATATACTTGATATTGGAGAAGAAAGAGTATCCAATATATTTTTTAGAAATAATTTAAAAAATATGAGTAAGGAATCTAGATTTCAATGGCTATCACATTATTTGATATCAGGATATTTTATAAATACTGAATACAAGATAGAAAAAGATAAATCTCAAAATAAAAACCTTGATTCTTATTTAAAAAATAGAAGCATTTCTGAAACCATAATAATAAATATTAATGTTAACTATAACCAACTTACTAAAGTCGAAAATCCATGTGAGTGTAAAAAATCAAGAATAGGTAATGTTAGTAAAGATTATATAGAAATTAAAATTGGAAATGAAGTCTGTGCAAAAAAGGAAGAATGTAATTTCATGTGTAAGTGGATGCATGTTAAAAATGGATATATGTTTGAGGAGCTTTATGCATTGCAAGAATATTTGTTTAATAATACAGATAATTACTTTAAAAGTAATATAGTAGTTAGAGTACACATGAAAAATAATATTATAGAGAGCGAACATATAGATATAATAAATGAACATATATGTAAGTAATGCTTGCCTTATATAAATTGATAGAAACAAGTACTTTGTCCTTGTATGACCACTGGAGGAAATTGTGTAGAATTATGTGAAATTAAATCGTGGGTATTATTCCTGTGGATCGTCTCCACTAATTTTGAAAAAAAAATGATGAAATACTTGGAAATGCTAGTCTTTGTTGACTAGCATTTTTTATTTTGGTGATGAAATCCACCAACTATACCCCAACCACAGAAAAAGAAGTTTATTTGAGGGTATATTGGGGTGCATTTAGTGTATATAAAAAGCCTTTATTTATTATGATATTAGGTAACATAGAATTTTAATATCTACTTTATGATATAATATTTTTATAAATGTAAGACAGTTTAAGTTGTTGATTAATAAAAATATATATTATATAAGCTTGATAGGAGTTGAGGTTTGTAATGGATGAAAGGAAACTAGAATTTTCTATTTTTTGTATTGAAGCTTTAGCAGAAAAATTGAATGTAGATTCAGAAGTGGTTTATAAACTTCTTAAACATGATACTGATATTTTAGATAATTATATAATATCTTGCTATGAAGCACTACATTCTCAAAGTAAAAGTTACATAGTGGAAGATTTAATGCAAGTCCTTAAATAAAAGGGTGTGATATAATGATTGTATATCATAGTTCATATTGTATGGTAAAAATGCCTAATATTGACTTTTCAAGAGATTCTTTAGATTTTGGAAAAGTATTCTATGTAACCAGTATAAAAGCACAGGCAATTAACTGGACAGAGCGTTTTAAAAAAAGAGGTAAAAAAGCATATTTAAATAGTTATTCTCTAGATATTGATAAATTAAAAGAAAACTGCAAGGTAAAAATCTTCAATAGTTATAATTTAGAATAGCTTGACTTTATATTAGAATGTAGAAATATGAGTGATATATATATGAAATATGATGTTATAATAGGTGGTATTGCTGATGATAAGATTTACAATACAATAGAGCTGTATCAAAATAATCTTATTGAAAAAGATGAAGCTTTAAAAAGATTAAAATACTATAAACCAAATGAACAAATATGTATAACCAATCAAAATGTAATAGATAAAGATTTAAAGTTTAGATGTGAAGAGGAGGTATAGTTCTTATGGAAGAAAATAAAACATTATTACAAATACTATATAAAAAAATCATATTAGAATTTTCTAAACAGACGGGTAAAAGCTTGGAAGAAAGTATGGATTATTTATATACTTCTGGAACATATAAACTTATAAGTGAGGGTGTATCAGATATGCACTGTAAGGGTCATATATACTTGGCTCAAGAATTAATGTTAGAAAATGGGGATTAATGTATCACAAAGGCTATCCAAGATAAATAGTTAAAAACTAGATATGAATTAAGGATACAAGATAATATGAAATTAATTTGTATCCTTATTTTGATTTTATAATTAACTATATGGAATCACAGTATTTTTATGCGTTTGATTTTACAATGAAAATATTTTATCCAACTTTTGTACAGCTTCAACTTTCTTATCTTCCATAACTTGAGTATATATATTTAAAGTTATTGATATATCATAATGACCCATTAAAACTTGTACAGTTTTAGGAGGGACATCATTCTCAAAAAGTCTAGTTGAATAAGTTTTTCTAAGACCATGAAACTTTATAGGCTCTATATCTAAACTGTTTAATATAGACTTTAAATTCCTTAAAGGTTTTTTATCATCTATAGGGACACCTAATTCATTGCAAAATACATAATTATAATTTCTATATAATTTTCCATCCTTTAATATATCTGTATTTTGATTTACTTTATGTTCTTTAAATTTATTTAAGACATACTTTGGAATAGGCACAGTTCTGTAAGAATTTGATGTCTTTGGTTCTTATTCTAATACTTTAAGCTCTCTATTTTCATTTTTATCTATAAAATATGTTCTTTGAAGAGTTCTTTTAACTGTTAAATTAGAATTCTTAAAATCAATATCAAACCATTTAAGTCCTAGTAATTCTCCTAATCTAAGTCCAGTACCAAGAGCAAGTAAAAATAATACCTCTAATTTATGACCATCTATAGCTTTTATAAAACTCTTTTGTTGTTAAAGAGTCAATATTTCAAGCTTATTTTCCTTTTTCTCAACTGGTATATCTACTATAGTACAAATAGTTACGTTGTAATTGCAGAGTATTGTTAGACGTTTAGTATAATATAAATTTTTACAAATATAGCTGAATTTTAATCATAGGTATTATTCTTGTGAATCATTTCCAACATTGAAATACACGAAAAATATTAGCAATTTGCTAATATTTTTTTATGAAAATTAATCTAATAACCTATATAATTAATTTATAAAACATACATGAAGAGGTAAAACTATATGGCTAAAATTGATAATATGATGTCTATACTATGGATGTTAAACTCAGAGAAAAAAGTTACTGCAAAACAAATATCTGAAAAATTAGAAATAAATATAAGAACTGTATACAGATACATTGATGCATTATCTGCTAGTGGAGTACCTATAATTTCAGATACAGGTCATAATGGTGGATATACACTTTTGAATAATTTCATTAAAGCACCTCTTTTTTTCGATACAGAAGAGCAAACTGCTCTACTTCATGCAGCTATATTTGCTAAAGAAGAGGGATGTTTTTTAGATGATACATTAGATAAAGCAACATCAAAGTTAAAAATGTATTCAAATCAAAAACAAGAAGAAATTTTAACAAAACATTTAATAGGTTTTGAAGTAATAAAACCAACTGGAAAAATATCCATAGAATCTGTACTTAAAAAGTTGAAAAATAGTATAGTAAATGAATTATCTGTAGAAATTAACTATCGTACGGCTTGTGAAGAAAAATCAAAATGTAGGATTATAAATCCATATGGAATTGTTCGTTGGAATAATAATTGGTATATAGTAGCATTTTGCCAAATGAGAAATGAGATTCGTAGTTTTAGGGTGGATAGAATTGGTAGTGTCATAGAAACATCAAATACTTTTAGTAGACCAAAGGAGTTTTCTGCAAGTGAATTTTTTATAAAAGGGATTATGGATGAAACAAAAGATGAAGATAATCTTATAACATTAGTTATAGAAGGAAGGATAAATGCATTGGACAACTTATGTCAGCATTGGCTTCTAGGATATTATTTGAAAGAAAGGACTCCAAATAAAGTAATATTTAAACTTCAAGAAGATATAATATTTACCTATATACCAAATATACTTATACCTTATAGAAAATCGATACAAATAATCGAACCATTAAGTTTTAGAGATAAAATGGTTGAAAATTTACTCGAATTAATTAGTCATTATCAAATTTAATAACTTGACTGACAGAGTATGTCAGTTAAGTTATTTTACAATTAGGTATATTAATTAATCATATAAGGAGAAAAAAATGAAAAATAGAAAAGTATATATGTATGTATTTGATACTATGTCAGATTGGGAAGTTGGATATTTAACTGCTGAATTAAATACAGGAAGATATTTTAAAAAAGGATTAAAACCATTAAAAGTACTTACAGTAGGAGTTAATAAAAATCCTATTATAACAATGGGTGGATTAAAAGTTTTACCTGAGCTTACAATTGATGAGTTTAATATGAAAAGTAATGATTTATTAATTTTGCCAGGGGGAAATACTTGGACATCTATAGGTCATGAGAAAATATTAGAAAAATCTAAAGAAGCTTTTGAACAAGGGTCTATAGTTGCAGCTATTTGTGGTGCTACTTTAGGGCTAGCTAAAAAGGGTTTACTAGATTTTAGAAATCATACAAGTAATGATTTAGAATTTCTAAAAATGGTGATACCAAGTTATTCTGGAGAAAAATATTATAAAATGGAATCTGTAGTTAATGATGAAAATTTAGTTACTGCTTCAGGAATTGCACCCTTAGAATTTACGATACAAGTTTTAAAAGTTTTAGATGTTTTTAAAGAAGAAGCATTAAGTTCATGGTTAAACCTTTATAAAACTCATGACTCTAAATATTTTTTCAAACTAATGAATTGTAATAAAGAAATTTAAGGTTTAATTTAGTATAATGTAGTTTTAGATAAAATAAAAAGAAACTATAACCTAGTGGGTAGAGTAGTGGTTTCTAGTATAGATGAACTGGGCTCTTTATATCGGATAGTTAAAAAACCACTGAGTGATTATGAAACCATAAGATGATTCTTGTATTGTGCAGGAGTCGTCTTTTTTAATCCTCACTGTTTTCTTTTATTATTATAATATTCTATGTAATTTGAGAGTCTGGAAATATTTATGTGTATTCTTTAAATAAAAATTTATTTTTTAAGTGATAATTAGGTATTTATTGATAAGGCTATGGCTGTAAAAATCATAGCCTCATTTTCATATTTTTTCCAGTTATGAAAAAATTATTACTCCTTTAAGAAAATTTCTTGAATTTTTTGAAATATTTTTTTATTAACTTAGAGTTAAATTTTTTTCTTTAAAATAAATACTTAAATGGGCTAAAATTTGAGTCCAATTTCTAATTTTCTGAGTCCATTTTTCAGAAATATCCATAATTGCTAAGTATAATGATTTGTGCAAAGAATCATCTGAAGGAAAAATAGAGTTTGATTTAGTAACCTTTCTTAATAATCTATTATAACTTTCCATTGAATTTGTAGTATATATCAATGTTCTTATCTCTAGAGGATATTTAAAATATGTTGCTAGTTCATTCCAATTGCTTCGCGACTTCTTAATGCTATCGCATATTGATTTCCTCATTTTTTCTCTAAGAGCGATAGCTCGCTTAACGCTACTTCTTCTGTAATTGCAGCATATACTTTCTTTAAATCTTTTGCAAATTCTTTTCTATTTTTGTATGATACATAATTTAAAGTGTTTCTAATTTGATGCACAACACATCTTTGTATTTCAGTATCGGGAAATACTGCCTTAATTACATAAGAAAATCCAACTAGTCAATCTACAGAAGCTATTAATATATCTTTAACCCCTCTGTTTCTAACATCTGTAAGTACTTTTAGCCAATACTTTGAACTTTCATTTTCTCCAATCCATATTCCTAAAACCTACTTTATACCTTCTAAGTTAATACCTATAGCTATATATGCTGCTTTGTTTATTATTATACCTTCACTTCTAACTTTATAATGTATAGCATCCATAAGTACAATTGGATAAATCAATCAAGTGGCCTATTTTGCCATTCAGGAGCTAAAGGTATGACTCTATCAGTAATTTTAGCTATTAGTGAATGATATATCAATTTCGTAAATACTTTTAAGATGACTTGATATATATCGAGTAGACATGTCTTTTGAGTACATTCCAATCACTTGGTTCTCTATTCTCGATATATCATTTTCATAGTTTCTAATTATCTTTGGTTCAAAATCTCCATTTCGGTCCCTTGAAATATTTAAAGTTATTTCTCCAAAATTTGATTTAACATTTTTATTTCTATATCCATTTTTAGTATTTTTATTCTTATTATCATATCTATCATAATCTAAATGCTCATCAAGTTCTGCTTCTAACATTTGATGAATTGTACTTGAAAATAATCCTTTAACATGTCTTGAATGTCTGTAGTTGCTTTAACATCATATTCTTCAATAAGTTTTTTTCTATTTCGTTTTTGTTAAACCTAAAAAGTGTGTACCTTCCTTTATATAGTGATATTTAATATTTTAATTATCAACATTTTTTAGAAGAATACACACTTTATTTTAAAGACCCATAGGAGAGCAGAAAAAGCATTTTTATATTATCTGATGATTCAAAGTATGATGAGAAAAATTCATTTTTATTATCGTAGTAAGATGCACTATTTTCTAATGTATTTCAAAGTGATATAAATTATGATATCCATTTTCTAATAGTAATAGCTGTTCTTTTTCTAAGATTAAATACATATAATCATTACCTAATATTGATATATAGTTAGATTATATGTATCAATAAATAAATTATGTCTTAAAATTAAAATATACATAGAACCGTGAATATAGGTGTGAAAGTTATGTTTAAAGATAACAATAAATTTCTTTCAATAGGGATTAAATGCAATGAAAAATACTTTAAAAATATAGTTAATCAAAAAATATATGATGATAGTATGTATAAACCCACTAAACTGATACAAGGTGGATTTTGGAGATCTACCTTTAAAGATTGATTAGAAAATAAATTATATTGAGAAGAATATATTTATACAAAATTAAACAAAAATTTATTTATTAATGGACTAGAAAATAAATCTACCATATTTACGTCAAAGAAAGATTTGAGAGTACTATATTTAGATGCACTTGATGATATATGCATCAGTATAAACAATAGTCAACTTTTTTCCAATATTGATCTAAGAAATATAGAAATGTACCTAAAGACTTATTAAAATAACTATATTCTGATTTTAAAGAATTATATAAACATTGTGATCCACTATATTTAAGTGAGCAATTTATTAAAAGTGTTAACTTTATACTAAATGAATATAATTCTAAAGTAGTAAATAATATATACACATAGAGCTATGCTGTGATTCCAGAGAGTTAATATAATTTAGACACTATCGTGGGTATTATTCCTGCGATTCGTTTCACCAATAATTTTTGGAAATTAGGAATTTAAACACTAATAAGCTTTAAATTCCTTTTTTATTTGTTTAAATATCAAAGTTGTGTAACAATAAAATATATTAGCTTAATATTAGTATAATTATGATATTATATAAATAAGGCAATATATGGAAAGTATTGGGTTTTGATGTTATAGAGTTAGAAGCAGATAAATAGAAACAAGTTTTGATTTTTATCTAAATTTATGAGTTGTAAGTATTTGTGTAGGAATTTATTGTTGAGAGGGGTACAAATATGGATTCAAAAATTATGGTTAGTGGAAATATAATAGGTGAATTGTCAGAAAAAATACCATCAAATATAGTTGCATTAAATGAACTTGTAAAAAATTCATATGACGCAGGTGCTAAGAATATTTTAGTTAAAGTTGATAGGATAAATCAAAAGCTATTAATTAAAGATGATGGTTCAGGGATGGATATGTTGGATATAGAAAAATTACTACATATATCCAAGAGTAATAAATTATATGGTAAAATAAATGAATATGATAGATATAACCAAGGATCAAAAGGCCTAGGGTTTTTATCAGTATTTAAATTTGGAAAATATGTAACTTGGAAAACAAAAAAGTTAAATGGACTACAATTTTCTATTGAATATAGAGATTTATTAGAGATAGATGATATAAGTAATTACTTTGTGCCAATTACTAGAAATGATTATGTGGATAAAGGCACAGAAATAGAGATTAGTATTGATGAATATAATTTAAATAGCTTAGTAAAATATTTTACAGAGGAAAAAAATTATGAGAAAATTATAAATTCATTTTTTGATGATAGCATCAAAATAATATTACAATTAGATGACAAACAAATAGAAAGTAAAACATTAGATTCTATTAAGGAATATTTACCAGATAGGCAATTGTTCTATGTAACTTATAGTTCAGATGAAGAAATAATTAAATTTTACAATAATGATAAATTGGCTTTCGAAAAAGAGTATAAGTTTTCTGGATTTGATTATAAACTTGATATTGAAATAGAGATATTTAGTTTGAAACCAGGTGATAAGAAAAAGTTCAATAATTTATATTATAACCATGTTGGAGATTTAACTCCATTAATATATGTAAATAAAAATTTATTCAATAATTACAATATTTTTGATCCAAATGTAATGAGAGGCAAAAAATCTAATAAAGTATTAAGTCAAATGATTGGGACTATAAATATATATAGCACTAATGTAAATTTAAACTTTAACTCAGATAGAACACAATTTTTACAAAACAGTTTAACAGACAATATAATATCTTTTTTGCATGGAATAAATGTTGTGATTCAAAGTGAAGGAGCTAGTAGGAAAAAATATCTCATAGATTTTGATTTCATTATAGGAGATTATGTTAAATCAAGTCAGATTAATGATAGAGTTTTCTTAAAGAATATGATAAAGAAAGACTTTGCATTTAAAGATAGAGTTAATATAAATATAGAAGAAGAGTTTGTAATGTATGAACTTTTTGGAAAGGAGAAGCAAATTCCAATAATACTAGATAAAGATATTGAAAAAGATAAAGATGTTGAAAAAGATAAGGATATTGAAAAAGATAAAGATGTTGAAAAAGATAAAGATGTTGAAAAAGAACCTAGACCAGCAAAAATAGAACTATATAAAAAAACTGATAGAAAAGCAATTCCTTCTAGTCAGATTAATTTATATAATTATGTAAAAAATGTAATAGATAAATTGGGTAATAAAATAGATAAAACAAAGTTGAATATTATGGTTAATGGAGAAAAGATAACTGACGGAATTTTAGATAGTATATGTGTAGAATGTACCAAAGATATTTTATATACCTATTCTGATGACATGAACGGATATGTTGTTGAAGAATTAATGATTACCTTTTTTATAAGTAAAACTGAGTTTGGCACTAGAATGAAGAAAGTCGGTTTAATTAGCTATAATAATATATGTGAAGGATATGAGGTTAACTTGGGAGAAACTATACAAAATCTTATTACTCAAATAAATTCATTAGAAGTTAATGATTACTTGGAGTTGATCTCTTGTTCACTAAGGTCTTTACTAGAATTAAGTATAGACTATATAAATAAAAGTGTTAAATTTAGAGAGTTAAAATTAAATGAAACTAATAGAGGATTTGAAAATAGAGTCAAGGCTGTGATTAAATTAATAAAAGACAACAAGTCATATAAAGAAGAAATAGTTAGAAGTACAAAAATAGATTTTGATAGTTTTAAAAATTTATTAGATACAATTGATTTTGAAAAAACTGTAAAAAGTTCTCACTTAGGTGCACATAAATCTACTTTATACCTACAACCAAGAGATAGAGTAGAAAGCTTAGCAGGGGAGGTATCATTATTTATCATATTCACAAATGAACTTTTAAATAATGACAAAATTATTTATTCAAATGTAAAAGCGGAGGAATCAAAATGATAGGGGATATATCTTATAAAAATTATAGAAAAAAGAGTGATATACATGGGTCCGTTTTATATCCAGCTGTAATGGTTGCCCCAGTTCAGAAGAAAATACTACAAAATTTAATTGAAATTGATGAAATAGGATGTATTTTTGATCCATTTCATGGATCTGGAACTTCTTTATATGAAGCTATGGAAATTTCTAAAGATATATGTCTAATTGGATGTGATATCAATCCACTAGCAAATTTAATAACCAAAGTAAAATTACAGGGAGTATCATCGGATATTGAAAAAGACATAAATAAACTAAAAAGAATTATAAATTTAAATTCTAATGAGAAGTTGCATTATTTTGATAATATAGAAAAGTGGTTTAGGAAAGATGTACAGGAATCACTATCAGTTTTAAGAAATGCTATAATTTCAATTGAAAATATACAAAATAGGTTGTTTTTTTGGTATATAATGTGTGACATTATTAGAAAGTATAGTAATACAAGAAGTTCTACATATAAGTTACATATAAAAGATACAAAAGTAATTAATAGTATGGATAATAAAGTGATAGATGATTATTTAAGTTCTGTAGAAAAAAACTACTTTAGATTTGATAAATCTTCTAATGAAATTAAATTATTTAAGTGTGATATATTAGAAAAAATTAATTTTTTTGAAGATAGAAGCATTGATGTAGTAATTACATCACCTCCATATGGAGATAATGGTACAACTGTTACATATGGACAATTTTCTATTTTGGCTTTAAAGTGGATCGATGAAAAAGATTTAGAATTAGAAGGTTGGGAATTAGATAATTTTTCAATAATTGATAGAAAGAGCATGGGTGGTAGTGCAAAAGAAGTAAATTTTGATAACTATGAGATTGAGCTTATAAAGCCATATATTAATAAGATTAGTAATAAAAAACAAAATAAAGTAATTAGATTTTTTAATGATTATTTTAAATTTCTTAGAGGTATTGTAAGAATAACAAATAAATATATAGTTATGACATTAGGAAATAGAACTGTTGATGGGGTGAACATTGATCTTACAAAAATTACCCAGATGTTTTTAGAGAAAAATAAGTATACAAAAAAAGAAATAATGGAAAGGGAAATACCATCAAAGAGAATACCGAAGAAAACATCTAAGGTTAATAATAAACCAGTTAATTCTATGTCAAAAGAATATGTTATTATTTATGGAAGATAAAATAATATTAAATATAAAAAATGACTATAAGTTATATTAATTAATGAGATGTGCATAGATTTGTATAGATATATATTTTTCTTACTCAATAGTAATGGGATTTTTAATGATATGATACCTTTATAGTAGACAGTTGAAATGTGTTTAGATGGTAAAAAAGGACTAAGGGCTATCTGTAAAATGATTAGAGTTGGTAAAGCATCATTTTATGAATGGATTCATAAATATGAGAAGGATGAGGCGAAGTGCGTGAAACGTCATCTAATACATTCTACTCAAATTAATTTAAGATGTTTGCCATTAATGATTATTATTTATGTTAAAGGTTCATTAGAGGATATAGCATTTAAATATAACCTATCATTTATATGTTTACTTCAAAGCTGGGTTATGAAGTATAATAATCACAATACAATAAATAGGTTTCATAACAGAAAAGAGGATAAAATTATGATTAAAGTCAGAAAAATAACATATGATGAAAAAATTGAAATAGTAACATTTTGTATTGAAAATAATGATAATTACCAATTAACGTTAGGTAAATATAAAGTTTTACATAAAAACTTTTACACTTAGAAATATAGAGTTCTTTTTAAAAAATTTGGAGAAAATAGAAAAGAGTCATGACTAACTAATATTAAAAAAACTATATATTTGCTATAAAAGCACTAAATAAAGAAGGCTATTCTACATTATCACTATGTAGTTTTGCTAGTATTTTTCGTCCTTTATATTATAAATGGTTAAATAAAGTTGAAACAATTAAAGATAAGGAAAAGGTAGTTATTTTAGAGGAAATAATTAAAATATATTATAAAATAAATGGAGTTTATGGATATAGTGATATAACTATGAATATTAATAAAATTCTAGGCAAATGTTATAATCACAAAAGAATTTATCATTTAATGAAACCTGTAAATTTACAATCAGTGATTCGTAAAAAGAGAGAAAAATATACCACAAATAACAGCTGAAAATATGTTAAACAGGAACTTTATTGAGGCTTTTCCTAATAAGAAATGGTTAAATGATGTAACGGAGTTCAAGTTAGCTAATGGGACAACCTATTTAAATGCAATACTAGATTTAGGAGATAATATTATCGTTTCATATGTATCAGGATATTCAATACTAATCAATTACTATTTGAGACCTTTGATTTAGTCATCCAAAATAATCTTACAGTGAAGCCATTATTTCATAGTGATCGTGGATTTCCAGGATACAAGTAAAACCTTTAAATTAAAACTAGATAGTATATCTGCAACACAAAGCATGTCACAAGTTGGAATGGTGTAGATAATGGACTTATGGAAGGGTTTTGGGGAATTATTAAATCTGAAATGTACTATTTAAGAAAATTTAATACTTTTGATGAGTTAAAATTAGCAATTGGTAATTATATAAATTTTTATAATAATAAGAGATTATATAAAAAATTAAAAGGCCTAGTTCTGATAGAATATCTAGAGTAGACCTTCGTTGCTTAGTGTTTATTTTCTACACATTTATTATGTGTTAAAATTAGGTTTTTATATACTAAATTTACCATTATTTTAAAATTATATAATTTTTAGGAATTCTATCTCAAAATATTATTGTAAGTTCACCTAATGTAGATGATTAATTTTGATTTGGAGATTTCTATTTCTCAATGATTTTCATAGTTGATACATGGAATGCTTTTCTAAGCAACTCATTTTTAGGAAATGCTGTTCTAACTGTAGTATATTCTCCAAGTTGTCTATTAAAGCCTTCTAGTGCATTTTTAGTATATATAATTCCTCTAATATCTTCTAGATATGTAAAGAATGTTGATAGATTATTCTAATTATTATATCAAGAATCTATTACTACTGAATATTTTTGATACCATTTTTCTTTCAATGAAACCAAATTTAAAAGTGCTGTCTCTTTATTAAATACTTTGTAAACTGATTTAAATCTTTTATAAATTCTTTTTAGTCTTTTTATGCTATATATTTAAAACTATTTCTAATTTGATGGAATATACAAGTTATCTGGATATACCTTTTTTGAATATCTCTTTTCTAAGTCATATATAAATCCATACACATATATGAAGCTTTATAAACCATTTTACTTATCTTAAAATGCATAGCATTTATATGTACAATTGAATAAACAGCTTCTAAAGTTTTATTTTCCATTTAATGTAATAAACTACAGCTGTATCAGTTATTTTAAATATCATTGATGCTGATACATCTATTCCATTCCAAACTGTATATCTCTTATACTCATATCACATACATAAATACCAATTATTTTTTTATTTAGTTCATTACTTGCAATTTCATATTTTTTACAACCTTCAGTTTGAACTCAGCATTTCTATCTCTTGGTATATCTAAATTTACTTTTCAAAAACTGTTACTTGCATTTTTAGAACTATATCCATTTTGATAATTTTTATCACGAACATCATTTCTTTTATATTTATTTCTACCTAGAGGCTCTTCCATTTTTGCATAAGACTATTTTCCATTATCTTGCATTTTTTAACCTCAGTTTGATAATCAATATCTAGAACAATTATATCTTTCATTTTAAAAACACCTAAAATTTTTATATGAATATTATTCTAAATTTGCCAATTTTGTATACCAAAAAGGCTGTAAGTAAATTTGTTTTTACACAAATCTATTTACAGCCTCATATATTATACTAATTATTAAGTGTAGCAGATATCAACTTCACTATTAGCGTATAAATTATCGTATATATCCATAGCTCGACCTGTTAATTTGTAAGTGTAAGGATTAAATGACTTATTAACATTAATAAATCCTCCAGTAGATAAAGATTTACATAGACTTGTTATAAGTTGATAATTATAATCTATCTCTCCACTTATTTGATTTACTGTAATGCTTTCTTGATATTCATCTGTAAGTATATATAGTGCTTTAATAATTTCAAATTCTTGATTGGTCCAAATTGCAGTATCATTTTCTAAGGATGCTTTTGAGATTAATTTAGGATCAAATTCTATTTCACATATACCGTTTAAACACTCCATACATTTCATTTTGAATTTTTGAAAAAGTTCTAAATTTTCTATTGGGAAAGTATGATTACAGTTTTTACATACAATTCTTTTATTATTATTCAAGACAGATAGAATAACATCACTATATACAAACCATCTTTGTTGATAGTATTTGCTATCCCCGTTCTGAGGTCTTCCATATAATATTTTTTCTTCTAGACATAAACCATAATCTAAAGCATATAAATAATTTGAACTATTTTTATATTTCTCTCTTTCTCTACCTTTAGCAGCTATTTTATTTATTTTATGTATAAAACCATTAAATTCTAAATCTTCCATATAAATATTCATATCTGTAGGAAGCGTAAAATGACTAGTTGGAGCTTCTTTTATTCCTTCAAAATATTGGCTATCAGGTTTTGATGATGGTAATTCATACTTATTTTTTTGAGCCATTAAAGTTAATTCTTGAACTAAGCTCTCTTGTACAAAAATATCTATTTTATCGTCTGTATTACTATATTTAACTCCAGATTGTTTATTAAAATTTATTTTAATGTGGTCATTATAGTATTTTTTACTTGCTTGGTTAATAGTAGAAAGAGTGATAGGTTTATCGTATGCTATGCTAAGAGAGTAGCAGTTACGTAATATAAGACCTAATACTCTAGGAACATTTTGTGATACATTGTATAGGTATCTAAAATATTCATCCATTGAAGTTGTCTTAGTATCAAAATACTTATCAATTTCATTATCACAAAAATTATTAATGCTATTAGTTAAAAGGTTCTTAGTATAATTGATTGCCTTTTGTTGTATATTTGCAATATTATGATCACTTCCATAAACTTCAAATAGGTCTATTTGATTAATAATAAATTTTGAAGACTCTAATTTTATCGGATGAAGTTTATTTGGGTAGCATGATATTTTGAAATGTATCTTATCGACACCTATATCATACATAGGTAATATTATTGTATCCATAAATAAAGTTCTTTCTTTTACATCTAATTCAGAATAATCATCAATAAAAATATATAATGATTTTCTATTACAGATGCTAAGTATTTCTAAGAATTTTTTTATTATATCTCCTACTTTAAACACTAAGGCTAATATATTTGTATTTTGCGTTTGATTTTGAGTAGTTGATTCACTTTTTAAAGAAGTTGTCAAATCTAAAGTTTTTAAAGAAGTACTTAATGATGCACTATCCAAAGATGTGTTAGTAGTACTTTGATTATCAATAAATATCTTATTAATATTTTCTAAGGTATTAGAACTTAACATATTTTCAAGTTCATCGATAAGCTTTTGCAAATTGGAGTCTCTGAATTTGTTTTTAAACTTTTCAAAAAAATTATAGTTTTCATTTTTTAGTTCTTCAGTCATACTTTTGACTAAATGCTTAATTATATTTTTTACTAGTGTTATCCTAAGACGTTCATCATAATTTAAAGCTAGTTCATTCCCACCTATATCTAATAAGTTTACTTCGGCCTCTTTAAAAAGAGTTTTAGCATTTAAGTATACAGATAAGTCATTTTTATCTTTATGTATTTGGTATTGTGCTCTAGCAAAAATAGTTGACTTTCCGGTTCCTCGTCTACCTACTAAAAAAGTTGTCTTTTTTTCCAATATAGATTCTAATATTTCATTGTTAGGAAGCAAATCAACATATAATTTATCTATAGAAATATTTTTATATTTTATATCATCATTTAATTTTTCTTTAGTTATTCTATGATATAAACTTAAACTATTAGTTACTTGCTTAAAACCTTTGCTATCCATAAAATCACCTCTTATTAAAATATAAGAATATTTTAACATTGTATATAAAATATGACAATATACTCCCAAAAATACTAGTGTAATAATAGTATAAATTGTTATCAGTGTAATCTAGATTAATAGAAGAAATGTTAGTGGGTATTATTCCTGCAATTCGTCTCCACCATTGAAATCCTCTATAGATTTGTTGAGGAAGATTAAAAGCTTCAACCGCTCTTAAGAGAGGTTGAGGCTTTTTATTTTTTTGTAAGGGGTGAGATTTATAGATAATTTAGATGATATTTTAAAATATATTTCAGTGTTTAAAAAAGAATCTGGAATAGTATGGTTTAGGGTACATAATAATATAAATTATAGGTTAAATGGTGGTTTATATAGAATTGATAAGAATTTGAGTATAATAAGAGATTCAGAAAACAATATTTTCAATTATTTTATAAATTGTGAAGATTCTTATTATAATCAATTTTATGAAAATAAAGATTGGGATGTACTATTTTTAATGAAACATTGTAACTTGCCTACAAGATTTCTTTATTTGGACAGATAGCTTTATAACATCATTATACTTTGCTATTAAAGATAAGAAAGATGGGAAAAGTGCATGTATATGGATGCTATTGCAGATTGGATTAAACAAGAGTTGAAAAAATTTATATGAAAGTGAAAATGATAGTAGATTTGAGAATATAGGTTTATTGACTTTAGATATATTACCAGATAGAATTAAAAATTATAGAGACTTCTTGGAAGGACATATATCTATAGATAGCTTTGCAATTGTACCAAGAAGAAGTAATGATAGATTTGTTTCTCAAAATGGATTTTTTATGCTTCAAGGTGCAAAAGGGATTTCATTAGATGAAGAGGCTAGTGAATTTTTGGTTAAAATAGAATTAAATGACAATATAGCAGAGGAATGTAGACTATTTCTTTTAAAATTTAGATGTGAAGAGAAGGTATAGTGCTTATGGAAGCAAATAAAACATTATTACAAATACTATATAAAAAAATTATATTAGAATTTTCTAAGCAGACAGGCAAGAGTTTGGAAGAAAGTATGGATTGTTTATATACTTCTGAAACATATAAACTTATAAGTGAGGGTGTATCAGATATGCACTGTAAGGGTCATATATACTTGGCTCAAGAATTAATGCTAGAAAATGGATTGTGTATCATAAAGGCTATCCAAGATAAATAGTTAAAACTAGATACGAATTAAGGATACAAGATAATATGAAATTAATTTGTATCCTTATTTTGATTTTGTAATTAACTATATAAAATCATAGTATTTTTATATATCTGATTTTTACAATGATAATACTAATATTTAAAATATGTTTCAAAGAAATAAAATACCCAGATTGAAAAATGGATTAATATGAATATAAAATTTATATGTATAAAAATAAGTATAGACATAGAAAAAAACAATAACAAAATAAGTAATTATAGAAAAATACAATTATATAGATTATTGTCGAATCGTTGACTATAAGAATAATAACATTTAAAATGAACATGGAGAAGATGGGGGAGGTATTGATATGAAGAGAAAAATAGCAGCTATTTTATTAACTGTAGTGATGTCATTATCACTGGTAGCTTGTAGCAATGATAATGCAGCAAAAAGTGATAAATTAGAGGATACATTAGTAGTATATACTACTAATGGTGAGGATATGCTAGGAGCGATTTCTGAAGAATTTACAAAGGAAACAGGAGTTAATGTTGAATTTATAAACTTAAAGGGTGAACTAGCAGATCGTGTTAGAAGTGAAAAAGATAATCCACAAGCAGACATAATGTTTGGTGGGGATACGTCTACATATATGCAATTAAAAGAAGAAGGATTATATGAAAAGATTGAACCAAGTTGGAATAATGAATTGGACAAGTCTTATAAAGATTCAGAAGGATATTGGTATGGAACTATAAAAACACCAGTAATGATGTTTTATAACACAAAATTATTATCAGCTGATAAAGCACCAAAAGATTGGAGCGATTTAACAAAAGAAGAATATAAAGATTTAATAGTTACTAGAGACTCATTATCATCATCTATGCGTTCTACTGTTAGTAACTTAATCAATTACTATTCAACTACTAAGAGTGAAGCTGAAGCTTGGAAGTATCTTGAAGATTTAAATAAAAATATAAAGAACTACTACAATAGTGGAAGTGTTATGTATTCAGCAATAGGTAAAGGTGAAGCTGCTATATCTGTTGCAGTGTTAAGTGATATAATAGATAATAAAGAAAAAAATAATATGCCATTAGAAGTTGTGGATGCAGAGAGTGGTTCTGTAGTAATTACAGACTGTGTAGCAGCTTTAAAAAATGCACCACATCCAAATGCAGCAGCTAAATTTGTAGATTTTGTTGGAAGTGCTAAAGTCCAATCTATGGTTGCAAATGATTTTAACCGTATACCAACATTAGATTCTGCACTTAAAGATTCACCAAAGTGGATGTCGAAAGAATATAAAGCTATGGATGTAGATTGGTCTGTAATTGGAAAAAATCAATCTAACTGGATTGAAAAGTGGGAAACAGATATAATAGATAATAATAAAACTATAAAATAGTCTAGTTAGATAATTTAATATTATATACAAAAATAGTGAGGACTTTCCTCGCTATTTTACGTATAAGGGAACTATAGTATATCATGGTTTTTGTGTAATTCACGCTACCTAATGATGCTAATACTCTGATATTAAATAAAATAGCTTTTGAGTAATTAATGAAGTAGCTGATGATGTGAAGTGATTCATCATGTGTATATTTAAAAATTTATAAATATTAGATAATTTGTGGGGTCGATATGGAGAATATAGAATTAAAGGAAATTAATCATTATTATGGAAAAGAAAAAGTATTACATGATATTAATATATCCATCAAAGAAGGCGAATTTTTTACTTTATTAGGCCCTTCTGGATGTGGTAAAACAACCATTTTAAGAATAATTGGTGGATTTATAAAACCTTCTTCTGGGAGTATTTATGTTGGTGATAATAATATTACCAACCTAGAACCAGAAAATAGAAATATGGGAACTGTTTTTCAAAACTATGCATTGTTTCCAAATATGACTGTAGAAGAAAATGTATCTTATGGATTAAAAATAAAAAAATTATCTAAAAAAATTATAGTAGAAAAATGTGATACTTATTTAGAACTGGCAGGAATGAAAGATTTTAGGAAAAAAAAGATTGATGAATTATCTGGTGGACAGCAACAAAGAGTGGCAGTAGCAAGAGCATTAGCTACTGAGCCTACTATGCTTTTATTAGATGAACCAATGTCTAATCTAGATGTAGCTTTAAGAGTTAAAATGAGAGAAGAAATAAGAGAGATACAGCAAAAAATTGGTATTACTACTTTATTTATTACTCATGATCAACAAGAGGCGTTGGCTATTTCTGATAGAATAGCTGTAATGGATAAGGGTAAAGTTCTTCAAATTGGTATGCCAATGGAAGTCTACAAAAGACCATTGAATGATTTTGTGGCAAATTTTGTAGGCACTTCAAACTGTATTGAAAAAGAGGATTATGTTAATTTTAATATTGAAAAAGAGACAAAGCCTTATATTTATAAAAGACCTGAAGAAATGGTATTGTTGCAAAATACTAACCAAAGTGGGTTTGTAAAAGTAAAAGTAGAATCTAAGCGTTTCTTAGGACCAATTTTAGAATATACAGTATCAAATAATGAGAAAAAATATCAAGTGACTGAACTTAATAGGCTGAATAATAGTAATAAATTAAATGTAGGGGATAGGGCATATTTAGGTGTGCTACAAGGTGAATAATATGATTAAAAAAAGAAACCATAGTAAATTCACATCTAAAAATATTATTTCTATTATTTTATACAGTATATTATTTTGGATTCTGATTGGATATATTATCGTTCCAATAGCTAACACCTTTGCACAAGCATTTCAAGGTGAAGCTGGATATTCTTTTGAAGTATTCAAAGAATATTTTTCAAATACTAATAATTTAAGGGTAGTAAGCAATACTATAATTTTGGGATTGGGTTCTGTAGTTGTGTGTGGAATTATGGGTATATCACTTGCCTTGTATATGACATTTGTTTGTGATAAACACAAAAAAATCATACATATTCTTTTACTAAGTCCAATGATGATTCCTGGAGTAATTATGGTAATTGCATGTATTCAGCTTTATGGAGAAAGTGGGATAGTTACAAAATCTATAGAAATTTTACTCTCATTTATCAACAAACCCTATGATTTTAGTGGATTAAAGGGAATTTTATTTGTGGTTGCCTATACTCAGTATGTGTATTTTTATTTAAATGTATATGTTGCCTTAAAATATGTGGATTACTCAACAGTTGAAGCTGCAAAAGGAATGGGAGCATCAAAGCTAAGAGTATTTTTCGATGTAATATGGCCTGTTATTACACCAGCTGTTATAACTTCTACTATTATAACTTTTGCATCAGGTATTAGTTCTTTCTCAGCACCAAATCTTATAGGTGGTGGTTTTAAAGTTTTGAGTACTCAGATTGTTAGGTCTAAGGCTAATAACCATATGGATATAGCTTCAGTTCAAGTGATTACTTTGTTACTAATGGGGATTGCATTTATGCTTTTGTTACAGTATTATGGCAAAAAATATGGAGTAGTATCATCCCTAAAATCTCAAAGTTATAAAGTTGACAATAGAAAAAAAGACTTATTTACATTTGTATGTAAGATTATTATTGAAATACAAATTATTATTATTATTATGCTCCCTATAATTACTATTGTATACTTATCATTTGTAAGCACACATTCAATTATGACGACCATATTTCCTAGAGATTTTACACTGGAAAACTACCAGATAATTTTCCAAAAATCACGTGTATTACAGCCTATTTTAAACAGTTTGAAAATGTCTTTAATGGCAGTAGCATTAGGATTAATAATTACAGTACCAGTATCATATTTAGTAATTAAAAAGGATAATACATATAATCGACTAGCAAAATTTATTATAATGTTACCTTGGAGTATGCCTGCAAGTGCCATTGCAGTTAACCTAATTAATACATTTAATCAAAAAAGTATATTTGCTTTTAATGAATCCTTAATAGGTGGTTTTTATATTTTGCCTATAGCATATACAATTTATGCCTTGCCATTACTATTTTCATCCAATGAGGTTGCTATGAAGTCAATAAATTTAGGACTAGAAGAATCATCAAGGAGTTTAGGTGCTGGAAGAATACAAACCTTTTATAATATAATAATCCCAAATATGATGCCAGGAATAATTTCAGGGGCTATATTAGTATTTATTCGTACAATTGGAGAATATACAATGTCAGCCTTGCTTTATGGCGTTTACAATAGACCTATTTCAATATCCATTGTAACTAATATGCAAGAATTTAAGATAGGAGTATCTATGGCTTATGGTGTATTAGTAATTGGGATATGTTATATAGCATTAGGAATAATTTTTAAATTAGATAGAAAAAGATTTACATAAAATAGTAGATACTAATTTATAAATTAGTGATTAGAAAACCAAGTTTCTTTATTTCTTAGAAATGAACTCAAGAAGTGTAATTTTGGTGTGTTATGTCAAGCTTATGACATCTAAAAATTAGATAATTGTGAGTATGATTCCTATAAATCATCTATACCATTGAAATGTACAAAAAGATATTGGCTGTCTGGCTAATATCTTTTTGATTTTTTGATATCAATATAGCATTAACTATAGTGCTAGTGTTTTAAAATTTATAGCTAATAGGTATGTAAAATATAACATCTATGTAAGATATGCTATTATTGAATGTTAATTTTCAAGTAAATGAAAGTAGGGTATTTGATATGTTTGTATCTTTTGATAAATTGATGATATATCTAGAGGATAGAATTTAAATGAAGATTTACAAAGTAATCACAATTATTAGAGTCAGCTTTTGAGCTTATTGAGTATTGATAATAAATAAGTTTAAGAAATATAATTAACTGTGATATAGACTTCTAAAAGCTCCTTATTGAAAAGGAACTAAGAATATATAATAAAAGTTCCTTTTCAATAAGGAAAACGATTGTTATTTTCTGACTTTTATTACCCTGATATTATTTAAATATAAACAATAACAAATAAATTAAAATTAAAATATCAGGAGGTACAATATGTTAATAAATATGAAGGAAATGTTAAAAGTAGCACAAGAAAATCAATTTGCAGTACCAGCATTTAATATAGGGAGTGGGCAAATACTTAAAGCAGTAGTACAGAGTGCTAATGAAAAAAATGCACCAGTAATACTTGCAATACACCCAAATGAGTTAAGTTTCCTAGAAGATAGCTTTGTAGCTAGTTGTATAGAAGAAGCACATAAGAGTAAGGTACCTATGGTAATACACTTAGACCATGGAGCAAATAAAAGTCAAATATTAAGAGCTATAAGATGTGGATTTACATCAGTAATGATTGATGGCTCACATTTATCATATGAAGAAAATGTAGCAATATCTAGGGCAGTAGTAGAAATTGCAAAAGGATTAAATATATCTGTAGAAGGAGAACTTGGAACAATAGGAACAACTGGAACATCAGGAGAAGGTGGTTCTGATGAAATAATATATACAAATCCACAATTAGCTAGGGATTTTGTTGAAAAAACAGGTGTAGACACATTAGCCATTGCAATTGGTACAGCACATGGTATATATCCAAAAGGGTTTAAACCAGAGCTTAAATTAGATTTATTAAAAGAAATAAAAGAAGTAGTAGATATACCTTTAGTTCTTCATGGCGGATCGTCAAATCCAGATGAAGAAATAGCACAAGCAGTTAAACTAGGAGTTTGTAAAGTAAATATTTCAAGTGATGTTAAATCAGCGTATTATAAGAAGTGCAGAGAAGTATTAGAACAAAATCCAAGTTTATATGAACCAGATGCTATATATCCACAATGTATAGAAGCTGCAAGGGAAGTTATAGAGTTTAAAATGAATTTATTCAATGACATAGATAAATTAAAATGCTTTTCACCAAAAGAAGAATCAGTGATTGGATAACAAATTAAAGGGAGGGGCGAATTTATGGTAGACAAAATATTACGTAGTGATTGTATTGTATTAGATAAACAATTACAAACTAAAAAAGATGTAATTGATTATATGGCAAATCATTTGTATCATGGAAATTATATAAATGATAAAGAAAAGTTTATAATTGATATTAATAAACGTGAAAAAGAATCACCAACTAACATGGGAAATTTAATAGCTATCCCTCATGCTAAGTCAAGTACAGTAAAGCGACCTGTAATGATGTATTTAAGAACAGATAAGGATATCACGGATAATGATGGTCAAAAACTTAGGTCATTTTTTATGATAGCAGTTCCAGAGTCAGGTTTAGACGAGCATCTTAAGATTATATCTAAACTAGCTACATATTTAATGGATGAAAATCTTATTAAGAACCTACTAAGTGCAGAAACTCCATATGAAATATTAGATATATTTAATTATAAAGCTGTAGAATCAGGAGATTCAAGTAATAATCAAAATAAAGGTCTTATAGTTGGAATAACAGGATGTCCAACAGGTATAGCTCATACTTTTATGGCAAAAAAAGCGTTAGAAGAAGCAGGTCAAGAACTTGGATATGAAGTTAAAATAGAAACACATGGAGCCATAGGTGTAGAAAATAAGTTAACTAAAGAAGATATAAAAAGAGCTGAATACGTAATAATAGCTTGTGATAGAGAAGTTCAAACAAGTAGATTTATAGGAAAGAAAGTATTACAAAAGAAAGTAGCAGATGCTAAGAATGTTTCATTAGCCAAAAATTTAATTATAAATGCTGAAAATGGAATGGCTAAAGAAATTAAGCCAGGTGGGAAAACTTTAGAAGATTCAAAAGAAATACTTCAAGGGTCAGAGAAAAAAGGTATTTATAAGCACTTAATGAATGGTGTATCTGAAATGATTCCATTTGTAGTAATAGGTGGGATTGGTATAGCTATAGCATTTATGTTTGGTATATTTGCATCAGACCCAACTCATGAAACATACAATCCTATAGCTGGATTCTTTGGACAACTTGGAGGCGATTCAGCATTTAAGTTATTCATACCAATACTTGCTGGTTTTATAGCTAAATCAATTGCAGGAAGACAAGGTTTTGCTCCTGCTATGATAGCTGGTTTTATGGCAGTTATTGGAGGTTCAGGATTCCTAGGAGGTATGGTAGCAGGATTTGCAACTGGATATATAGCTTTAGGAGTAATGAAGATAACAGAAAACTTACCAGATGTATTAAAAGGGGTAAATGCTGTACTGATATGTCCACTGCTGATTGCATTCACAAGTGGAGCTATAATGTTCTTCGTAGTTAATACACCAGCATCATGGTTAAATGAAGCTTTACAGTCCTGGTTACAAAGTATGTCTGGAACTAATAAAGTATTATTAGGTGCAATATTAGCAGGAATGATGGCATCAGATATGGGAGGACCTATTAATAAAACAGCTTCTGCATTTGGATTAGCTATGTTTTCTAGTAATGTATTTGAACCATCAGCAGCATTAATGGTGGGTGGAATGGTACCTCCATTAGCAATAGCATTAGCCATGTTAATATTTAAAAATAAGTTTACTAAAGAAGAAAGAAAGTCAGCACTACCAACTGCTATAATGGGAGCATCTTTTATAACGGAAGGAGCAATACCCTTTGCAGCTGCAGATCCGTTAAGAATGATTCCGGCAAACATAATTGGTTCTTGTATAGGTGGGGCAATATGTATGAGTTTAGATATAACCTTGATGGCACCACATGGAGGAATATTTGTAATACCATTTGCATGTAGTGCACCAGTTGCGTATATAGCTTGTATATTAGCTGGCACAGTAATAACAACTTTAATTATAGGAATAACAAAGCCTACTATAAAGAGTGGAAGTGGTGAAGTTGAAGTACTTGGTGCTTAAATTATAAATAAGAGCTAAAATAAGGATATTGGAAGTAGTTAGCAACCTCTCAATATCCTTATTTTTTATTTTAAAATTATATCCTATATTATATCGATTTTGTAAAGTGTATCATAAATTCTTTTATGATACAGAAGTATTTTAGTATTTTTACATAGTTATTAAATATGCTAAAATAGTAATTAATAGAAATATCAAAAAATGGGTAGGGGGCATAAGTATGCTTGCATCAAGGCAAATTGAATTTCTTAAATTGATATTAAATGAAAGTGAATATAGACCTATAAAATACTTTAAAGATAAATTAAATGTATCAGATAAAACATTACAAAAAGATTTGAAGATGATTGAGATATATTTAGAAACTTTCGATATAAAAATTGATATAAAAAGGGGTTGCGGAATATTAATAGAAGCGTCAGCAAAGAAAGATATAGACCTAATTAATAGTTTAAATATACAACCAAAGGGAAATAAGTCTTTATCAGTAGAGCAAAGAAGAATGGAAATTTTAAAATATCTATTATTAAATTCAAATAATATAACTTCAATAAATCAGTTATCGGATAAATATTATGTAAGTAAAACTTCTATAGTAAATGATTTTAAATATATAGAGGAATGGATAAAAGAATATAATTTAAAACTTAATAAAACCTTAGAGGGAACTAAAATTATAGGTAAAGAAGTAGATATAAGGAAATCGATTGCTAAGATGGTAGATGATTTATTAGATGAAAATTATGAACAGCACGATATATCTGAGTTAACCAGATTAGATTCTGCTACATTTAGTGCATTGATAAATTTATTTGATATTGATTCTATCATATTTGTAGAAACTATAATTACAGAATTAGAAGATAATTTAGGATATGTTATAAGTCAGCCCTACTATATAAATTTAATTACACATATACTTATATGCTTAAAGAGAGTTGAAGAAGGTAATCAAATAGATTTTCAGGAAGAAAAGGAAGTCTCTATATGTAATTTGGATGAGTTAGTATATCAAAAGGTCACTACACTTATAGGTAAAATAGAAAATAGATACAGAGTAAAAATAACTAAAGATGAAATTAAATATATATATATATATTTAGTATCATCTGGATTTAGTAGCGAAAGCAATAAGCGTTGCAATGATGAATCAGATATATTAAGTGATAGTGAAAAAATATCATCTATAATGATAGAGAATATGTCACAGTTTTTAAATATAAATCTTAAAGATGATGAACTACTGCAAAAAAGTCTGACATCTCATGTAAGACACATGTTAAACAGATTAAGATATGATATCCAAATAAAAAATCCATTATTAGAAGAGATACAAGAGCGATTTTCTGAGGTATTGGGGTTATGCATGATGACTATAAATATTATGACAGAGCATTATAATCTGAAGAATATTAGTATAGATGAAGTTTCGTATATTGCTACATATTTTCAAGCAGCTATAGAAAGAAATATGAGTAGTAAAAGAGTAATAGTAGTTTGTAATACAGGATATGGAACATCTCAGCTTCTTGCTGCTAGATTAAAAAGAGAATTTCCTGAATGGACTATAGTTGATATAATTCCCATGCATCAGTTGAATAAGCGAAATTTGGATGATGTAGATTTTGTAATATCTACTGTAAATTTAGATTTGAAAGAGAAATCACATATAGTTGTATCAGTACTATTAATGGAAAGTGATATTAATAATATAAAAAATGCTTTACTTAATAAACCTAGAAAAAGTATGGACTTAGATACAAACTTATTAGGAGTATATTTAAAAGATAATATATATTTTAATTTTGATGTAAGCCAGATGAGAAGTTTAATAGGTATGAATTTAAGCAGTAAATATGAATCTATTGCATTAGGAAAAGATTTAAATATATATATATGCAATCAAAGTAAAGTAAATAAGGGAATAATGAATGTCAATAATATTAATAGAACGATTGACCTTTACTTAGAAACTAGTAATCATAGCTTTTTAAAACATATTCTGATTGAAGTATCAAATCTATATAGGCAAAAGAACTATATAAATTATATAATAGATTGCGAAAGAGAAGAGGATATTAAAATATTATTTGATAACAATGTACTGGAGAAAATAAATGGAAATTAGAGAAATATTAAGCGAGGAAAGTGTTATTTTAGACTTAAAATCAACTACAAAAGAAGGTATAATACAAGAATTAGTAGATAAATTATATGATAAAGGAAGTATAACTTCAAAAAGTAAGTTTATAAAGGCACTAAATCATAGAGAGAAAATGGGCTCTACAAGTATAGGTTATCAAATGGCTATGCCACATGGAAAAACAAAGTATGTAAAGAAAGCATCTGTGGTAATAGGTAAATCTAGAGAAGGTGTAGATTGGCCAAGTATAGATGGCTTGCCTGTAAAATTAGTAATTATGTTTGCTATGCCACAATCTGAAGGTAAAGAAGATATAATGTTAATATCTAAAATAGCTTATATTTTAGGTGGTAAAGATATAAGTGAAAGGCTTTTAAGTGCACATACCAAAAAAGAAATAGTAGGTGTATTTTATGAAGCATAGATATTGTATAAACTATAAATTTGAATTTATTTTGGAATGAAAAATGTGTTATCATCTTTACCGATTCTAAACATGTGCCAAATTATTGATATGAGTTATTAGGATTAAACAAAGGAAAGTTATTAGTTGATAATAATGTAGCAGGATTCATGGAGAGATTTGCTAAAAAGGAAGAGAGAGTTTATTTTATAGTAAGAGATAAAAAAGACGAGCTTAAATTTCAAGCTTGTCTTTTTTATTATACAAAACCTATAATACTTTAAAATCTATGAAAAACTTGTGTAATAGAGGTATTAAAAATTTAATGGTAATCAAATTCTTTACCAATGAATATAAAAAACATCTTCGTGTTATAATAGTTTAAACTAATGAACGAAAGGTAGATGAATGTATATGAAATATCAACATATAATTGAAGTTAATAAAGACCTTTGTATTGGATGTGGACTTTGTAAAAATGATTGTCCAGTAAATAATATAATTATAGAAAATAAAAAATCAGTAATTAAAAAGCAAGATTGTCTAATGTGTGGACACTGTGCAGCAATCTGTCCCAAAGAAGCTATTACACTTACAGGGTTTGATGAACCACCAATAGAACTTACAAATAAGCCAAACTTAGACTCAGATGAATTACTAATGGCAATTAAATCTAGAAGAAGTATCCGGAAATTTAAAGATAAAGAAGTTTCTTCAGAAATTGTAAAGCAAATTATTGAAGCAGGTAGATACACACCTAGTGCTAAAAATTCACAAGATGTATCATATATTGTTTTAGACAATAAAAAAGCAATATATGAAAAGGAAGCAGTGAGATTTTTTAGAAAAATAAAACCTATTGCAAATATTGCTGTTAAATATTCAAAGGAAGTTGAGGTTGATGATAACTTTTTCTTCAAGCATGCTCCTATTGCAATAATGATAGTAACAAAAGATAAGATTAGTGGTTCACTTGCAGCATCTAATATGGCACTAATGGCAGAATCTTATGGTCTGGGGGTTTTATTTAGTGGATATTTTTCAGATGTAGCAAATAATTCACCAAAGTTAAAAAAACTTTTAGGTCTAAAACACAGGAATCATGTACTTATGACACTAGTGATTGGATATCCAGATGTTAAATATAGACGTACTGCACAAAAAGAACCAGCAAGTGTTAGATACTTATAAGGTATGGAGGAGTTTATGGAAAAAGAATGTCAGCAAAGAATACAAGAAATAACATCTAAATTTAAAGAATGTCGTAAAGCTATTTCTGCTATGGGAGATGAAACTAGACAGTTAATTTTAATAACACTCTTAGAAAGTGACTTCAATGGTATACGAGTAGGAGAAATTACAGAAAAAACACATCTTTCTCGTCCTGCTGTATCTCATCATCTTAAAATATTGAAAGAAGCAGAAATTGTTAATGTACGTAGAGAAGGAACTAGAAATTATTATTATCTTGATTCAAAAAAATCACAATGGAAATCACTAACAGAGCTAATAAATCTTATATTTGTTGGAATACAACATATTGGTGAAGATGATGTAAGAAAAGGTGAGTAAAGTAAAGTGATTTAGCAAAAAGGGGTTGTCGCATGAATAAATTAAATTTGTTCTGTGATAGCTCTTTTTTATGTATAAAAATATATACATGAATGTTAAGATTAGTTGATAGAATTTAAGTAATAAATCTAATACTATAAACATAGGAGGTATGAAAAATATGATTAATACGAATTTGAAAAGACTAAGAAAAATTCACCAGTACACACAAGAAGAATTAGCTGAAAAACTTAATGTTTCTAGACAATCAGTAGCAAAATGGGAAAATGGAGAATCTACTCCTGATATAGATAGTTGTATTAAACTTGCAAAATTGTATAATGTCAGATTAGATGATTTAGTTAATCATTCGGAAGAAAAATCAGGGATTATAGTACCACCTACAGGAAAATTTTTCTTTGGAGCTGTCGTAGTTGGTGAACGTGGTCAGATTGTTATTCCAAAAGAAGCAAGGGATGTATTTAATATAAACTCAGGGGACAAATTATTGATACTAGGAGATGAAGAAAGAGGATTAGGAATTGTTCATCAACGTGATTTGATAAATTTTATAGGTCATATGGGGGTAATAAGTAAAGAAGAGTAATTTAAAAAAATTATAAAAGGATGGATAAAATATGGGCAAAATAGTATTTTTCAGTATTCCTGCATATGGTCACACCAATCCTACCGTTGAAGTAGTTCGTGAATTGGTAGATAGAAGGAATGAGGTATTGTACTATTCTTTTAATGAATTTAAAGATAAAATTGAAGGTGCTGGAGCAAAATTTATTTGTTGTGATAAATATCTTCCAGAATTACGTCCTGGAGATGAGAAAAAAATTGGTAAAGATTTTTCTGGGTTAATTGAGATGATAGTAGATACTACCATATCTTTAGATGAAAAAGTTTGTAGAGAACTTAAAGAATTTAATCCAGATTGTATTGTATCAGATTCACTAAGTTTTTGGGGAAAATTATTTGCACAAAAACTTAATATTCCATATATATGTTCTACAACAACTTTCGCGATTAATAAACATACAGCGAAGATGATGAAACAAAGCTTTATAGAAATTATATGTATGGTTTTTGGTATGAGACGTATTAATAAAAAAATAAAGCTTTTACGAAGAAAAGGATATGAGGTAAAAAACTTTATTTCTATAGTTTCTAATGATGATGATACGAATACTATTGTATATACATCAAAAGAATTTCAACCAATGGTAGAAACTTTTTCTAGTAAATATTCATTTGTAGGGCCATCAGTATCAAAGGTAATTATTGGACCCAAAGAGAGAAAGAAAAAGCTAATATATATTTCACTTGGTACAATTAATAATAAAAATATTAACTTTTATAAAAACTGTATAAATGCATTTGAAGATTATGAGGTTGATGTAATTATGTCTGTTGGTAGTGATACTGATATTAAAAGTTTAGGACATATACCAAATAATTTTGAAGTTAAAAATAGTGTCAAACAGACTACTGTACTTCAAGAAACTGATGTGTTTATTACTCATTGTGGGATGAATAGTGTTAATGAAAGTTTATATTATGGAGTACCTATGGTATTATTTCCACAACATTCGGAGCAGAGAATGGTAGCTAATAGAGTTACTTATTTGGGCGCAGGGCTCATGTTAAAAGAAAATAAATCAAAAGATATTAAAGATGCAGTATTTCAAGTTATGAATGATAATGAATACAAAGAAAATGCAACTAAACTATCAAAAAGTTTTTATAATGCAGGAGGTTCAAAAAAAGCAGCAGATGTGATATTACAGTTTATATGTGATAGTAGAGCAATTAAAATATAGTAAATTGGTTAAAATGGACAATACATACCACTTAATCAAAATACTGACAGTGGGGTCACTTAACCTACCAGTTGGGGCATATATATTGATACTAAATATGAGAGATGTTATATTTTAATAAAAAAATATAACATCTCTTTTTTAGTATATTATATCAAGTTTTTAACATTAGAACTGAAAAAAATTTAGATTGAAGTAGGGAGGATTAATATGAAAAAGTATAAAGTTATTTTAGGAGTATTAATTATAAGTATTATAAGTGTAACAGGGTTTGTTGTGTATAAAAACTACATTAAACCATGGAAGGAGGCTGAAATATATATTAACAAGTATATGGTAAAGCAAGATATTTCAAAAGATAATATAAAGAGTATTACAAGAGAAAAAGCAAAGAAAGCAAGCTACAAAGGAATACTATATAGAGTATATTACAAAGATGACCCTCAATATGAATATCAATATTTTTATAGTGATGATTATTATGCTCTATATGTAAATAAAGTAATGTTACAAATTTATGATATAGAAAATAATAATAAACTTTTAAAAAGCAATGAAGAATTAAAAGGTGTAAAGCATCCACCAGTTTATCTTAAAGGCATGTTGGATAAATAGCTCATGATAAAATAGGAGTATTTTTATTGAAAAATAGATACATAACATTATATTCAATCTTAAAAAAGTATATTGTATAAAAAGTAATATATAGTAGGAATCTTCTAGAATAACTTCTGAATGATAATCATTTAAGTATAAAGTACATGGTGATATAAGAAGATTAAGAATAATTCTAAAACTATAAACTTGTAATTTATTGTCAGAATATATTGACAAAAGTAAAGTTTGAAATTATAATTTATATCAAGAATAGTTTGACAAAATAAAAACTAGTGACCTTATTTTAGTAAATTTATTTTTTTTTACTAATTTAAGAATAATTTAGGACTACTATAGACATATAGTTTATCATTTATTTAATATGACAAATAATTTTTATTGCTAGGAATACGATTTCTAAAGTCGCTAGATATAGTCTAACTTAAAGAGGGGAGGCATTAGCAAATACAAGTTTGCACCTAAAGAAGACTTAAAAGAAATAGTTAAAATAAGGTATCTCTTAACAATATTAATGGATATGTTATTAATTTATATTAGGTATTTTAGGAATAATTTGAGACGTATAAAATATCATCAAAAAATATCAAATTGTGCTATATGTAGTTGAGAATAACTACAGAATACACACTTTATAATTATTGTTTTATTGATAAAAATTATTATATTTAGGAGGAAACAACAATGGAAAATTTTTGGAATCCGCTTACTTGCTTTACTGTATGTGTAATGATTTATGCTTTTAGTGAGTTTTTATCTAAGAAAACAAAAGGTGCAATTTCAACATTGCTATTTGTATGTATTATATTTTTATTAGGCTTTTGGACAAATATTCTTCCAAAAGACGTTACAGGAGCATCAGGGATATTAGCTGCAATGAGTAACTTTGGTATAGCATTGTTAATAACCAACTTGGGAACGCTTATAAACCTTGAGGATTTATGCCATGAATGGAAAACAGTTGTAATTGCATTAGTAGGTATTGTAGGCATAGCGGTTGGTTGTTTCACAGTTGGTAGTATGTTATTTGGTAGAGAGTATGCTTTAATAGCAGCACCTCCAATAGCAGGTTCTACTGTTGCTGGTATTATTGTAACAACGGTTGCAGAAGCAGCAAATAGACCTGAACTTGCAGCATTTGTAATCCTAGTATTGTCATTTCAAAAATTCTTTGGTATTCCTATAACAACATATTGCATAAATAAAGAATTAAAATTTAAAAGAGATAGGGGAGATTTCTTAAAGGATGTATCAAAGAGTAATTTTAAGCTTCCAAGTATGAGAATTTTTAAAGAAGAATCAAATAAGAAATCCTCCAATCTAGTATATCTTGCAAAACTTTCATTTGTTGCTATGATTGGGAACTTTGTAGGATTAGCTACTCTAATACCAGGATTTACTCCAGCAAATTATTATTTAAATCCAAATATAGCATGCTTGTTAGTAGGTTTAATTTTTACACGAATAGGGTTTTTAGAAAAGGGAATTTTAGATAAATCTCAATCTAATGGAATTATAATGTTTGGATGTATGTTAATGTTACCTGGAGGACTTGCTAAGGTAACTCCAACAGCATTATTTGCAATGATTGTTCCAACTATAGGAATTCTAGTTGTAGGAGCTGTATTCATAATACTATTTACTGCAATTGTAGGAAAGTTATTAGGATACTCTCCAAGAATGTCAGCAGCAATTGGTGTAACTTGTATGCTTGCTTATCCAGCAACACAGATAATTTCTAATGAAGGTATTGATGCTATGGAAGGAACTGTAGAAGAGAAGCAAAGGGCAACAGATTATTTATTACCAAAAATGATTATAGGGGGTTTTGTTACTGTAACTATTGCTTCAGTGGCATTTGCTAGTATAATAGGTCCACTTATATTTGGTTAATGTAAAATAGATTTATGGGAGGTAAAGTTAATGATAGGAAATATTTCTATAAATGAGATAGATGAAAAAAGACTCAAACTTGATGATTTAAGTAAGAAAATATGGAAAAATCCAGAGAAAGCATTTAAAGAATTCAAAGCATGTGAAAATACAGCAAATTTTCTAAGAAGTGAAGGATTTGATGTAGAAATAGGAGTAGGAGGCTTAGCTACAGCTATTAAAGCTAGTTTTGGCTCAGGAAAACCAGTTATAGGTTTTATGGGAGAGTTTGATGCGCTACCTGGTTTAAACCAAAAAGTTTCAACAAAGCAAGAAGCATTTGAATTGGGAGGTTATGGTCATGGATGTGGACATAACTTATTATGTACTGCACATGTAGGAGCAGTAGTAGGACTTAAAAGAGAAATGATAGAAAACCATTTAAGTGGAACTATAGTATTTTATGCATGTCCAGGAGAAGAACAATTAACAGGTAAAGGATTTATGGCTAGAGGTGGTGCATTTAAAGGATTAGACTTAGCTATAAATTTCCATCCAAATAAAATTAGTGAAGCTACAGTTGGCATATCAACAGCTGTTAACTCTGTAAAATTTCATTTTAAAGGAAAAACTGCACATGCTGGTTCAGACCCTCAAAATGGAAGAAGTGCTTTAGATGCTGTAGAACTTACTAATGTAGGAGCTAATTATTTGAGAGAACATGTTACCTCTGATGTAAGAATTCATTATACCATTACAGATGGAGGAGTAGCACCTAACATAGTTCCTGATAAAGCATCAGTATGGTATTATACAAGAGCTTTAAGTAGGGAAGCTGTAGAAAATACATATGAAAGACTTATAAAAGTAGCAAAAGGAGCTGCAATGATGACTGAGACTGAGGTTGAAGTAGAGTTTTTAGGAGGATGTTATAATACTCTAAATAATCATGTCTTAGCAAATCTTGTGTCAGAATGTATGGATAATATTAAACAAGAGCCTTGGACTCAAGATGAATTGGATTTTGCAGCTGAATTAGATAGACAAAGCCCACAACAATATAAGGCTATGATAAATAAATATAATTTACCAGAAGGAACTCATCTATATTATGGTGGAGGAAATGTTACGAACTTTAATAGCTATGGTTCTACTGATATTGGAGATGTAATGCATATAGTTCCTACAGCCTACTTTTTTACAGGATGTACAAACTTAGGGGCACCTGGGCATAGTTGGCAGTTTACATCTTGTGCAGGAAGTTCTATTGGAGAAAAA